>DASWTB010000414.1:0-18111 GCA_036402315.1 Pseudoduganella sp. | reverse complement strand
CCGCCTCGATGCACCCGGCCAATTGCTGCCCCTGGGCGGCGCCGAGCAGGATCACGATGGTTTGTTCTACGCATTGTTCCAGAAAGATGCGTGACTTTTTAACGAGCACCAGGCAAGTGATCCAAAGATTCTTTCGACTCCTTTGCTGGCAGTTGCTGTTGACGCTTGCGTGTGCGTTACCGCACGCCGCCCACGCCTCCGACGAGACGGTGGAGATCACGCGCGCCTATATCGAGGCGGCGGAAGAGGGGTATCGCCTGCGTGCCGACTACGCTTTCGAATTGAGCCACGGCCTGGAAGACGCCGTGCAATCGGGCGTCTCGCTGCACTTCACCACCGAAATCAGCTTCACCCGTCCGCGCTGGTACTGGTTCGACGAAAAAGCCGTCACCGCCAAGCGTACCCACAAGCTGTGGTACGACGTGCTGACGCGCCAGTACCACGTCAAGATCATCGGCTCCGTCGCCCAGCCTTTCCAGTCGCTGGACGAAGCCCTGTTTTTCATCCGCCGGCCAACCCGCTGGGTAGTGGCTCCGCGCGGCGCCTTGAAGGTGGGCGAAACGTATAACGTGACCCTGCGCATGGGCATGGACAAGGATTACCTGCCCAAACCGATCCAGGTCAACGCCTTCAACAACAGCGAGTGGCGACTCTCGTCGAGCAAAAAAACCTTCCAGTACAGGGCCGAGTAAGTGACATCTGCCCTCAGGTATCTGTTTGTCGTCGCGGGAGCGATCTGCAGCATATTGCTGTTCCTGCTCGCCTCGGCCTCCGATAACTCCGGTTTCTTCGACCGCTATTACGGCTGGCTGCTCGGCCTGAACGCTTCCGTTGCGGTGGCGCTGGTGCTGCTGGTCGGCGTGTCCCTGTTCCGCCTCTACTCGCGCTACAAGAGCGGCAAGTTCGGCTCGCGCCTGATGACCAGGCTGGTGGTGCTGTTTGCCGCCATCGGCGTGCTGCCCGGCCTGGTGATCTTCCTGGTGTCGGTGCAGTTCGTGTCGCACTCCATCGATTCCTGGTTCAACGTGCGCGTGGAGGAAGCGCTGGATGCCGGCTTGGACCTGGGCCGCTCGGCACTCGACGAATCGCTGGCCGAACTGGAAGCCCAGGCGCGCGGCACCGTGCGCCAGCTGGCTGAAGACCCGTTCTATGCCGCGCCGGCCACGCTGGCGCGTTTCGTGCGCCGCCATCCCGGCACCCAGAGCGCCATCATCGTCGACGCCGACGGCGGGCTGATCGTCTCGGCCATGGGCGAACGCCGCATCAACCTGTCGGCGGACTTGCCGACGGCGGTCATGCTGAACAAGGCCAAGGAGGAACCGTCCTACGCCGCCTACGAAGGCGGCGGCGAATTGCGCGACGACCGCATCGGTGCACCGCAGCCGGCGCCGCTCGACGCCAACAGCGTGCTGCGCCTGCGCGTGCTGATGGCCATTCCGGACCCGGTGCAGCCGTCCGGCGCCCACCTGGCGCCGCGCTACCTGCAGATCATCCAGGCGGTGCCGCAAAAGCTGGCCAGCAATGGTGAAATGCTGCGTACCGCCTTCTCGGAATACAAGGAGCGCTTCGTGGCCCGCGTCGGCCTGCGCAAGATGTATATCGAGACGCTGACCCTGACCCTGCTGCTGGCAGTGTTCGGCGCGATTGCCGCCGCCTTCCTGATCGCGAACGATCTGGCGCAGCCGCTGCTGCTGCTGGCTGAAGGTACCCGCGCCGTGGCCGAAGGCGACCTGTCGCCGCGCCCGATCGTGGCCAGCTCCGACGAACTGGGCACGCTGACCCAGTCCTTCAACACCATGACGCGCCAGCTGTCCGAAGCGCGCAGCGCTGTCGAACGCAATCGCATCGCCCTGCAGAACGCCAAGGCCCACCTGGAATCGGTGCTGGCCAACATGTCCGCAGGCGTGATGGTGCTGGACTCCGAATTCCGCCTGGTCACCTGCAACGACTCGGTCGAGCGCATCCTGCAGCATGCCGGCGTCACGCTGATCGGCCAGCCGCTGGCCGAAGTGGAGGGCATGCAGGAATTCGCCGCCGCCATCATCAATGCCTTCTCGGCACAGTCGGCCCAGACCGCGGCTGGCCGCAACCTGCAGCGCCTGCACTGGCAGCGCCAGATCGAGATCCCGCGCCCACCGGGCAGCGCGGAAGAGCATGAGCTGATCCTGCTGACCCGCGGCTCGCGCTTGCCGCTGGAAACCGGCAGCGGCTACATCGTCGTGTTCGACGACATCACCGACGTGATCTCGGCCCAGCGTTCGATCGCCTGGGGCGAAGTGGCGCGCCGGCTGGCCCATGAAATCAAGAACCCGCTGACGCCTATCCAGCTGTCAGCCGAACGCCTGCAGATGAAGCTTGAATCCAAGCTGGCGGGCCCCGATGTGGAATTGCTCAACAAAGCCTCCACCACCATTGTCAACCAGGTCGCCGCCATGAAACGCATGGTCGACGACTTCCGCGATTACGCCCGCACCCCGCCTGCCGTGCTGCAGCCGCTCGACCTGAATACCCTGGTCGAAGACATCCTGCACCTGTACGTCAGCGGGGAGGGCAACGATATCATCCACGCCAACCTGGCGCCGGCCCTGCCCATGATCCTGGGCGACGACACGCAATTGCGCCAGGTGATCCACAACCTGCTGCAGAATGCGCAGGACGCGCTGCAGGAGCATCCTCCTGCCGACGCCGAGCCGCGCATCGACGTGGTCACGGAGGGCATCATCTACCAAAGCGCGGACGGCGGCACGCGTATTGCAGTGCGCCTCTCAATCTCGGACAATGGCCCCGGCTTCATGCCGAAGATCCTGGCCAATGCCTTCGAGCCGTACGTGACGACGAAGGCCAAGGGCACCGGGTTGGGCCTGGCAATGGTGAAAAAGATTATCGAGGAACATGGGGGGCGGATCGACATCCAGAACCGTGACGATAGTAGTGGTGCGTCGGTACTGATTTTGCTGTTAAAGTTGGCGCCGGTGTAGTTGGCATAATATTGTTGGACTAATAAAATCATTGTCGCGCCGACAGGTATAGAATGCCTGCGTAGAGAGCGATAAAAATGAGGGAAGGGGCAAGGGATACATGGCAAACATTCTCGTAGTTGATGATGAAATGGGCATCCGGGAGTTGCTCTCGGAAATCCTGGGCGATGAAGGCCACGCGGTGACGCTGGCGGAGAACGCCCAGCAGGCGCGCCAGGCCCGCGCTGGCGGGGCGCCCGACCTGGTCCTGCTCGACATCTGGATGCCGGACACGGACGGCGTAACGCTGCTCAAGGAATGGCAGCGCGATGGCTTGCTGACCATGCCGGTCATCATGATGTCCGGTCACGCGACCATTGACACCGCGGTGGAGGCGACCCGCATCGGCGCCATGAATTTCCTGGAAAAGCCGATTGCGATGCAAAAGCTGCTCAAGGCCGTGCAGGCTGGCCTGAGCCGCGCGCAGGAAGCCGTGCGAGCGCCGGTGATGGCGACCCGTCCGGTGATGCCGGCGCCGGTCGAAGAAACCAGCTTTGGCCAGGCGCAGGTGACGCAGCAACCGGTGGCCCACAATATGGGCATGGCGCGTGCGGTCAACGGCGACAACCCGATCTTCAACCTGTCGTTCGACCTGCCGTTGCGCGAAGCACGCGACGCCTTCGAGCGCATGTACTTCGAACACCACCTGGGCCGCGAAGGCGGCAGCATGACCCGCGTGGCCGAAAAGACCGGGCTCGAACGCACCCACCTGTACCGCAAGCTGAAGCAACTGGGCGTGGAGCCCGGCAAGCTGTCGAAAAAGAACCAGGCTTGACGGTTCAAGCTTGATCCTGACCACCCTGGTAACAGGCCCGACGGCCGCAGCGCGTGAGAACGCGATTGCGGCCGTTTTGTCGCCTGGCGTCGCCACGGCCATCATCCTTGAAGGTTTGGCCGACGGTAATTCTCCTTTGGTGTATGATGAAAGTGACCCGGTGGCATGGCAGCCGCAGGTTCACCGCATCGCCCCCGGCTGCCTATGCTGCGCCGGCAACCTTGTCTTACGTGTTACATTGAATCGTCTCTTGCGCCGTCCCCCGGCGCAGCTCTTTATCAGCCTGGCCGATGCCACTCACGTGGATCGCCTGCGCGCCATGCTTGCCACGGCCCCTTACGACGCCCTGCTGCGCCTGGAGCCGGTACTGAACGCTTGAAAATGGCTAGGACAGCCCCATCTCGGTTTGGAAACGGAACTGTGAAGGAAGCCATATGAACCTCATATACAACAGCGAGCAATACAGTGTTGTCGAATTTGGCGCGGACCGCAGCCTGGAAGCCTTGCGCTTCGGCGGCTACGAGATTGTCGACAAAGGCGGCAAACGTGAAATCTTCATTGCCGGGGTCATGGCGCAGAACTTCCGCCGCGACGTTAACGAATTGATTGCCAGTGAGCCCACCATGGAAGAGATCGATGATTTCCTGGGCAACTACGAAGCACTGATGAGTCAACCGGTGCTGCTGCATTAAGTTCTGTTGCATCCTTCCGTGGAGCGTTTCCTTGCTCTACCATGGGCAGCCATGTCAGCGCTGCCCGTTTTTCCTCTCCCTGGTGATTGTTCAAAGCTTGTTTAGCTGGCATAGTTGCGCTTTATAAAAATGCCAACAAGACGGTGCCGCACGCATGAACACATCTGACGAAAAAAAATACCTGGCCGTAACGTTGCGGAATTTTGATCGCGGCCCTCGTGGTGTACTCCAGAGCCGATGGTTTACTGTCATGAATTCGATTGTCGTTGCCTTGATCTTCTTTGCACTGTTCAAGTCGGGGCTCGCGGAGGATTCGATTATTGCTGTTCTTATTGCCTTCGTTCTAGGGGTGGTCCAAGGCATCTTTAGCTTCCAAGACATCTCTGTACGGTACTGGCCAATCCTCCAACCTCATCTCAATCGCGAAAGCATTGAATCTCGCCTGGCCGAACTCGATGAGGAGGCAATCAACTCCAAGCAAAGTTAAGCGGCATTATGTAGTCCGTCGGATGCCTTCCTCAACTAACTGCCAAAAGCCAGAAACAGCAAATTTACAGGCAGTACAGCCAACAACATGCCAACCATCGGATTTAGTCACTATAACCTGCGTGCGTCACGGGCATTGCTTGATGAATTGCGCGACTTCTATTGCGACGTAGTCGGGCTCGCTGTCGGCCATCGGCCGCCGTTTCGCAGCTTTGGCTATTGGCTCTATGCTGGCGAACAGGCAGTGCTGCACTTGTCCGAAGCGGGACCGGATGAAAATCGTCCGGCGCAACCAACCGGCACGTTTGACCATGCAGCTTTCCGTTGCACTAATCGTGCGGCGTATGAGAGTAAACTTGCTGCGCGAGGCATCAAGTATCGGGTTGCGGTCGTTCCGGCAACGCAGCAACTGCAAATTTTCATCACTGACCCGGCGGGAAATGGCATCGAGCTTAACTTCGAAAATCAGGAATCGTGAACTCAAAAATGACAAAACGACTTACCGTATTGGCACTGCTCGCTGCCGCGCTGGCAATCCCGAACGCCGGTGCTCAAACCCCGATCAAGAAAGCGGAGCGTGATGAACTCTCCTTCGTGCCGTCAGACGATCCTGCGATGGGGCGCTTTCGGCAAGGCACGCTCGACCCTGGACAATTTCCTTCGGCTGGCATCCGCACCAGCACCCGGAACGCCGGACTATGCCATGAAGGTTGCGGTATCTGACGGGAAGAATACCGAGTACACAAAAGGAAGATGTTCGGCAATTTCACGGCCTGTGCGCTGCTGACCAAGGAGCCACCTGAAGAAGCGAAGAAGTTCGGGGCGAGATCCGGGCTGGATTGCGACTGACCTTTCGTTAAGACATGCCACACATCCACGACCTCGTTTTGTATGGTGCAGCCGCTTCCGGCTCCGTTGCCGTGGAGGCGGCCCTTACGCTTCTGGGCATTCCATTCCAGTTGATCGAGGGCGAAACCTGGTCGTCCGAGGCTGCGCGTGACCGTGTGGCCAGCCAGAACGCGATGCGGCAGATTCCAACGCTGGTTTTGCCGAGCGGTGAAATCCTCACGGAGAGTGCGGCCATCCTGATCTGGCTGGCCGACGCGCATCCTGCCGCAAAGCTGTCACCGGCGCTGGATGACCCTATGCGCGCCCAGTTCCTGCGATGGATGTTTTTCGTCTCCTCGGCGATCTATTCGCTACATTGGATAAAGCCGGACGTGAGCCGGATCGGGGCGCCGCAAAGCGCCACGCGCGATGTAGTAGACTCGGTCCACGAGCGTATCGCTTTCTGCTGGCGGACCATGGACGCGCAGTTGAACCCTCCCAGGTATCTGCTGAGCGATACCTTGAGCGTGCTCGATCTCTACGTGGCCGTCATCTCCCGTTTTGGCCCCTGGCGCGAGCGCTTCTACGAGGAAGCACCGAAGATGGCGACGGTGATGAGGCTTGTTGACGGCGATCCACGCTTGAAGGGGCTATGGGAGCGTCGCTTTCCCCAAGACTGAAGGACCAGCATGAGACCTGCTGAAGGAAGGGGGCCTGCAAATGCTGCAAGCAGTATTCGAGACTTGCGAGATTAAGGCGCGGTAGATCGAGGCAGCCCGACTGGGATGCGGACTTCCGAGCGATGGCGAATGCATTCGTCTCGCATCCCTCTGGGGCCGCCCAAATACACGCGTTAGATAGTCTGAGGAGGTTTCTATGAAGCGAACCTGGACAATCATTGGCGTCGCCGACGTCGCGCACAGCTTCAATTGGTACCAGGCCTTGTTTGGCCAGCCCAAGACCGTGCCGGCTCATGCATTCTTCGGGCAGGTCCTGGACGGAGATGGAACGGTGCTGCTCTGTCTTCACCAATGGGGAGCGCACGATCATCCTACGCTTGCGAGCCCCGGCAGTTCGCAGCCCGGCAATGGGCTGTTGCTGTTCTTCCGCGTCGACGACTTTGACGAGGCGCTGATCCGGGCGCGCAGCCTGACGCCAAAGCTCGAGGAAGAGCCAAGTGTTAATCCCAGTACGGGCACGAGGGAGTTTGCGCTTCGTGACCCGGATGGCTACTACGTGATGGTGAACGCTTGGAACTGAAAACCAGGTTGACAGAGAAGCTCGGTATCGAGCATCCCATCCTGCTGGCACCTATGGGTGTCATGGCCGGCGGCAGGCTGGCGGCGGCGGTGACCAATGCAGGCGGTCTCGGCATCATCGGGGCAGGCTACGGTGATGCCGAATGGATCGACAGGCAGTTCGCGGCGGCGAACGGTGCGCGCGTTGGCTGCGGCTTCATCACCTGGTCGATGGCGCGCGATCCGTCGCTGCTCGAGCAGGTGCTGGCCAAGCGGCCGGCCGCACTGATGTTGTCGTTTGGCGCGCTTGAACCGCATGCGTCGATCATCAAGGCGCAAGGCGTGCCGCTGATCTGCCAGGTGCAGGGCATGAAATACCTGCGCGAGGCGGTCGATGCCGGCGCCGATATCATCGTTGCCGAAGGTTGCGAGGCGGGCGGCCACAGTGGACTTCGCGGTGTGTTCACACTGGTGCCCGAAGCGGCCGACTACCTGGCGAAGCATTCGCCGGATACCGTGCTGGTGGCGGCCGGCGGCGTTGGCGATGGCCGCGGACTTGCAGCGGCACTGATGCTGGGTGCCGATGGCGTGCTGGTTGGCACGCGATTCATCGCTGCGCTCGAATCGGAGGCGCCGGAAGGCTTACGGCAAGCGATCATCCGCGCGGACGGCGATTCGACCGTGAAGTCCAACTCGGTCGATGTGGCGCGCAAGCGTCACTGGCCCAATGCGGAATTCGTGGTGCGTGTGTTGAAGAACGGCTTTGTCGCAAAATGGCATGGACGCGAGCGCGAACTGGAGAAGTCGATCGATGTCGAGTTCGAACGCTTCTGGGATGCGTTCAGGGCGGGCGATGCCGAGAACTCCGGAGTGCTGATGGGAGAAGTCTCGGGCATCATTCAGGACGCACCGCCGGCTGCGGAAATTATCAGGAGAATGGTCGCTCAGGCTTGTCAGCTATTGGGCAGGAACGAATAATTTACCGGCAATCTCTTATCCTTTCTTCACTATGACTAAAGAACTCGAAGTGATCGTGAAACGTTTGCTGGTTGAAATCAGGAAGGACATCTCTTTCTTCGGCGCGTGCGGTGCACTCGTTGGTTTGCTGATGCTTTGGCAGTTCAAGCTTGGCTCACTCGGGGTCGCGAAGGGGAAAGCGTGGCCAATGGAGCTATTCTCAGATTTCGTCTCCTTCAATGCCTTCACGCTGGTATTCATTGGGTTGATCGTGATTTCAACGGCGTCGACGTTGTTGCGCGAGTTTGGTATTCCGTTGCACCGCCTTGAGTCCTCAGTGGCTCATCTCGAAGAGCGCCTCTCGCAGCTGGCGAGCTCAATAATTTCCTTTACGCTTGGTTTATCGGCATTAGCGCTTCTGCATGCCTTGCTCACTTTGGAGCAGGGTGGCTTTTGGCTCGCAGTCCTCGTGGTTATTTTCGATTGTGTGATATTCGGTGGCTTTGTTGCTGCAGCTGCCTTCGCGCGCCGTATCGCTCCATTCGACAAGTGGGAGGCGTCGTCGATTGCATTTGTCGGCGCACTCTCTTTTATTGGCTGGCTTCTCGTCAATGGTGCGAATTGAACTTGCTCTCCCTGGCGCAAGCCGGACCTTTGACATTGCATAGCTCCAGCAAACTGTTAAAGTTGAGGGATGTGCCAATTATTAGCGATGAACTGCAATGTCCCGACTGACATTGTGTTCAGTTTCACCGGCTTCGCCCTGCGCGGCGGGCAGACCGATACCCACCATGACGGCTGGGGCATCGCCTTTTTTGAGGGCGCCGGCGTGCGCCATTTTGTCGATCACCAGGCCGCGATCCATTCGCCGATCGCGGAGCTGATCAAGAACTACCCGATCAAGTCGAAGAACGTGATCGCGCATATCCGCAAGGCCACGCAAGGCGAGGTCATGCTGGAGAACTGCCATCCCTTCGTGCGCGAGCTGTGGGGCCGCTACTGGGTGTTCGCCCATAACGGCGACCTGAAGGAATTCGCGCCGGTGCTGCACGGGCCTTTCCGCCCGGTTGGCACGACCGACAGCGAGCAAGCCTTCTGCCTGATCCTGCAGGAGTTGAGCGAGCGATTCGGCGATACCTGCCCGCCGCTGCCGATACTGCGTGCGCAGATCGAAAAGACCGTGCGCAGAATTGCCGCACATGGCACTTTCAACATGATGCTTTCCGACGGCCGCGTGCTGTTCGCGCATTGCTCGACCCACCTGCATTACATCGTGCGCCAGTACCCTTTCGATACGGCCAAGCTGTCGGATGAAGATGTCAGCGTGGATTTCTCGCAGGTCACCACGCCGAACGACCGCGTAGCCGTGATCGTCACCCAGCCATTAACTACTAATGAGCAATGGACGGCCTTCCTGCCGGGCGAGATGAAGTGCTTTGTGGACGGCCTGCCGCAGAAGCGGGACTTCGAGAAAATTTAACAGACATCGGCATGATTTGATGCCAAAATGGCAGGACACGTCAGGAATTTCCCTATGATCGACCTTTCCAGCAACGATGCGGCCTCCCAGAGCCTGAAAGTTCGCGAATTTTATCTGGGCCGGCAGCCGATCTTGGACCGGAACCAGGCCTTGTTCGGTTACGAGTTGCTTTTTCGCAACGCTCCGGTTGGGCCGGCCAACATCAATACTTCAGCCCTCTCCGCTACCGCTGCGGTAGTCGCGCACGCCGCGCAACTGGGCCTGGAGCGCACCATTGGCGATGCCATCGGCTTCGTCAACGTCGATTCGGACGCGATCCTGAGCGATATCTTCGGCTTCCTGCCGCGCGAAAAGCTGGTGCTGGAAGTGAGCGCTGCCAGCAGCCTGGCGCCGGCTGTGCTGTCGCGCATGTCGGAGCTGGTCAGCCACGGTTTCCGCTTCTCGCTGGACGACCTCAATCCCGATTCGCCGCAACTGCCTGCGCTGATGCCGATGGTGGAATACGTCAAGCTGTCGATGCGCGACATGCCGCTGGATGGTCTGGCCAGGCTGGCGCAGCGCATCAAGCAGGACGGCAAGAAGCTAGTGGCTTGCAAGGTAGAGAACCGCGACGAATTCAAGAACTGCCTGGACCTGGGTTGCGATTATTTCCAGGGCTATTACTTCGCCAAGCCGGTCATCATGAGCGGCAAGAAGCTGTCGCCATCGCAGATGGCGGTGATGGAGCTGATGACCCTGGTGACCTCGGATGCGGACAACGCCGAGATCGAGCGCGCCATCAAGAAGGACGTGTCGCTGGCGCTGAACCTGCTGCGCCTGGTGAATACGCCGGCCGTTGGCGCGCGCCAGCGCATCGATTCGCTGAGCCAGGCGGTGCACATCCTGGGCCGCCGCCAGTTGCAGCGCTGGCTGCAGATCATGCTGTACGCGGAGCCGGGCAAGCGCGGCCACTCGATGACGCCGTTGCTGATGCTGGCCACCACGCGCGGCCGCCTGCTGGAACTGCTGGCCACCAAATTGCGCCCGGCGCATCGCCATGTGGCCGATATCGCCTTCACCGTCGGCATCATGTCGCTGATGGATACGCTGTTCGGCATACCGATGAAGGAAATCCTGGCCCAGATCCCGATGGGCGATGAGGTCGGCGAAGCGCTGATGTTCCGCGGCGGTTTCTTTGGCGACCTGCTCAAGCTGGCCGAATGCATTGAGCGCCTGGAAGACATGGATACCCGCATTCTTCCTGCACTGGCGGATCTCGCTATTTCGACCGAGGAGCTGGTGGAACTGGAAATGTCGGCATTTGAATGGAGTGACAACGTGGTGCGATACGCCCTGTAGAGGTGTGCGCACCGATAGCGGCGCCGCGGTTGCGGCGCCGTTTTTTTTATTCTGGAGGACGAAGAGTGTTAAGTGTCAGTGGGTTGAGCAAGTCTTTTGGCGAGCGGCGCGCGGTGGACGGCGTTTCGTTCCAGGTCCAGCGCGGGCAGACTGTCGGTCTGCTGGGACCGAACGGGGCCGGCAAGTCGACCACGGTCAGCATGATCTGTGGCTTGATCAAGCCGGACGCAGGCAGCGTTACGCTGGACGGCGAGCCGGTGGTGCAGGGTGCCAGCGCGGCCAAGCAGAAACTGGGGCTAGTGCCGCAGGACCTGGCCTTGTACGAAGAGCTGCCGGCAATCGAAAACCTCAAGCTGTTCGGCGCACTGTATGGCTTGAAGGGCGCTGCGTTGAACAAGCGCGCAGAAGAAGTGCTGGCGCTGGTGGGTTTGTCGGACCGCGCGAAGGACAAGCCATCCACCTTCTCGGGTGGCATGAAGCGCCGCCTGAATATCGCTGCGGCGCTGCTGCATGACCCGCAGTTGCTGATCCTCGATGAACCTACCGTAGGCGTGGACCCGCAAAGCCGCAACGCCATCTTTGATACGCTGGAAGCGTTGAAGGCACAGGGCCGCTCCTTGATCTACACCAGCCATTACATGGAGGAAGTCGAACGGCTGGCGGACCACATCGTGATCATCGACCACGGCAAAGTGCTGGCGGATGCGCCGCCGGCGGAGCTGTATCGCCGCCTGCCGACGCAAGCTGCGCTCCAGGTGGAGCTGGCAGATACCGCTATCCTGCCGGCCGAATTGCTGGTCGCCTCGCTGGCGGGCTTGCCGGGCGTAGCCGGCGTGCGCCGCGATGGCGTTGCGCTGGACATCAGCCTGCACGATGCGGCCCACGCGGCGCCCGTGCTGCGCTGGCTGGACGAGCAAGGCCACACGCTGGCCCATTTCGCCACCGCCCGCACCAAGCTGGAAGATATCTTCCTTTCCCTGACCGGCCGCACCTTGCGCGACTAAGGAATTCCGATGACAGCAATGATTGCAATGATCCGCAAGGACCTGATCCTCTACCTGAACGACAAGCGCGCGCTGATGCTTAACCTGCTGATGCCGATCGTGCTGGCGGCCTTCTTTGGTTCGCTGTTTGGCGGCTCGGGCGGCGGCAATACCAGCAAGATCGAGATCGGCCTGGTGCAGCAGGATAGCAGCATGATTGGCCGCAAGGTCGGCGATGCCCTGAAGGCCGATGCCAATTTGACGGTTAGGGAATTGAACCTGCAGGAAGCGCAGGAGAAAGTCCGTGCCGGCAAGCTGATGGTGGCCGTAGTCATCCCGGCCGGTTTTGGCGATGCGGCGGGCAAGTCCCTGTTCGAGCCTGGCAGCAAGCCGGAGCTGCCGGTGTATTACGACCCTTCGCAATCGACCGTGCTGGCGATGGTGAAGGGCTTGCTGACGCAGCATGTCATGCAGGGCGTGACGGGCGAGGTGATGGGCGGCGGCGCTTCGGGTGCCAAGTTCACCGACGACAGCCTGAAAAAACTGGAGGCGTCTCCAGCCAGCGGGGATAAGGAGGCTCTGGTTGGCTTGCTGGGCAGCCTGAAGAAGTTCCAGGAACACGAGGCTGCCAAACCGGTGAAGGAATTAGGCGGTGGCGTTGGCATGAGCGTGCCCTTTACCACCAAAGACGAAGCACTCAGTTCGGGGCCGAAGTACAACGGCTACGCGCATGCGTTTGCGGGCATGGGCGTGCAGTTCATCCTGTTCATGGGGATTGATCTGGGCATCGGCATTTTGCTGGCGCGCCGCATGGGGATCTGGAACCGCTTGCTGGCGGCTCCGATCACAATGTCTCAGGTGTTGCTGTCGCGCGCGCTGTCGGGCGCCATGATCGCGGCGGGGCTGATGGTGGCGATCTTCCTTGCTGCGATGCTGATGTTTAAGGTGCAGATTACCAATGTGGCGGGATTCGCGCTGGTCGTGGTGGCGTTTGCGCTGATGACGGCTTCGTTTGGTCTGCTGATCGCTGCGTTTGGCAAGACGCCGGAAGCGGCGCGCGGGCTGGCGGTGTTTGCTACCCTGATCCTGGTGATGCTGGGTGGAGCCTGGGTGCCGACGTTTATCTTCCCGGCGTGGATGCAGCAGCTGACCGTTATTGTGCCGACGCGCTGGGCGGTGGATGGGCTGGATGCCATGACCTGGCGCGGGCTGGGGATGGATGTGGCGCTGCAGACTGCAGGCGTGCAGCTGGCCTTTGCCTTGCTGTTTGGAGCGCTGGCGATCTGGCGCTTCCGCGCCCAAACTCGGTAAAGCAGGATCTGCCCCGGAAGAGGCAGCCCAGTGATTTGAAATCAATGCATCTGGCGCAAATCCTGTTGAAATGGGTGAGCAGGAGGCGATGGGAACTGGGCGAACTACTCTATCGCCTCCGAACGAGCAGCGCGGCTAACGACCAGGAGCGGACTTTGCAAATAAAAGAAAGTAAAGCTGATGGAAGAATTCGACCCAGAGCTGGGCTTCAAAGTCATGTTCCGGTTTCTCGAAAGGTACTACGCGTTGACCGGCGCAGATGACATTGGCTCCCTTCTAGGGAGTATGAGTAAAGACGTGTTCGCGGATGGTCGCCCCGCAGACCCTGCGATATGGGAAGATTGGCTGGAAGCCGTGCGGGAAGTATCGAAGGCGGACTGATGTCGGCCAGTAGCTGACCCTCGCCAAATTTACTGAAATGCTTATCATGAACACGGAAGATTTCTCCAAAGAAGTGCCAGTCAAGATCACTCTTGGCCATCTCCTGTTGGCGTGGGAGGTGATGGCCAACAAGTTCTCGGATTTGAGATCAAATGAGTCGCTTTCTGAAGACGAACGGAGGGCCATTTGGGGGCTTGCGGATCTGCTTGAGAAAACGTTAACCGAGAACGGTATTGACGGCAGGCCCCAGGCCGAGTGGGAAAACCTAGTCTCCCAAGCGAAGATTTATATCAGAAGTGTGCCAGTGGACTTCTTAGAATAACGTCCAAGTAAGTTGTGGGCTGGAGCCGGCCACAGGCGGCCTGTGGAACGAAACTTCTTCGAACCTGAAACGAGATTTATTGATGTCCTTTGCGAAGCTGAGCCACGCCAACCTGCATCGCCCTGGAAGCGCAGTCAATGGAGCCACTACAGTACAGCGCGATTCCGCAGATTTCTTGTTGGACGGTGAATCGCTTTTAGCCCGTCTTGTTACGATGAGTGGCGGGCATGGCGACTTCATGGGCTGTTTCGTACACGGTTTCGCTGAAGCCAAAGCGCAAGCCTTAAGTGAGCTCTTGCTCGAGGTTGACACAAGCTCTCAGCGACGTCGGGTCGGCATATATATTTGTCCAGAATGCGGCGATATCGGATGTGGAAGATTTTCGGTGATGGTGGAGAGGCGCGATGATGAAGTGATTTGGTCAGAATTCACCTACGAGAACGGCTATGAAGATCCTTTGATATTTGAAGAAATAGGGCCGTTCCGTTTCGAGCCTTTGCAGTACGAAACGGCTGTTCGTCAGTCCTCTGAGATTTAGTGGATGCCTCAAATTGGCCATTTGCAGCCACACGAATCGATGTGAGTTTCTTTGAAGTCCCCATCATGAAAATATTGTCGCGTGTCTCCGATGCGGAAGCTCAGTCCATTCATCGGCAATTTCCGCTCTTGGAAGCAGTATTGGAAAAACACTCGGATGGCGGAATGCAAAGGGTCGCAATTTCCATCTTTGACCATTGGCTCCGTGATGAATCAGAGTGGCATCTGATGGATTGCTTTAATGGCCCGGAGCGAGTCAATCGCGACCGAAAGTTGGAGGCTCATTGGGCCGCAGTTTTTGACATTACTCCGGCTTTCACGGTTAGATATCGAGGACGCTGGCCAAACAAAGCTAAATTGGTACTGAGGCGCTACACGTCTCGGGATGGCTTGGTCAAGCATTCAAAGTTCAATGCGAGAAAGTCTCCCTCGCAGTTCTTGATCTTGCCTGAACTAGGATGCATATACGCCGCCGCGTGGGATGATACAAACATCTTGTATTTCACAACCAGGGAAGCTGCCCAGCCCATCTTTGATGCGGCGACTAGATCTGGGCTGTTTGTACTGAGCTACGAAACTTAAAACTCTTCGAACTTTCGCAAAGGGGCGGAGGCTGCCTGACTGGCAGCCTCCGTTGTGCCACGCCTGAGCCTCGGCTTTTAAAGGTTCGGCGCCAGCCAGCGCTCAAGCTGGTCCTTTGCCACGCCACGGCGAGCTGCCATGTCGATCACCTGGTCCTCGTTGATTTTCCCGACTGTGAAATACTTCGACTGCGGGTGCGCAAAGTAGAAGCCAGATACCGCCGCGCCAGGGAACATCGCAAACGACTCCGTCAGCTCCATCCCGATCTCATTCGCGTTGAGGACGCGGAACACGTCCGCCTTCACGGTATGCTCCGGGCAGGCCGGGTAGCCAGGCGCAGGGCGAATACCCTTGTACTCTTCCTTGATCAGCTGTTCGTTGTTCAGGGCCTCGTCGGCAGCATAGCCCCACAGATCCTTGCGCACGCGCTCGTGCAGGTACTCCGCGAATGCCTCCGCCAGGCGGTCCGCCAGCGCCTTCAGCATGATCGACGAATAATCGTCATGCGCATCTTCAAAGCGCTTCTCATATTTTTCGATGCCCAGGCCCGCAGTCACCGCAAACATGCCGATGTAGTCCTGCTTGCCCGAATCCTTCGGCGCGATGAAGTCCGACAAACACTGGTTCGGGCGCTGCACGCCATCGATCACGGGCTTCAGGCCCTGCTGGCGCAGGCCGTAGTAAGTGAAGGCCACTTCCGAGCGCGACTCGTCGGTGTAGATCTCGATGTCGTCTTCGTTGACGGTATTCGCAGGCAGCAGCGCGATCACGCCATTGGCGGTCAGCCAGCGGCCTTCGATGATCTTCTTCAGCAGCGCCTTGCCTTCCTCGAACACCTTGGAAGCCGCCTCGCCCACCACTTCATCGGTCAGGATGGCAGGGAAGGGGCCGGCCAGGTCCCAGGTCTGGAAGAACGGACCCCAGTCGATGTATTCGGCAATCGCCGCCAGGTCGACATTCTTGAATACGCGGCGGCCGACGAACTTCGGGCGCACCGGCGCGAATTCCAGCTTGGCCTTGTTGGCGCGCGCGGCTTCCAGCGATACGGTTGGCAGCGCCTTCTTGTTTGCGTGCTGCTCGCGGATGCGGGCATAGTCGTGGTCCAGTTCTTCCACGAATTTGCCGCGCTGCTCGTCGGTCAGCAGCGACTGCGCCACCGACACGGAACGCGAAGCATCCGGCACATATACCACCGGGCCTTCGTAGTTGTGCGCGATTTTCACCGCGGTGTGGGCGCGGCTGGTGGTTGCGCCGCCGATGAGCAGCGGGATCTTCAGCATGCGGAAGTGCTCGTCGCGCTGCATCTCTTTCGCGACGTGGGCCATTTCTTCCAGCGACGGCGTGATCAGGCCTGACAGGCCGATAATGTCGGCGTTCTCGGCCTTGGCTTTCGCCAGGATCTCCGACGCCGGCACCATCACGCCCATATTCACCACTTCGAAGTTATTGCACTGCAGGACCACGGACACGATGTTCTTGCCGATGTCGTGCACGTCGCCCTTCACGGTCGCAATGACGATCTTGCCCTTCGGCTTGGCCACGATGCCGGTGCGCGCTTCTTCCGCCTTCTTCTCTTCCTCGATGTAAGGAATCAGGTGGGCCACGGCCTGCTTCATCACGCGCGCAGATTTCACCACCTGCGGCAGGAACATTTTGCCCTGGCCGAACAGGTCGCCGACGATATTCATGCCGTCCATCAGCGGGCCTTCGATCACGTTGATCGGGCGGCCGCCGCTGTTGAACACCTGCTGGCGCATTTCTTCCGTGTCTTCGGTGATGAACTGGGTAATGCCGTGCACCAGCGCGTGCGCCAGGCGCTTCTCGACCGGCGCATTGCGCCATTCCAGGTTGGCTGCTTCCTGTTTGGCTCCGCCCTTCAGCGTCGCGGCGAATTCGATCATGCGCTCGGTGGCGTCTTCGCGGCGGTTCAGCACCACGTCTTCCACGCGCTCGCGCAGTTCGGCCGGCAGGTCGTCGTAGACGCCGATCATGCCGGCGTTGACGATACCCATGGTCATGCCGGCCTTGATGGCGTGGTACAGGAACACGGTGTGGATCGCCTCACGTGCCGGGTCGTTGCCACGGAAGGAGAACGACACGTTCGACACGCCACCGGAAATCTTCGCGTGCGGCAGGTTGTTCTTGATCCAGCGCGTGGCTTCGATGAAGTCCACCGCGTAGTTGTTGTGCTCTTCGATACCGGTTGCGACCGCGAAGATATTCGGGTCGAAGATGATGTCTTCCGGCGGGAAGCCCACCTTCTCGGTCAGCACCTTGTAGGCACGGGCGCAGATTTCGATCTTGCGTGCGTAGGTGTCGGCCTGGCCGGTTTCGTCGAAGGCCATCACGATCACGGCAGCGCCGTAGCGGCGGCACAGCTTCGCCTGGCGGATGAATTCCTCTTCGCCTTCCTTCAGCGAGATCGAGTTCACCACTGCCTTGCCCTGCACGCATTTCAGGCCTGCTTCGATGACCGACCATTTGGAGGAGTCGATCATGATCGGCACGCGCGAGATATCCGGTTCGGACGCGATCAGGTTCAGGAAGCGGGTCATGGCGGCCTGGGAATCCAGCATCGCCTCGTCCATGTTGATATCGATGATCTGTGCGCCGTTTTCAACCTGCTGGCGCGCAACGGAGAGCGCCTCGTCGTACTGCTCGTTCAGGATCATGCGCGCGAAGGCCTTGGAGCCGGTCACGTTGGTGCGCTCGCCCACGTTGACGAACAGCGAATCGTCGTCGATGGTGAACGGCTCCAGGCCGGACAGGCGCTGCGCGACAGGAACGTGGGGCAGGGCGCGCGGCGTGGCGGTCGACAGCAGCTTGGCCACAGCGGCAATGTGATCGGGCGTGGTGCCGCAGCAGCCGCCGGCCACGTTGATGAAGCCGGCGTCGGCGAACTCGCGCAGCAGGCGCGACGTGTCTTCCGGCAGCTCGTCGAAGCCGGTGTCGCTCATCGGGTTGGGCAGGCCCGCATTCGGGTAGATACAGACGAAGGTATCGGCGATCTGCGACAGCTCTTCGGCGTAAGGACGCATCAGGGTCGCGCCCAGCGCGCAGTTCAGGCCAATGGTCAGCGGCCTGGCGTGGCGCACCGAGTTCCAGAAAGCCGGCACGGTCTGGCCGGACAGGATGCGTCCGGAGGCGTCGGTCACGGTGCCCGAGATCATCAGCGGCAGGCGCT
>DASWTB010000413.1:0-3995 GCA_036402315.1 Pseudoduganella sp. | reverse complement strand
TCAGCGCCGTACACGCGGCCAGGCTGGCAAGCAAAAGCCCGTACTGGCTCGGCGCCACGCTGGTCGCGCTTGCTGACGCATCGGCGGCCATCAGGTGGCCATCGACTTCGATGTCCACCCGCTCCGACGCGCCCTTGATGCATGCGATTCCTCGTTCCATCTTGTCTCCCACATTGAGCCGGCATTCCTGTATTGCGTCAGCAGGATGGCAACACGTGTTAACGGCCCGGCCCCAGGGGCCGGTCACGCGCAATCGCATAGGTCGAAGCCCACGGCCGGGCACGTTCGAACGCGGCGCAGGCAGCCATCACGTCGGCGTCACCGCGACGGCGTCCAATGATCTGCAAACCGACAGGCAGGCCGTCGACCATACCGGCAGGTACCGACGCTGAAGGGTGTCCGCTGAAATTGGTCAGGTAGGTCGGCGCCCAGCCAATGAGCGGGTCGACCGGCTCCCCGTTGATCGCCGCCGGTCCCACCGTCTCGCCGCGTGGGCCGTTCTTGACTGCGACGCAGGCCACCGTTGGCGCCAGGAGGATGTCCACTTCCGTGAACGTGGCCTCAAACGCGTCGTAGACACCGGTGCGCACTTGCTGGGCTGCCTGAATATCGGACAGTGACATGCTGCGCGCCTGCTCGATTGAATTGCGAATCGCACCAGGCAGCACCGTAGGGTCGCTGAGCAAGTCGATGCCCTGCCGGCGCATGCCTTCCACACCGGCCAGCATGCGCGTACCGACCAGCCGGCACCACAACGCGCTCAGTTCATGCTGCGATTGGCGTAGTGGAAAGTCGACCAGCGAGACCTGGGCGCCCATCGCCTCGAACGCCAAGGCTGCCTGTTCAATCGCCAGGCGAACCTGAGGCTCGACAGGAAAGCCGCCCAAGGTCACCGACAGTCCGACGCGCATATGCGTCATTGGGCGGTGCAGCTGCGCCATCCAGTCGATTCGACCGCTCGCGCTAAGTGGGTCGCGCGCGTCATAACCCGACAAAGCCGACAGTGCCAGTGCTGCATCCTCCACCGTGCGTGCGACGGGACCATCATAGATAAAGGGTGCAACATGGTCGAAGGCATCCGGTCGCGCCGTTTGCGGCACGACGCCCTGCGACGGCTGGAAGCCAACCACGCCGCACCAGGCCGCCGGGATGCGGATCGAGCCGCCGCCGTCGTTAGCGCCAGCAATGGCCAGCATGCCGTCAGCGACGGCGGCCGCGCTGCCGCCGGACGAGCCGCCGCTATTGCGAGACAGGTCGAACGGATTGCGTGTAGGACCGAACAGCTTGTTGTCACACGTGCCGCGGTAGCCGAACACCGGGCTGTTGGTCATCCCAAGGACAATGGCGCCTGCTTGCTGCATCCTCTCCGGGAACACACTGAGCGTGTCGGCTTTTGTGTCCTTGAACGCCTCGATACCGCCAATCGTCGCCGGCCACCCGGGGTACAGACCAAACAGGTCCTTGATTGCCGTTGGCACGCCTGCAAGTGGGCCAAGGTCCTCGCCACGAACAAGTTGCTGCTCAAGGCGACGGGCGCTCGCGCGCGCGTCCTCGAAACCCAGGTGGACGAAGGCATTCAGTGAAGGATTGCGGCGCTCGATGCGTGCGATTGCCGCCTCCAGCGATTCGGTCGGGGTTAGTTGACCACTGCGCACCAGCCTGGCTGTCTCGGCGGCTGAGAGTTGATCGATGTCGCTATCGTTGATGTTCATTGGCTTTTCGCTCCCTTATCCTGGCGTGCTTCAGCCGGCTGCTTCAGTTCCAGTGCGGCGCTGATGATGAGGCCCAGCTCGTTACCGATGAGCGGCAATGCATTAACCCCAAATTCGCCCCGCCGAATGCTTCCGCGCACGTCGAACCCGATCGTATACAGGCCGTTCTTGGGGTTCGCGCCGCCGCCGACGAAGCGCGCTTCGATGACGACCGGCCGGGTGACGCCGTGGAGATCGAGCTCCGCATGTATCTCGACCGCCCCGTCATCCATTGCGCGATAGCTGCGACCTTCGAGCGTGATCATCGGAAACCGGTCGCTGTCGAGCCATTCCGCACTGCGCAGTTCCGCATCGAGAACTGTGTTGCCCGTGGTGATATTGGCCACGGGGACGCTGACCCACAGCAGGCTGGAAGCAAGATCGGCCAGATCAATGCGCAGCCCGCCTTGTGGACTTGAAAATTCGCCGAAGAAGGTCGAAAAGCCAAAATGGGACACGCTAAATAACACGCGGGTGTGCGTCGGGTCGATCTGGTAATCGCCGCTACGAACTGCAGCTAAATGCGGATCAGCAACGTTGGATCGGACGGTAGGCTCAGACATGGCGCAAACCTCCGGAAATTGCGAAGTCATCGCGTTTTTCCCTGGACCATTGATCTACTGTGATGCTGCAGTGGTGCGCATCATCGCCAGCTAACAGCGTCTGTGCCGCCAGCTCGACGCCAAAGAAGCGCGCATCGGCGCCGGTGGTGACGGCACGTGTGTCGCCCACGGCCGCCAGGTATCGACGCACCGCAGCTTCCAGCGTGACAGATTCGGGGCCGGCAATCTCGACAATGCTGTTGAGCGGCGCATTCACGGCGCATAACGCCAGGGCGTCTGCCACTTCGTCCGCATCTACCGGCTGCATCAGTGCGGCGGGCAGATAGACGGTGTCGGAGGCAGTGGCGTCATCAGCGATCGCACCTAAAAAGTGGATAAACTGGGTCGAGCGGACAATCGTATAAGGTAAGCCCGACGCCCGGACCAGGTTTTCCTGATCAAACTTGGCGCGGAAGTAGTCGCCGCGCACAAGACGGTCCGCCCCCACCACCGACAGCACCAAGTGATGCCGGACGCCTGCCGCAAGTTCTGCAGCCATCAACTGCTGACCTGCCTTGGAGAAGAAAGCCGGTGCCGACGTCCCCCCTGGTGCGGGAGCGTCTGAAACATCGACGACAACCTGTGCGCCTTCCAGCATGGCGGCCAGCCCTGCGCCCGTCAGAACGTCCACACCTTCAACGGGTGAAGCGTCGAACACCTCGTGACCCATCCCGCACAACCTGCTGCACAAGCGTGAACCGATCACTCCGGAACCGCCAACGACGACTATTTTCATCTCCACTCCCTTGATTTGGCTATCTCGCTAAATGCCAAGTCTATGGAGTGCACCGCCAAGGCGGTAGTCCCGAGGAGGGCTGCATCATGTTGCCTCTGCGGCACCAATGCAGATTCCCTGTGCATATCGTCAACGGATGACGAGTTGTGCGTGTGCCTGAAACCGGCAAGGCCGGCGAAAGGATGGAAGTACGCGACCTGATGTTCGACCCTGCTGTCCGCGCACGATGGCATTTCCAACTAAACAAAGTTCACGCGCAAGCCGCACATTGCCAGTATGATCACGATCGCGAGTAAGGCCGCGAACACCGATCCGCACCACATGACGAGATCTGCCGACAACCTACGTGCGCCATGTGCCAGCATCACCATCCGCAGACCGGAGAATGCATGGGCGACGACAAAGAACGTCGCCAGCAAGTAATACGGAACCAACCGGATGTTCCACGCATCCTTGAGCATGCCTAGTGGTGCGCCGGTGGCAAACGCCCAGTCAGTGTCAATTCCGAAATGCACACGTGCCAAGTACAGCACTGCGTTCAGGTGACTGATGACAGCAAAGATCAGATAAATACCAGCGGTGATCTGGAATGTGCGGTAATAGTCGGTGCCGCGCTCGGTCAGGCGCCAGGACATGCGCGCCCCGGACACGATCAGAAATGCGAAAACAGCCAACAGTATTGGTTCAACCCAGGTTGACCGATATACCGAGCGCAACACTTTCATGACACCAGTGTGAGCATCATGGCCAGCCAGGCCAATCAGGTGATTACCGAAGTGGAATGCGATATACACCAGCGCCAGGACAGCGGCCGCCCCGTGGGCTACCCGCATCTTGCTGTGCGGTGGCGTCAGTTTCACAAGCGCCGGCGCGCTATGGTCGGCGCGCGCAATGGCAGCTGCCAGT
>DASWTB010000412.1:0-1746 GCA_036402315.1 Pseudoduganella sp. | reverse complement strand
TACCTGGTACTGGGCCTGCTGAACTCGGCCCTTCCCTTCCTGCTGTTCGCGTACGCGGCGCGCACGCTGTCGGCGTCCGTGCTGTCGGTACTGAACGCCACCGCGCCAATGTGGGGCGCGCTGATCGCAGCCCTGTGGTCGCGCCAGGCGATATCGGGACGCAGCGCGCTCGGGCTCATTCTTGGCACCGCTGGCGTCGCGCTGCTGGTCGGCTTCGACCAGGTGACATCGCGTGAGGGCGCCGGCATCGCGATTGCGGCAGCGCTGGTGGCCGCCGTCAGCTACAGTATCGCAAGCGCGTACGCCAAGACGGCAAAGAGTGTCGAACCGTTCGCCAACGCGCATGGCAGCATGTGGGCGGCGACGCTGCTGGTCATTCCCGTGCTGCCGTTCTTCCCCGCGCCGGCAGAACCCACCATCGGCATCATGGGCGCCGCGCTCGCGCTGGGCGTACTATGCAGCGGCATCGCCTACATCCTGTACTTCAAGCTGATACAGGATGTGGGGCCGACGTCGGCGCTGACGGTCACCTTCCTCAATCCGCTGTTCGGCATCCTGTGGGGCGCCGTGTTCCTTGGCGAGGTAGTGGGCTGGCACACGATCCTCGGCGCGGCGATCGTCATCACTGGCACGGCGCTGGTCACTGGCTTCCGTCCCGCTTTCCTGAGCCGCCAAGTGGCGCCGCTGTCGGCGAAGGGCAAGTAACGCATGCGGCAGATAGCAATCGCCCTGCCCGACGGCTACCGCGCCGCCGACGTGCTTGCCTTCCATGGGCGCGATGCGGAAGGCGTTGCCGAACAGGTTATGGCGGGACGAATTCGAAAAGGGGTGATGCTGGACGGCGTTCCTGTCGCCCTCGACATCGCGCTCGGCGAGCACGAAGCGCATGTGGGAATTGACGCGGATGCCGAACTCACGCCGCGTGCGCAAGCGATGCTCGAGGACGCGCTGCTGAACATCCTGGGGCTGCGTATCGATCCGGCGCCGTTCCTGGCGGCGGCACAAGATGACCCGATTCTCGGTGAGGCCGTCCGGCGCAATGCGGGACTGCGCATCGTGCAATCTGCAACCATCTTTGAAGCGCTGACGTGGGCGGTCATAGGCCAGCAAATCAACCTCAGCTTCGCGATTGCGCTGCGGCGCACCTTCATCGTCCAGGCCGGCCACCAGCACAGCAGTGGCTTGTGGTGCTACCCGGAGGCGGGTGAGGTCGCGAGGCTATCGGTGGAAGACCTCACCACCCGGAAATTCTCGCGCTCCAAGGCCGAGACGCTGTTGCGCCTTGCGCAACTGGTCGACAGTGGCGCGCTATCGCTGGAACGCACGGACGACATTGAGGCCGCGACTGCTGCCCTGCTGGCGGTAAAAGGAATCGGACCGTGGACGGTGAACTACGCGCTGCTGCGCGGTTACGGCTATCCGGACTGCTCGCTGCATGGCGACGTCGCGATCCGCGCAGCATTGCAGCGGCTGCTGGGGGACGACGCCAAGCCCGGCATGGCGCGCACGGAAGCGCTGCTGGCGCAATACAAGCCGCACCGGACGATGGCCGCCGCCCACCTGTGGGCCACGCTGTCTTGAATTATTCCCACTTTGGGCTCAGCATAAAATGAAAAAGCCGTTGATCTTTTGCAAGAATCAACGGCTTTAAAATTTGGTTGCGGGGACAGGATTTGAACCTGTGACCTTCGGGTTATGAGCCCGACGAGCTGCCAGACTGCTCCACCCCGCGTCTGTGCAATCATT
>DASWTB010000411.1:0-12101 GCA_036402315.1 Pseudoduganella sp. | reverse complement strand
ATAACGCTCCTTCACCCCGTCAGCGCCACAAGCCGATAATGAGTCCATAAATCAAAAACTGTACCGTGTGATAGCCGCCATCAATTAGCAGCAAGGTCGTGCTGCGGTTGGCGAACTGGTAATTGATCCCGAAGCTGGCAGCGACCAAGCCGGCGCCGACGGCCAGTCCCTGCAGCGCCGCCGTTGCAGCGGAAGCGGCCGCCGGCATCAGCCATGCATAAACGAATGCCGCCAGCAGCGCAAACAAAAAGCTGACGCCAAATACCTTGGCGGGATGCCCCTGCTTATTCGTGTCTCCCATGCCCGCTTCGCGGTTCCATGTGTTGCCGAACAGCGCGGGCGAATACCACAAGCCGCCCAGCATGAAGCTCGATACGGCTGCCAGCAGGATGCCCCAGTAGTTCATGTCCCAAATTTGCATGATCCTCTCCCCATCGTAGTTATTGTTGAAAAGGAACGATATGCGAGGCGGGCGGCTGGGTCAATCAACTCTTGCAATGCTGGGAGAGCATCTCGCCCATTTTGCCGCTGGCGGCGTGGCGGTCGTCGGCCCAGGTCAGGGCGGAGTCGGTGCCACCCGCATCCTCCCGGCGCAGGAAGCTGACATAGGTCGAGCCCTTTTTGCCGAAAACATGCATCAGGCGCACTTCGCAACTGCGGCCATTGGCACTGGCCTTGGCCGTGCTCAGCACGTCGACCTTGGTGACATGGCCGATATGCGCCACCAGCGGTGCGCGCTGGTTCAGGGTGTCGAGCAGCTTGTCCTGCGGGATGTCGCGGCTGCAGGCTGCCAGCAGCAGCAAGGCCAGGATTTTCTTCATGGCGCCTCCAGAAGAACAAACGCCGGCCGGCGCGGGGGCCGGACGGCGTTTGGGTGTTGCGTTGCTCTTTACTGCGATCAGGACATGTGCTGGCCGCCGTTGATCGCGATGTTAGCGCCGGTAACGAAGGCCGCTTCTTCCGATGCCAGGTAAGCCACCAGGCCTGCCACTTCTTCCGGCTTGCCCAGGCGGGCCATCGGGATTTGCGGGATGATCTTCGAATCCAGCACGTCTTTCGGGATCTCCATCACCATCTTGGTGCCGATATAGCCTGGCGAGATGGTGTTGACGGTCACGCCCTTACGCGCCACTTCCAGCGCCAGCGCCTTGGTGAAGCCATGCACGCCGGCCTTGGCCGCCGAGTAGTTGGTCTGGCCGAAAGCGCCCTTCTGGCCGTTCACCGAGGAGATGTTGATGATGCGGCCCCAGCCACGGTCCACCATGCCATCCGCCACCGGCTTGGTCATGTTGAACACGGAGTCCAGGTTGGTCTTCATCACTGCATCCCAATTGACCTTGTCCATCTTCTTGAAGGTCATGTCGCGGGTGATACCGGCGTTGTTCACCAGGACGTCAACCGGGCCGATGTCGCGCTCGACTGCCGCGATGCAGGTTTGCGCCGAATCGTAGTCCGACACATCGCAAGGATAGGCCGTGAAGTTATAGCCCTGGTCCTTCATCGTGGCCAGCCACGACTCATGCGTCTTGTTGCTCGGGGAATACGTGGTTACCACTTTGTAGCCCAGTGCGACCATCTTGATGCAGATCGCTTCGCCCAGACCACCCATGCCGCCCGTTACTAATGCAACTCGTGCCATTTAATGTTCCCCTATTTATCTAAACGAAAGCCTATTCCCTCTCAACCGCAAGTGCTACGCCCATGCCGCCGCCGATGCACAGCGAGGCCAGGCCCTTCTTAGCGTCACGGCGAACCATTTCATGCAACAGGGTCACCAGGATGCGGGCGCCGGAAGCGCCGATCGGGTGGCCGATCGCAATCGCGCCGCCGTTGACGTTGATCTTGCTGGTGTCCCAGCCCATTTCCTTGTTCACAGCGCAGGCTTGCGCGGCAAACGCTTCATTGATTTCCATCAGGTCCAGATCCTGCGGCGACCAGCCGGCCTTCTTCAGGCACAGCTGCGATGCCGGAACCGGGCCCATGCCCATGTAGGCTGGATCCAGGCCGGACGAGGCGTAAGCCTTGATGCGGGCCAGCGGGGTCAGGCCCAGTTCCTTGGCCTGCCTGGCGGACATCATGATCACGGCGGCGGCGCCATCGTTGATGCCGGAGGCATTGCCGGCAGTGACGGAGCCTGCCTTGTCGAAGGCTGGGCGCAGGCCGGACAGCGCTTCCAGGGTCGAGCCTGGCTTCACGTATTCGTCCTGGTCGAAGAAGATGCTGCCTTTCTTCTGCACGATTTCGAGCGGCAGGATTTCGTCCTTGAACTTGCCGGCCTTTTGCGCGGCTTCCGCTTTCAGCTGCGACTGCAGCGCGAATTCATCCTGCTGGCTGCGCGAGATATCGTATTTCTTGGCGACGTTCTCGGCGGTGATGCCCATGTGGTACTGGTTGTAGACGTCCCACAGGCCGTCCACGATCATGGTGTCGACCATCTTGGCGTCGCCCATGCGGAAGCCGTCGCGCGAGCCGTTCAGCACGTGCGGAGATGCGCTCATGTTTTCCTGGCCGCCGGCGATGATGATGTTGGCGTCGCCGCACTTGATCGCTTGCGCTGCCAGGTGGGTGGCTTTCAGGCCGCTGCCGCAGACCTTGTTGATGGTGTAGCCCGGAATGGCGCTTGGCAGGCCGGACTTGATGACGGCCTGGCGTGCCGGGTTCTGGCCGACGCCAGCGGTCAACACCTGGCCCATGATCACTTCGCTGACCAGGTTAGGGTCGATGCCAGTCTGGGCCAGCAGGCCCTTGATGACATGGGCGCCCAGCTCTGCTGCCGGGGTCTTGGCCAGGGAACCGCCGAACTTGCCTACGGCGGTACGGCCTGCTGCAACAATTACTACATCATCCATTCTGCTTCTCCGGGAGTGGTATGAAAATCATTCAATGCATTCTAGCTAAGTGCCAGGCGTGCGGCCAGCTATGGCCTACCGGAACAGTGGCTTATTCAAAGCTACTTCTGTTGCCTCACGTCCATATGCTTGCGCACGGTCAATAGCCTGCTTGCCCTGGTCGGTTGCCATTTGCAGCAGGTCTTGTGGATGCTGGATGGCCAGGAACTCGTTCGAGGCCGCGGTCATGGCAGCAAGAGAAGCGAGCGTCGTATCGCGATGCCAGTCACAAATGCTGGCGAAGCTGGCGAGTTGCGCGTCGAAAGCCGCTTGCGCGGCGCGGGAGAATTCGTCGTTGAACGCATACATTGCCCATGCTCCTTCAGTTGATCGGTGACTGAGATACCGCAAGACTTCTTATGTTAGTACGCGATTCCTGACAAACGTTTGATAAACATCAAGGCTGCTTTCATTTTGCATAAAACCATAGACGATGTCACGACAATAACTTGATACCGTCCAACGTGGCGGCGCATTGCTCGCGTATCACGTTGACGAAGTCGGCCACGTAAGCCTTGTGCTGCAAGGCCGGCGGCACCGAAACGAACAGGTCGCTCCACAAGCCGGTCTCGCCGATCGGGCGGGCGATCACGTAGTCGTAGTCGACATAATTCTTGATGGCCCAGTTCGGCAATGCCGCCACACCGCGCCGGCTTGCCACCAGCTGCAGTATCGCGACCGTGAGTTCCGCGGTGCGGCGCTGGAATTCGATGCCGGCCGGGCGCAGTACTTCGCGGATCAGGTCGATGCGAGTTTCGGGCACCGGGTAAGTGATCAGGGTCTCGCCTTCAAAATCCTGGGCCGACAGGCGGCGCTGCGCGGCGAGGCGGTGCTTTTGCGCCATCACCGTCAGGATTTCGAAACGGAATAGCGGGAAGGTGGAGTAGTCGGCGCTGTAGTCCGAGCCGATCACCAGGTCTGCCGCGCCGTTACGCAGCAGGTCGGCTGGCTCGCTGTGGAAGCCGGAAACAAGGTCGATTTCCACATCCGGCCAGCGGGTTCGGAAGGCATCCATTACCGGCATCAGCCAATCGAAGCATGTATGGCATTCAAGTGCCACACGCAGCTGGCCGGTGTCGCCTTGCGACAGGCGCAGCACGTCGCGCTCCGCCCGCTCCACTTCCGGCAGCAGGGTATCGGCCAGTTTCAGCAGCCGCTCACCGGTAGCGGTGAAGCCGATTGGGATCGATTTACGCTCGAACAGCGGCGTACCGTAGCGATCTTCCAACAATTTGATCTGGTGCGACAACGCTGACTGGGTCAGGTTCAGCAGTTGTGCCGCCTTGACCAGGCTACCGGAGGAACGCAGCGCCGACAGCGTGCGCAGGTGACGAATCTCAAGCATGTATGAAAAGTTTTCAAGTGGATGCATAAAAAGTTTCGTTTTTATTATATGCCGTCATGCCGCAAACTCTACTTCATCAATATTTCTTAAGCATGACAAAAATGAAACTCGTACAAACTCATATCCCTGGCTTTCCACGCATCGGTGAGGCGCGCGAACTGAAGTTCGCTTTGGAGCGCTTCTGGCGCCGCGAACTCTCCGAAGCTGCGTTGCAAGAAACAGCCAGCAATCTCCGTGCCCGGCACTGGGCGACCCAGCGCAAGCATGGCCTGGATTTAGTGACGGTCGGCGACTTTGCGCTGTATGACCACGTGGCGAACCATATCCAGCTGTTCGGCTGCGAGCCGGGACGCTTTGGTTTCACCGGCAGCGAGTCGGCGCTGGCGCGCTATTTCGCCATGGCGCGCGGCGACAGTGCACACGAAGCGTGCGGCTGTGGCCACAATGGTGCGGCGCTTGAAATGACCAAGTGGTTCGACACCAACTACCATTACCTTGTGCCGGAATTCAGCGAGTCCACCGGGTTCGAGCTGCACAGCCAGCGCCTGCTGGATGAAGTCGCCGAAGCCCGCGCCGCCGGCCACCCGGTCAAAGCGGTGCTGCTCGGCCCCCTGACCTTCCTCTGGCTCGGCAAAGAGCGCGATTCCGCGCCAGGCTTCAGCCGTCTCGACCTGCTTGACCGACTGCTGCCGCAATACAGCCGTCTACTGACGCAGTTGCGGGCCGCTGGCGCCGAATGGGTCCAATTGGACGAGCCTATCCTCGGCCTGGACTTGCCGAACGCCTGGCGCAACGCCTTTGAACCGGCCTACTGGCTGCTTAACCAGGCTGGCGCGCAACTGATGATTGCCACTTACTTTTCGCCGCTGGAAGAAAACGTCAGCCTGGCCTGCCGCCTGCCGGTCGCCGGCCTGCATGTCGATGCCGTGCGTGCCGCCAGCGAACTGACCAGCGTGGCTGACTGGCTGCCGGCGCATAAGGTGCTGTCGATCGGCATCATCGATGGCCGCAATATCTGGCGCACCGATATGGATGCTGCCCTCGCAACGCTGCTGCCGGTGATTGGCAAGCGCAGCGGCCCGGTGTGGCTGTCCACGTCCTGCTCTTTGCTGCATGTGCCGTACAGCCTGGCGGCCGAGCCTTCGCTCGACGGCGACGTACGGCCATGGCTGGCCTTTGCAGAAGAAAAGCTGGCCGAGCTGGCGTTGCTCAAAGCTGCACTGTCTGCGGATGAACGCGTTTCCGGCCAGGTCGCACGGGGATTTGCCGAAGCGCGCGCAGCGCTGGCGAGCCGCCGCTCCAGCAGTCGTGTGCACAATGCGGACGTCGCTGCGCGGGTTGCGGCATTCACCGCTGATGCGACCAGCTCGCGCCGCAACTCGCCGTTCGCCAAACGCCAGCAGCTGCAACGCAAGCGCCTGGCACTGCCTGCATTCCCGACTACGACCATCGGCTCTTTCCCGCAAACGCCGCGAATCCGCGCCGCCCGCGCGGCCTTCAAGCGCGGCGATCTCGCGGCACAGGATTACCAGCAAGCAATGCGCGAGGAAATCGGACACGCCATCCGCCAGCAAGAAGAGCTCGGCCTGGATGTGCTGGTCCACGGTGAAGCCGAGCGAAACGACATGGTCGAATACTTTGGCGAGCAGCTGGAAGGTTTCGCATTCACGGCCAACGGCTGGGTGCAATCCTATGGCTCGCGCTGCGTGAAGCCTCCAATCATTTATGGAGACGTGCAGCGCCCGCAAGCGATGACGGTGCATTGGGCCGAGTATGCACAGAGCCTGACCGGCAAGCCGGTGAAAGGCATGCTGACCGGCCCGGTCACGATCCTGCAATGGTCCTTTGTGCGCGACGACCAGCCGCGTTCGGACACGGCGCAGCAAATCGCCGCCGCCATCCGCGATGAGGTGCATGACCTGGAGAAGGCCGGCATCGCCATCATCCAGATCGACGAGCCTGCCTTGCGTGAAGGCCTGCCCCTGCGCCGCGGCCGCTGGGATGCCTATCTCGCTTGGGCCACCAAAGCCTTCCGCATCAGCGCTGCGGTCGCAGGCGACGCCACGCAGATCCATACGCACATGTGCTATGCCGAGTTCAACGACATCCTGCCCGCGATAGCCGCGCTGGATGCGGATGTGATCACGATCGAATCGAGCCGTTCCGCGATGGAGCTATTGGGCGGTTTCGCCAGCTTCCGCTATCCGAACGAGATCGGTCCCGGCGTCTACGACATCCACTCGCCGCGCGTGCCCGGCAGCGAAGAGATGGCCGCGTTGCTGCGCAAGGCCGCAAAGGTAGTGCCGCCCGCGCAACTCTGGGTCAATCCCGACTGCGGCCTGAAAACGCGCGCTTGGCCGGAAACCGCTGCGGCCCTGCAGAACATGGTCGCGGCTGCCCAAAAACTTCGCGCAGAGATAGAACCTTCTTAAAGCATCACTGTCCAAGCTCAAAGTCTCCTTCCCACAAATCGGCTCAAAGCTGAGCCATTCGAAGGAGGCGATATGGATGACCGCGAGCGAATGACCAAAGTAGAGACAGAGGTGGCTAGCATGCAAAAAGATATCGACAGGCTATATGGCGCGATCGAATCCTTGCGTGAGCATATGGACCGAGGTTTCGAGGCGCTGCGTAAGGAACACGCAGTTACCACTCGCTGGCTGGTTGGGTTAACAATATTGATTGCCGGCATGTTCGGACGGCTATTTGGACTACTAGGAAACAGAATAGATCCAGCGCACAACCGTTTCCCCGTCCGTGTCGACGAAAGTCCCACGCGCTGTGAAGCCCACGCGCGCTACGACTTTCGACGAACTGATGTTCGACGGAAGTATCTCTGCGACAACCCGCTGCACCGAGGGATCCGCTGCCGCCAGCTTCACGAGTTGGGCCACGGCAGCACTTGCGATGCCGCGGCCTCGCATCGACTTGGCAACCCCGTAGGCGATTTCAACGTCGCCATTTGACGGCACGCCTTTAAAGGTGCATCCCCCAAGGATGGTGCGCTCGCTTCGGGCCACGATCAGGAACGGCGCGCACCAGAAACCGGGCGCGCCGGCTTCCAGCTGTTTCAACGCACGGTCGGCAACATGCGGCGGTGGAAGCGCCCCTTCCGCCGCGTCGGCAAAATGATCGGCAGGCTCCGATTTCGCCAGGCCGGCCAGTTCCTCGCGCGTAAGCTGAATCAGTTCGATTTCAAGCACTATTTGGCGCCGCCCACAAAATGCAGCGCCTCTCGCGCCAGTTCGGGCCACTGGCTGGCCGCATTCGCGCGTACCGCCAGCCACTCCTTCATCAAACGTCCGTGGCCTGGGTCGAACTTCTCGCCGATACCGGCAGCCTCGAGCTCTTCCACCCGCGTGCGCGGCAGCTTGACGACAAATTCGTCGGCCGAGGTCACCATGGCGAAGATCTTTCCGTTGACCTTCAAAGCCGACGAACCGAATGCTTTCCTGGCGTCTTGTCCAAAGTCGACGCCAGGTTCGCCGGCAAAATTCTCGGCTAACGCTGCAAAGCGTGCGCGCTTATCCATAGTTGGCATCCATTGTTTAATTGGCAAATAATAACCGTTTAGCAGCTGCCGGGTATAACAGCTTTACAGTGCCAGCCCGTCGAATTTGCAGGCCAAAATACTCGCTTTGCATTGCCGTGATGAAAGTTTGCTTTTTTTGACACGGCAACACCGCATTCCCTTCCTAGAATTCCCGCGTTGCCAGCCCGCCAGCCCGCATAAACACTGGACAAGCCTCCCCAAGCAAGCTTAAGCAAAGTACAATGCACCCAGCCTGGGCCCAGCCCGTTACCTTGCGATTGTTATGCCTAAGAGCACGTTCCAGAAGCCTATCGAAATCAAGATTTCCACCGTCGTCGCCGTGTCCGCCATCATGTACACGAGCGATCTCGTCGCCCTCGACGCCGCCATGCATGAGATGACTGGCGGCGTTTCCGATTTCTTCGAAGGGGATCTGGCCGTCATCGACGTCGGTGACCTGGCGCCAGGCTGCGAACGCATTGACTGGGCAGCAACCATCGCCCTCCTGAAAAAATACCGCCTGAACCCGGTGGCCGTACGCAATGCCAAGCCGGATATGGTGGAAGAAATCCAGCAACACGGCCTGCAACTGGACAGCGGTAAGCGGGAAGAACCGCCGGTCGCTGCCCCAAGACCAGCGCCAGCTCCGGCCCCTGCGCCGGCCCCGGCTCCCGCGCCGGCGGCACCAGCTTTCAGCGGTACCATGATCATCGACACCCCGGTCCGGGCCGGCCAGCGCATTTACGCGCGCGGCGGCGACCTGATCGTGATGGCCGTCGTCAACAACGGCGCCGAGATCATCGCGGATGGCAGTATTCACGTTTACAACACTTTGAATGGCCGTGCCCTGGCGGGTGCTTCCGGCGACGCTACGGCACGCATTTTCGCTCTGTCGATGAGCCCGGAACTGGTCTCGATCGCAGGTGTTTATCGTACTTTTGAAGATGGTTTCCCGACCGAAAACGCACGCAAGCCGGTACAAATCCGGCTGAACGGCGAGAGTCTGGATATACAATCTGTCAATTCCGCAAAATAACAGTTCAGTAAAGGATACTTTGTGGCACGAATTATTGTAGTTACGTCCGGCAAGGGCGGTGTCGGCAAAACGACTTCCAGCGCCAGCTTCTCCACCGGCCTCGCCATGCGCGGCCACAAAACCGTCGTCATCGATTTTGACGTCGGCCTGCGCAACCTGGACCTGATCATGGGTTGCGAACGACGCGTTGTGTATGACCTGATCAACGTGGTGCATAAAGAAGCGACCCTGAACCAGGCGCTGATCAAGGACAAACATTGCGAGAACCTGTACATCCTGCCGGCGTCCCAGACCCGCGACAAGGATGCCCTGACTGAAGACGGCGTGGAAGCCGTGCTGGCCGAGCTGATCAAGATGGACTTCGAGTTCATCGTCTGCGACTCGCCGGCCGGCATCGAACACGGCGCCCTGATGGCGCTGACCTTCGCTGACGAAGCCCTGATCGTGACCAATCCGGAAGTGTCGTCGGTGCGTGACTCCGACCGCATCCTGGGCATCATCCAGGCCAAGTCGCGCCGCGCACTGTCCGGCGGCGAACCGGTCAAGGAGCACCTGCTGATCACCCGTTACTCGCCGAAGCGCGTGGAAGCGGGCGAAATGCTGTCGTTTGAAGACGTGCAGGAGATCCTGCGCATTCCTTTGATCGGCATCATCCCTGAGTCGGAGCAGGTGCTGCATGCTTCCAACCAGGGTAACCCGGCAATCCACTTCAAGGGAACCGATGTGGCCGAAGCCTACACCGACGTGGTGTCGCGCTTCCTGGGCGAAGAAGTTGAGCTGAAGTTTACCGACTATGAAAAGCCAGGTTTCCTGAAGCGAATCTTTGGAGCTAAATAATGGCCCTGCTTTCTTTCCTGTTCCAGAACAAGCCCAAGACGGCGGTTGCGGCGAAGGAGCGCTTGCAGATCATCATTGCCCGCGAGCGCAATGGCCGCGCAGGACCGGATTTCATGCCGGCGCTGCATAAAGAGCTGGTTGATGTGATTTCGAAGTACACCAAGGTGTCGGCTGACGATATCAAGATTTCGCTGGATCGCCAGGGGAATCTGGAAGTTCTCGACGTTAACGTCGTTCTGCCGGACGCTTAAACCGGTACCCCAGTGTCTGACCCGCAGGGTCAGACACTTAAACGCGGCTGCCGCAGGCCGTTTTACCGGTTCCCTGCTCCCGCCAGCACCTGCCGCGCCACCTTGGCGCAAGCTTCCACATGCTGGTAGCCAATCTGCCGGAAGGCAAAGAAACCAATAGTCGCTGACGCAATTTGACCGGCAATAGGCACCATCTTGCCGGCCTGTTTCGCTGCGATCTTGCCTGCACTGCGCTTCAACACGGCCGCGACCAGTTCGCGCGTCACCACTTTCCCCACCAACATGCCACCCAGGCTGATGACAGCCTCGTACGCGATCAGCTTCAATTTCGGCTGCATGCGGTCGATCTGCTCCGCGGACAGGCCGAACTCGTGGTTCACGTCATCGATCAACTGGGTGAACAGGCGCAGGTCGGACACCACGTCGATGCCGGGGATCGGCACCGCCGCCACGCCGGCCGAAACCGCCGCGCGGCGCCGCACCAGGCGCCGGCACCGCTCGCGCACCGCATCAATATCGACCTCGGTGGAGGGCAACACAGTCCAGTCATTTTTCATGTTTTCGCTCCCCAATCGACTTGCAAAATAACATCAATTCCATTGTGCTAGCCGCCCAAGCAGTGTACCGTGTGATTAAAGGATAGCCTCGCACGACACTCCGCAGAGTAGTACCATACGGAAATCTTTGATCAAATTGGTAACTATTTCTTGTAAAACTCTGTTATATTCGTGTGACTGCTTCTTAACATTTTGCTGTAAAGAACCATGAGAATCGTTGTCCTTGATGCTGACCGAAGCCAGGCGGACCTGATCTGCCAGGTCCTGACTTCCGCTGGTCATGCCTGCCATGGCTACCAAACGGCCAAGGACTTGCTGGCCAATATGCGCAAGGACAGTGTCGATATGCTGATTCTTGACTGGCAGGTAATCGATATGGACCCTGCCGAGGTGATTCGCAAGGCCCGCGAAAAACTGCCGGAAAACGGCCCGGTGGTGTTCCTGACCACCAGTGCCGGCGAAGACGATATCGTGGCCGGCCTGTCGGCCGGTGCTGAAGACTACCTGGTCAAACCACTGCGCCGCGCCGAGCTGGTTGCCCGCGTCCAGGCGCAACTGCGCCGTGCTTACCCGAGCCAGAATGGCGCCGAACAGTTGCAATTCGGCCAGTACGTCTTCGAAACACGCCCCGGCCGTTTGTTGATGGATGGGCAGGTACTGGACGTCACCCATAAAGAGTTCTACCTGGCGTTGCTGTTTTTCCGCAACATTGGCCGCCCGCTATCGCGTGCCTACATTCATGAAGCGGTCTGGATCCGCGAAACCGAGGTCCCGTCGCGCACGATGGATACCCACGTTTCCCGCGTCCGCAATAAACTGCAACTGAAACCGGAAAACGGCTTCCGCCTGGTACCGGTGTACAGCTACGGCTACCGGCTCGAAAAGCTGGGCTCCTGAGAGCGAAACCGGCTCAAGGTATAATGGCGTCTGGAATCTTCCGTCTGGACCAAGATGCAACTTCTCGCCGTCGGCCTCAACCACACCACTGCACCCGTCGCGCTGCGCGAACGGCTGGCGTTCGCGCCTGAGCAGCTGGGTACGGCGGTGGCGGCGGCGCGCAACTGGTTTGCCCGCGCGGATTCGAAGGGCGGCGACGAAGCGGCCATCCTGTCCACTTGCAATCGCACCGAGCTTTACGCCGCCAGCAATGCCGCCAACCCGCTCGACGCCGGCGCGCAATTCCTGGCCGATTTCCACCAGCTGAACTTCTCCGAGCTGCGCCCGCACCTGTACATGCTGCCGCAGCACGATGCCGTGCGCCATACCTTCCGCGTCGCATCCGGCCTGGATTCGATGGTGCTGGGCGAGACCCAGATCCTGGGCCAGATCAAGGATGCCATCCGCACCGCCGACGAAGCGGGTGGCCTCGGCACCTACCTGCACCAGCTGTTCCAGCGCAGCTTCTCGGTTGCCAAGGAAGTGCGCAGCACCACCGAAATCGGCGCGCACAGCGTGTCGATGGCGGCAGCGGCTGTGCGCCTGTCGCAGCGCATCTTCGACAAGATCTCCGAACAGAATGTGCTGTTCATCGGCGCCGGCGAAATGATCGAGCTGTGCGCCACCCACTTCGCGGCGCAGAACCCGAAGTCGATCACCGTGGCCAACCGCACCATGGAACGCGGCGAGGCGCTGGCGCACCGCTTCAACGGCAAGGC
>DASWTB010000410.1:0-11125 GCA_036402315.1 Pseudoduganella sp. | reverse complement strand
AGACCCTGTCTGCTCAGCGGCCGCGGGTTTTTGGTTTGAGGCTTTTGACGTTTTGAGAAAGTCAAAGTCGTACACCCGAAAACGCGGCCTTCGCACACATGGGGTCTGACCCTGCGGGTCAGACCCCGATTTACCGGTTTTGGTTAGAATAGGTGCCATGACCAAAAAGCACCTCCAAACCCAAATCATCCACACGGACTACGTGCCGCCCGAAGGCTTCGCCGCCTTCCCCAGCGCGATCCACCACGCGTCCACCGTCCTGTTCAAAAACGTCGCCGCCATGCGCTCTGGCGACTGGAAAGAAAAGAACGCGTACACCTACGGCCTGCACGGCACGCCAACCACCTTCACCCTCGAAGCCCGCCTGGCCGAAATCGAAGGCGGCAGCCACTGCCTGCTGGCCCCCAGCGGCCTCGCCGCCATCGCCATGTGCGACTTCGCGCTGCTGAAATCCGGCGATGACGTCCTGCTGCCCGATAACGTCTACAGCCCCAACCGCGACCTCGGCAGATGGCTGACCGCCGATTTCGGCATCACCGCGCGGCTGTACGACCCGATGATCGGCGCCGGCATCGCAGAACTGATCCAGCCGAATACGCGCCTGATCTGGACCGAAGCCCCCGGGTCGGTTTCGATGGAGGTTCCCGACCTGCGCGCCATCTGCGACGCAGCAAAACAAAAGGGCGTCCTGGTCGCCCTCGACAACACCTGGTCCGCCGGCCTGGCGCTGCGCGGCTTCGAGCTCGGCGTCGACATCGTGATGCAGGCGCTGACCAAATACCAGTCGGGCGGCTCCGACGTCCTGATGGGCGCCCTGGTCACGCGCGACCCGCTGCTGCACGAACGCCTGAGCATGGCCCATATGCGCCTGGGCATGGGCGTCAGCGCAGACGACACCTACCTCGTGCTGCGCAATCTGCCTACCCTCAAGATCCGCTTTGAGACGCACGACGCCTCGGCCCGTAAAGTGGCCAGGTGGTTGAAAGCGCGCCCGGAAATCCGCAAAGTCCTGCACCCCGCCTTCGAAGACTGTCCTGGCCACGAAAACTGGAAGCGCGACTTCACCGGTGCTGGCGGCCTGTTCTCCGTGCTGTTCGACGAGAAATACACTGAAGAGCAAACCGACCGCTTCGTCGATTCGCTCAAGCTGTTCGGCATCGGCTATAGCTGGGGCGGCGCGCACAGCCTGTGCATTCCATACCGTATCCATGCAATGCGCAAGAACTGGAAAGAGAAGGGCACGCTGGTCCGCTTCAATATCGGCCTCGAAGATCCCGAAGACCTGATCGCCGACATCGAACGCGCATTGGCAACCATGTAGCTAGTCAGCTATCTATGCGATAGATCAATACAATGGCGTGCGCGTATTGATCGATCCCCCCTACTTGCTTAAATTGGTCGGACATCAAGCAGGGGAGACCGTCATGCAAATTCTAAAGATTGCAGCAGGCGCCGTGCTGTGTGGCGCTACTTGTCTGATTTCCGCAGCGCCGCCAACAAGTTATATGCCCGTGGTGGCGAAAGAAGATTTCCAGACCACGTTTGAAAGGATGAAGGCAGCACGGGCAGGGTTGCTGCGCGAGCAGGCAGCCTTCCTTGAAAGCCGGTATGACCTGTCGAACCGGCCCGCGAGTGGCGTGACGATGTTTCGCGGAAAGCCGGTGCAGGAGGGCATCCGGGTCAAGCTGCCGCGCGGTACAACCTGGGACAAACTGGGCGCAATGAGCCCGGAAGAAATCCGCGAGAAAGGCCTGTACCCGCATGGCTTCCTGCCGCTGCCCCATCCGAATCATCCCGAAGGTGGCATGCTGTTCCCGCAGTTTCACATCGACGAAATCAAGAAGCAGGAGCAACGTGACCTCAATCGCTTCGACCTCGCATTCGATTTCCCCGACCACCTTCTGCCGGAATTCCCCGCGCCGATTTTCCTGACCACGCGCCCTGACCTGGGCGACGTATCGAAGGGCAAGCTGCTGACCATCGATAACTTCCACCAGATGTTCAACGGCATCCTGAACCCGAAACAGCTGGAAGGCCTGCGACTTCTGCTGACGCCATTCCCGCAGCAGCAATTCAACCAGACCGAAGACCGGCGTTCGGAGCGGCCCAGCCGAGGCGTGAGCTGCTTCGATTGCCACTCCAACGGCCACACGAATGCCTCGACCCACCTGGTGGGCGACATCAGGCCACAAGCGTTCCGGCATCGACTCGACACGCCGACGCTGCGCGGGGTAAACATGCAGCGCCTGTTTGGTTCGCAGCGTGCACTGAAATCCGTGGAAGACTTCACCGAATTCGAACAGCGCGCGGCCTACTTTGACGGCGACCCGGTCATCGCGACCAAGAAGGGCGTCAATGTGCTGGAGCGCGGCAGCCAGGTCCACTTCATGGGTGAATTCCAGAACATCCTGGACTTCCCGCCGGCGCCTAAGTTGGGCGTCACCGGCAAGCTCGATCCGCGCAAGGCAAACGAACAGGAACTGCGCGGTCAGGCGCTCTTCTTCGGCAAGGCGCAATGCGTAACATGCCACACACCGCCGCACTACAGCGATAACTTGATGCACAACCTGCGCACGGAGCGTTTCTTCAAGCCGCACGAGGTGAAGGGCGCAATGATGGTGGGCGATGGCCCGATCAAGACCTTCCCGCTAAGGGGAATCAAGGAGTCGCCGCCCTACCTGCATGACGGGCGGCTGCTGACGCTCGAGGATACGGTGGAATTCTTCAACCTGATCCTCGAGACGAAATTGTCGGCAGCAGAGAAGGCCGACCTGGTGGCCTTCCTGCGCGCTTTATGAGTTTCCGACTGGGGCGTTGCTGTTGAGGGCTGTGATGCCGCGAATCAGCCGGTAGATCTTCCACAGCCATGCTCCAACCCAGATTAACCAGGCGAGGGGGATGCCGAGCAAGGTTATGAACAACGCCCAGCCAACGGCCATCCACACCAGGTACCACCAGAATGAGCGGATCATCCAGCCGTGGTGGCTGTGGACGAAAGTGCCGGCGCTGTCATCGCGCTTGATGTAGTTCAGGATCAGGGGAATAAAGGACGCGGCGCCGAGCGTGAAGAACACGCTCAGGCCGTGGCCGAGGTAAAGCCAGAATGCCCAGTCTTTGGCGGATTGAGTCTGGCTGTCGTAAACAAGTTCTTGTGCCATGGTGGCTCCTTACAGTTTGCGTCCGTCATAATGCTGGACAGGGTAGCTGTCCAGTTCAATTTCTTCCAGCACGCGGGCGTTAACCGCAGCCATTTCACCGCCACTCGGAGCTGTGCCTTCGCCATAGGTATGGATGCCGCACTTCGGGCAGAAGCGGTGCTTGATCACGTGCTTGTTGAAAACGTAGGTTGCCTGGTCTTCCTCAGGCGTCAGCAATTTCAGGCTGGTGCGCGGGATGAACCACATCAGCGCGCCCTTGCGCTGGCAAATGGAACAGTTGCAGGCTACCAGGCCTTCGATATTGCCCTCTGCCTCAAACCTCACATTGCCGCAGTGGCAGCTCCCCTTGTACAGCATTTTTCGCCTCCGGTTAGAATGATTGGCTTGGCGCTAATGATAATGTAATTGCAAGAGGAGTGGGCAAAATGGCGGGTCCGTTGCAGGGAATCAAAGTTATCGAGATAGGTACGCTGATCGCGGCGCCGTTTGCGGCGCGGCTGATGGCGGAGTTCGGGGCGGAAGTGATCAAGATTGAGGCGCCGGGCGAGGGCGATCCGATCCGCAAGTGGCGCAAGCTGCACAAGGGGACTTCCTTGTGGTGGTACCTGCAGTCCCGTAACAAGAAGTCGATCTCCATCAACTTGAAGACGCCTGAAGGCATCGCGCTGGTCAAGCAGCTGTGCGCGGGCGCCGATGTGCTGATCGAGAACATGAAGCCTGGCGCGCTGGAGAAGCTAGGCCTTGGCTGGGATGTGATGCATGCACTGAACCGCAAGCTGACCATGGTGCGTATCTCCGGCTATGGCCAGACTGGCCCGTACAAGGACCGTCCGGGCTTCGGCGCCATTGGTGAGGCGATGGGGGGAATCCGCTACACCACGGGCGAAGCCGGAGGGGTACCGGCACGCGTGGGCGTCAGCCTTGGCGATTCGCTGGCCTCTTTGCACGCTGTGATGGGCGCGCTGATGTCGGTGCTGCGGGTGAAGATGGGTAATGGCGATGGCCAGGTGGTCGACGTCTCGCTGGTCGAAAGCGTATTCAACCTGATGGAATCACTGGTGCCGGAATATGACCTGCTTGGCCACGTGCGCGAACGCAGCGGTGGCGCGTTGCCGGGCATCGCGCCTTCCAATACTTACCCAACACGCGATGGCTCGTACGTGGTCATTGCCGGTAACAGCAACCCGATCTACAAGCGCCTGATGCACGCAATCGGCCGCGCCGACATGGCGGAAGACCCGCAGCTCGCGCAGAACGACGGTCGCGCGGCGCAGGAAAAGCTGATCGATGCGGCGATTGCCGGCTGGACTTCCGCACATACCATCGACGAAGTGCTGGAAGTGTTGGAACGCGCCGAAGTGCCTGCGGGCCGGATCTACTCGGTCAAGGACATCGTCGCCGATCCCCACTACCAGGCGCGCGACATGCTGCTGGATACCGAACTGCCGGATGGCGTGCACGTGAAAATGCCGGGCATCGTGCCGAAGCTGTCTGAAACTCCCGGCGAGGTGCGTTGGCAAGGCCCGACGCTAGGCGAACATACCGATAGTGTGTTGTCTGCTTTGGGTGTCTCTGCGGGTGAAATAGCTGCTATGCGTGAGAAGGGGATCATCGCTTGAAGAAAGCGCTTCACGAACTGCATCGACATGAGCTTTCGACGAAGCCCCGACGGTTGCGAACAGCCGTCGGCTCGATAGGTGGGAGCGACATTGGCCTTCGTTGCCAAGGGCCTTGGTCTATGCACGCTTGGTAGTCACAATCACGAGGTGGGCGACAAGTCGGAGGTTACATTGCGCGTATTTTCAGATCGTCTCGGCATGATAAGGTCCAGTTAATTGAACCGTTTCCTGCGGCAAGTTCCCGCATCGCGGAAATTTTGCCGGGCCTTTTTCATTACCGGCTTTTACAGCAATTGCCGCTCTACTTGGAGATCAGCAATGCCGACTTTGACGGATAACACCAGACGTAGGCTGAATGCGTACCGGCTTAGTAGGGATGGGCAGGATGTGCCGGGGACGGAGCATGGCAATCTGCACTCCGCCGCTTGCTGGAGTTGGGCGTTAACCGGCAGGTTGGTAGGCACTGATGATCCGAATAGCCCCAGCAGCATTTATCGTTCCATCTTTGAAGACAGCTTGGTTGCCGATCCGCGCAATGCTGATGCCGTGCTCGCGATTGATTACGGCGCGGTTTTCCGGGACGTAGCAGATCAGTTTCCTGGATGTGAAGCTGAATTCGCTGTAATACGTCAGCACTTTCAAACCTGCCGCGATGCCGATGTGGGAGCCAGGGCGGCTGATGAACGTTTGGAGCAAGTCAAAATTCGGTATGAAGGCATTGAAACAGAGCAAGCGGACGCAGCAAGGAGGTTAGCTGCCCAGCAGGCAGCCCACGCACGAACCCAGGCATGGGCGGTATCGCGCCCTGAGAAAATCCTGGTCATGCAGGCGATGATGGGGATTTGTGCCCGTAGAAACGGCCTTGTGCCTGCCGGGCCTGGCGATGCCGCGATTTATACGCTGCATATGCGTACTTCCCGTTGGTATGGGTGGGATCACTGGGGCATTGGCGTCCGGACTTTACCTGCCGGGACGCTTAACTACATACAGACGGTACCAAACGTGCCGCTTTCTCACTCCGCCAACGTTATGTGGGACGAACACATGCAGCTGGCGAGTATTGGGATCGCCGGATTACTTCAGACACAAGTCGACGTGATAAACCTGATTCCACCGGCAGCGGTCCGGCTTGCGAAATGCCATCAGAATGGTTGCGATGCGACCCACAGCTGGTGGTTGAGCATTAAGAACCATTGGCACCGCTGCACGACGTGCGGAACGGTGTGGTGTCCGGCGCACGGGAGTTCGTTACCAGGTAAGCACTGGAGTTCGCAGCTGCGCACGTGCAGCGTATGCCATGGCCGAACCGAGTTGATGACGTGAGGTCCTGCTGCGGTCCGCCTGCATGCGGCCCGCGACGCGAAGCTCAGTGTGCGAGCAGGTTCAGGATGCCGTCCAGGCCGACGAAGTTGAGGGCTACGTTGGCTTGTTCGCGCACGACCGGCTTGGCACGGAAGGCGACTGACATGCCGGAGATACCCATCATCTTCAGGTCGTTGGCGCCATCGCCCATGACGATCGCTTGCTCAGGCAGGATGCCGATGGCGGCGCACACATGCTCCACAGTGTTGCGCTTGACGGTGGCGTCGACGATCTCGCCGATTACCTTGCCGGTCAGTTTGCCGTTGACGATTTCAAGCTCGTTGGCGCGGGTGAAATCCAGGCCGAGCCGAGTTTTCAGGCGTTCGGTGAAGAAGGTGAAGCCGCCCGATACCAACAGGGTTTTCAGGCCAGCGGCTTGAACTGCTTTCAGCATGTTCTCGGCGCCCATCGACAGGCGCAGGCGTTCCTCGTAGACGCGCTCCAGGGCCGAGGCGTCCAGGCCTTCCAGCAGCGCCACGCGGCGCTTCAGGCTTTCGGAGAAATCGAGCTCGCCGCGCATGGCGGCTTCGGTGATCTCAGCTACCTGCGGCTTGAGGCCTTGCATGTCGGCGATTTCGTCGATGCACTCGATGGTGATCAGGGTCGAATCCATATCCATCGCCACCAGCTTGAATTCGTCCAGGCGGCGCACGCCCATCATATAGGTGGCGTCGAGCTGCGCTGCCTGGGCTGCGATCTCGATGGTCTGGCGCAGGGCTGGCGTGAAGCTGATTCCTTCGCAGCGCAGTGCATTGTCGGAAACCGTCACTACGTTCTTGGGCGCAGTCAGGGCGGCGATGCGCTGCAGGCGGGCGGCGCAGTCGCCGACGCCTTGCAGCACGAGGTTCATGGTCATGTCGTTGGTCATGTTAACTGTTTGATGGCGGTCTTGATCTGGTTCACGCGGGCCGCCAGGTCAGGCATGTTCGCTGTGATCTTGAGCTTGTCCTGTCCATTCAGCTTGATGTGGCGCTGGTTCTGGATCAGGTGGATGATGCGCATCGGGTCGATCGGCGGCTTGGGCATGAACTGCAGATTCACTGCCTCCGAGTGCGCATCGATCTTGATGATGCCGACGGTCTTGGCGGCGATGCGCAGGCGGTGGGTTTCCACCAGGGCCTTGGCGGAGTCGGGCAGGTTGCCGAAGCGGTCGATCAGCTCCTCTTGCAGGTCGTCGATTGCGTTCTGGGTTTCGCAATTGGCCAGGCGTTTGTAGATCGACAGGCGTTCGTGCACGTCGCCGCAGAAATCCGCTGGTAGCAGGGCTGGCGTGTGCAGGTTGATTTCGGTGGTGGTGGCCAGCGGGGCGGCCAGGTCGGGCTCTTTGCCGGCCTTCAGCGAGCGCACGGCTTCGTTCAGCATGTCGGTGTAGAGCTGGAAGCCGACTTCCAGCATTTCGCCTGACTGGTTTTCGCCCAGCACTTCGCCGGCGCCGCGGATTTCGAGGTCGTGCATTGCGAGGTAGAAGCCCGAGCCCAGTTCTTCCATCTGCTGGATGGCGTCGAGGCGGCGTTGCGCCTGCTTGCTCAGGCCCTGGACGTCGGTCACCAGCAAGTAGGCATAGGCCTGGTGGTGCGAACGGCCGACGCGGCCGCGCAGCTGGTGCAACTGGGCCAGACCAAACTTGTCGGCGCGGTGCATGATGATGGTGTTCGCGGTCGGCACGTCGATACCGGTTTCGATAATCGTGGTGCACAGCAGGATGTTGTAGCGCTGCGCCACGAAGTCGCGCATCACTTTTTCCAGGTCGCGTTCGTGCATCTGGCCGTGGGCGACGGCGATCCGCGCTTCCGGCAGCATTTCGGTCAGCTTGGCCAGGCGGTTCTGGATGGTTTCGACTTCGTTATGCAGGAAGTAGACCTGGCCGCCGCGCTTCAGTTCACGCAGCACGGCTTCGCGGATGATCGAGTCGTTTTCGCTACGCACGAAGGTCTTGATGGCCAGGCGCTTTTGCGGTGCGGTGGCGATCACGGAGAAGTCGCGCAGGCCTTCCAGCGCCATGCCCAGGGTGCGCGGGATTGGCGTGGCGGTCAGGGTCAGCACGTCGACTTCGGCGCGCAGGGACTTCAGCGCTTCCTTCTGGCGCACGCCGAAACGATGTTCTTCGTCGATGATGACCAGGCCGAGGCGGTCGAACTTGACGTCGTCCGATAGCAGCTTGTGGGTTCCGATCACGATGTCCAGCGTGCCGTCCTGCATGCCTTTGATGGCGTTGGCGATCTCTTTCCCGGTGCGGAAGCGCGACATTTCGGCGATGCGCACCGGCCAGTCGGCGAAGCGGTCGGCGAAAGTCTGCGCGTGCTGTTCGGCCAGCAGGGTGGTTGGCGCCAGGATGGCGACCTGTTTGCCGCCCATGACCGCGATGAAGGCGGCGCGCAGCGCGACTTCAGTCTTGCCGAAACCGACATCGCCGCACACCAGGCGGTCCATCGGTTTGCCCGAGGTCATGTCCTTGATCACGCTGCCGATGGCGGCTGCCTGGTCCGGTGTTTCGTCGAAGCCGAAGCTGTCGGCGAAGCGCTCGTAATCGTGCGACGAGTATTCAAACGAGTGGCCCTGGCGCGCGGCGCGGCGGGCGTACAGGTTGAGCAGCTCGGCGGCGGTGTCGCGTACCTGTTCGGCGGCTTTGCGCTTGGCTTTGTCCCATTGGCCGGAGCCGAGGGTGTGCAGCGGCGCGTCGTCGGGGGAGGCGCCTGAGTAGCGCGAGATGACGTGCAGCTGCGATACCGGCACGTACAGCTTGCTCTCCTTGGCGTACTCCAGGTGCAGGAATTCGGTCTCGCCTTCGCCCAGGTCCATGCTGACCAGGCCCATATAGCGGCCAATGCCGTGGTTGATGTGCACCACCGGGTCGCCAATCTTGAGTTCGGACAGGTCGCGCACCATCGACTCGACTTGCGTGACCGCTTCCTGTTTCTTGCGCCCGGCGCGGCGGCCGGTGCCTGCATACAGTTCGGTTTCGGTGATGAAGGCCAGGCCTTCATCCAGTTCGAAGCCGGCGTGCAGGGGCGAAACGCCCAGCACTACCTTGGCCTCGCTGGCGAGGAAACCGTCGAAGCCTTCGATCAAGGCTGGCGACAGGTCGAATTCGGCAAAGTACTGCTGCAGGGTTTCGCGGCGGCCGTTGGTTTCGGCGCAGATCATCACGCGGCGGCCCGATTGCATCAGGTAGGCGCGCAGGTTGGTCAGCGGGTCGTCCAGGTGGCGATTGACTGCGATGTTCGGGACCGGCGCCGACAGCTCGGACGCCGGCAGCGACATGTCGCGCGAAATCGCGAGGCGCGGGTGCGGCTTGGCCAGTACGAAGAACTGCTCGTCGCCGAGGAAGATGTCTTGCGGCGGCAGGATCGGGCGTTCGCGGTCGGCCTTCAGGAACTTGTAGCGCGACTCGGTGTCGGCCCAGAAGCGCTTGATGGCGGCATCGATGTCGCCGACCATGGCCACGCTGGCTTCTGCCGGCAGGTAGTCGAAGAAGGTTGCGGTTTCGTCGAAGAACAGCGGCAGGTAGTATTCGATGCCGGCGGAGGCGATGCCGCTGCTGATGTCCTTGTAGACCACGGCGCGCGAAGGGTCGCCTTCAAAAGTCTCGCGCCAGCGGCTGCGGAAGGCGGTGCGCGAGGCTTCGTCCATCGGGAATTCGCGGCCCGGCAGCAGGCGCACTTCCTTGACCGGATACAGCGAGCGCTGGGTATCGGCGTCAAAAGTGCGGATGGTTTCAATGGTGTCGCCGAACAGGTCCAGGCGGTACGGCAGTGCGGAACCCATCGGGAACAGGTCGATCAGGCCGCCGCGCACCGAATATTCGCCGGGCGACATCACCTGGGCGACGTGGGTGTAGCCGGCCAGTGTCAGTTGCGACTTGAGCTTGGCCTCGTCCAGCGATTCGCCCTGCTTGAAGAAGAAGGTGTAGGCAGCCAGGAAGGAGGGCGGCGCCATGCGCACCAAGGCGGTGGTGGCCGGGATAATGGCCACGTCGCACTGGCCGGTCTGGATCTCATGCAGGGTCGCCAGGCGCTCGGACACCAGGTCCTGGTGCGGCGAGAATGCGTCGTATGGCAGGGTTTCCCAGTCGGGCAGCAGGTGGCAGCGCAGGCCGTTATTGGCGAACCATGGGATTTCGGCCAGCAGGCGCTGGCCGTCGCTGGCCTGGGCAACAACCACGGCCAGCATCTGGCCGCGTGCTTTCAATTCGAGTGCCGTTTGCGCCAGCGCGTAGGCGTCTCCGGAGCCGAACAGGTTGGGCAACGCAAAGCGGTTGCCGGGCTTGGGAAGTGCTTTTTTAAAGTCGAAGGGCATGCAAACGTGGCGCTAACTGAGGGGACACTAATATGCTGGCCCCACATTATAGTGCAAGCACCTATTCGTAGGCGCCCAGCCGTTTTTGTTCCCATGATGTAAAAAGACTATCGCGTAACTGCTGGATAGCGGCCGGGTTTCCGCCCAAACCGGCGCTTGCGGAGCGGTAGGCGGCGACCCGGCGCAGCCAGTCGGCCCGCTCCCGGTCGAGCTGCGCCAGCCGGCTGGCGGCTTGCGGGTCGAATGCTGCTGCGCGCAGGCGGAAGATGTCGTCTTCGCTGGCGCCGCTGCCGCGGGCGGTTTCGACCTGCTGTTCGAGGTTCAGCACCCGTTGCGGCGCGGCGCGCTCTTCCTGCAGCCCGGCGGGCAGTTTCCGGTCCAGCTCTGCCATCTTTTGCAGGCGCTGGGCCGGTGTCAGGGTTTTGTCGTCCACCAGCTCCAGACGGGCGATGGCGTCCTGGTCGCGGGCGTCGGTGTCGCCGAACAGGCCTGCTGCTTCGGTCGGGCTGAAATAGCGCTTGCGCAGCTCCTGCATGGCGAGCAGGCGGTGGCGGGCGGCTGCGGCGAATGAAGTGCCGGAGGCGGGCGCGTGCTGGCTGCGTTCTGCCTCGGCCAGGGCGCGCTTGTAAGACAGGTATTGGCTGAGCAGGCGCTTGGCTTCGGCGGCTGCAGCGGATTTCAGGCGCCGTT
>DASWTB010000409.1:0-8286 GCA_036402315.1 Pseudoduganella sp. | reverse complement strand
ACCGTCCCTGAGTTTTCGGAACCGGCCCACAAATGCGTCAAGCGACTGGCGCGCTTTCGTCGAACGACCGATCGCCGCAACTCGGATTTACCCGAAAAAGAAATCCATGAAACCGGCCTCACCATCAGGGCCAAGAACGCGCAGTGCAGTGGCACTGACTGCATCGAGAAATTCCGGAATAGGATTAAAGTCTTCGTCGAGCACATCATAATTGAAGGTGTGCGCCTCAATTGTCATAGCCTCTGCCATGACCTGGAAAAAACTGGCGAGATCATCAGCAATTTTGAAATTACGCGGTCCTATGTGGCCCGACACCACGCCACCAATGGTACTGTCATCCACAACGATTGCATTGCCATTGCGGTCGGCGATGACGACCCAGTGCTTATTCCAGTTGGGATCTTCCATGACCGGGCCATTATTTTTGCGTATCCAACGCCACCCATGCTGGCAAGTCTCAAGCTCATCGAGCGTGATGAGCATCAGCAGGAGCCGCCCGCCGACCTGCGGCGTGTCGCTCATACGTAGTCTCCCGTAGTATTCCTGTAGGATTGGTCCAAGTGGAATCGGTTCAACGATTGGCTGCAATGCGCGATACTCTAATGCTCCCAAGTTTTTTGTGCCGGCCGCAAATGCGTCAGCAAAATTTTTCAATGCAGTGTCAAGCGACATTTAGTCTCTCCAGTGAGTATTCAGCGCAACAAGCTAGCTTCGGCAACGCATTGTCGCTTTCCGGTCAATAAGGCGGCCACGCGACGACTTCTTGGTATCGCCACGGTGGCCTTGGTTCGAATGGAAGTGCTCGTTATATGCATTCGGCCGGGGCGTGCTGTTCGGATGTTTATAGTTTTCCAAGACACTCAGTTCCGATACTTTCGGAATCCACTGCAAAAGCGCCTGTGAAATTCTTCAAAGCGTCGTCAAGCAACATCTAATTCTCGCCAAAGGAGCGACTACATCGGTGCCAGCGACTGGTCGAAGTCCGAGATACCGACCCTGCCATCACCTCCGAAGAGCTTCTGAGGTTCGCCTTTCCTCACCGCTTAAAGGTATCAAACTCTCGGTAATAGTTGACTTGATCAATGAATTCTTTTACGCCTTCCACGTCCCAGTCAATAGAATTCGCAATATGAGCAAGTATATTCACAAGCATCCACTCCTTCAAATTCTTATCTTTCAAGGCGAGTGGTAGCTCAGCTCCATCATCGTTCTCAAAAACCTCATCATCTTCCAGGCTTTGCATGTAATCCCAAGGCAAATAATAAAAATCCGCCTTTTCTGGATTCGACATCCAAACCGCCATGTCCGTATGAATCCATTCTTCTTGTTTTAATTTGTTTAAGCCTGCAATCAAATCTGAAATAGACTTAAAGTACTCCATGACGTTATCCTTCTGTAAAATAAAGATCATCGACACTTACTACCACCGCCCCATGTATTTCTACCTCCTCTACCTGTTGGATGGTAGTCTTTGTGCCTCGCGTTGTGGTCAGACTGATCAACAAGTTGCAATAACCCGCCAACTTTCTCATGATGATGCCACGTTAAATCTGATGGAGCTTTTCTTGGGAATGCTCCTCGCCGGCCAGGCGAAACCGCATCAAAAGTTCCGGGATATTTTGCCTCAATTGCAGCCTTAAATTGAGGATCATTTTTCATTTGATAGTAAAGTTGCCTGTTGGCCTCTTGGAAATGCCGAGCATCAGACATGCGATACATTTCTGTTGGCAATCTAGCTTCGCCATGGACGTCGTAAACCCCGTAGTTGTTCCAGCCCCATGGATCAATCCACGAAATCGGATTCGGTGCATATTGATACAGGTTAAGCCCACCGGCGAGTCCGATCGGATCGGGCGCGGTGAAATGCCCGATATCCGGATCATAATACCGAAAAGTGTTGTAATGAAGGCCACTTTCTCTGTCCAGGTATTGCCCTTGGAGGCGCAAGTTCTGGGGCAGAGGTTGCTCGTGCACCGCCAGCGCATCTGCGGGCTCGGCAGTCCAACTCTCGGCAATCGTGTTGCCCCACACTGTGTACTGCGCGCGCCACGCAAGCTCTCCGGACGCGGCGGTCAACTCCTCCGGCAGGCCTGAAACATCGCAATGGAAATAATAGGTTGCTGCCTTCCGGTTTGCATGAGTTGCGCCGCTTTCAGGCAGCCCCTTGCAGCTAGCCGCGCTATTGATCCGCGCGACCGGAATATAACTGTTCGCTTCATAGAGGTAGGTGGCCGCTTGCATTCCCCGCTGCTCCTGCAATAAGGTCATACCACTCCACAGGAACATCGTGGTACCAAACTCATCATGCTTGCGAATGCGCCGTCCCAGCGAATCGTAGTCAAAGCGCACTACCTGAGTTACGCCTTTGCGGCATGTCTCGACCTGACTTAGCCGGTGCTCTCCGTCATAGCTGAAATGCTGAACGGTATGGGCGCCAGTACGCTTGGATTCCAGCCGTCCGTGCACGTCATATTCAAAGCGCCGATCCTGGAAAACCAGAACGCGGTTGTGGCGTACATAGCCGCCGGGCTGAACGGAGTCAACCAGGTTGGCCGCACCGTCCCACTGGAACATTTCGCGCCGCGCTTCCTGGCCCGCGTAGCAGATCCTTCCCAGTGGATCGTACGTGTAGGAAGACCGGCCATTCAGCGAATGATCTTTCCGCACCACCTCGCCCGACTCGCCATATGCCCATTCCTTGGCGAGCACCGCACGGCCATCCCGCACGGACTGGGTGCGGGTACGCCTTCCCATGGCGTCGTAATTAAAGCTGGTGCTCAGCACGCCCTGGCTGCGGCCGACTTCGCGGTGCAGGTCGTCGCGCTCCAGATCGCAAATGAGCTCGCCATCCAGATTGATCTGGTGGACATGTCCCGAGCCGTAGTGGAGTGATTGAATCACCCTTCCGTCGGGCAGTGTCGTGCTAACGCGGTTGCCCAGTTCGTCGTAACTATGCGCCAGCATCCCCATGTGGCCCATTTCGCTGAGCAGCTCGCCGCGCTTGCTGTAGGCAAAAGCCAATTCGTCGAATACTTTGCGCACACCCCGGTACTCGCTGAAGGTTGCGGCATGCACAAGCTGGCCCAACTGGTCATAGCGGAACGATGTGCTGAACCCGCGCGCATGGCGGCAGGTGAGTCGCCCCATCAGGTCGCGCTCCATCCGCACGGTCAATTCGTCCGATTCGCCAGCGGCGCTGGTAACCGCTACCGCAAGGCCGCGCTGGTCGTAAGCAATGCGCTTCGTGACTCCGTCCAGCCCTACTTCGGCAATCACACGGTCGTTCTTGTCATAATCGAAGCGATACGATTCCTCATTCTCGTTGACCAGTTCAACAAGCCTGAATGCAGCGTCATACCTGAACTCAACGCTTCTGCCCAAAGCATTGCGGCGGCGCGTGATCAGTCCCCGCGCGTTGTGCTCGTAGCGCGTGATCCGGTCACCGCCATTCTGGCTGGCACTCAGCCGCCCGGCCGCGTCATACTCGAAATTCTCCTGCGTGCCGTCGGGATGAACGATGGAGACAATGCGCCCCTGATCATCTGCGCCGTATTTCGTCGTCTGGCCCAAGGCATCCACGCTCCGAGCCAGGCTGCCGCGCGCGTCGTATGCATAGACGGTTCGCTTTCCCGAGCAGTCGACATGCGCTGTCAGCTGCGCCCGCGCATTCCACTCCAGGTGCTTGACGCCGCCGCGTGCATCGCGCAGCGTATGTGGCAGTCCGCGCGCATCGTGGAACTGCTCCGTGACCTGGCCAAGCGGGTCGGTGATGGCCGTCAGGTTGCCCACCTTGTCGTAGTGATACTCGGTACGGTTTCCTGCGGCATCGATCTCGACGGCTGGCAGGTTCAGGCGATCGTGCCATTGCACCGATTCGATCTGCCCAAGCGCGCTGATACACTTGACCATGCGGCCGGCTTCATCATATTCCCATTGAGTACACGCGCCCAACGGGTCGGTCATCTGCGTAAGCCTGCGGCGCTCGTCCCAGGCGTAGTGCCAGGTATTCCCCTCGGGGTCGGTGTATAAAGTGGGCTGGCAATCGCGGCTCCATTCCCAGCGTTTGACACGGCCGATCTGGTCAGTGACGGTCGTGACGCCATGGTTCAGGTCATACACGAAATCATAGGCTTCGCCGTCGTCGGTCCAGTGACGTATCACGCGCGCATCAGTACCGCTGCCGTTCCACGCATAGTGGCAGCGCAGGCCGCCCGCCGCACGGTGTTCACTCATCAAGCCGTGCGCGTAAGCGAACCAGCGAGTGACTTCCCGATTGCGGCCGATGACCTCTGCCAGCTGACCTTGAGGGTCGTAGCCGTAGCACACAAGGGTTTCCGCCGGTTCGCCTTCGATGCCCTGAACCAGTTCGATTCGCTCCACTCGAAGCGGGTGTACAGGCGAATAATGCAGTTCGAGCGTACGGCCGCAGCTGTCGTTCAACCGCCGAAGCTTACCGGCAGTGTCATATCGCAGCGCGTTCCAGTTTCCGTTGCGGTCCTCGATACGCTGCAGCTTAAGAACGCCGCTAAACGCTGGATCCGGGACACCAAAATCGAAATACAGTCCGTCGACACTCTCCAAGAGATATTGGCCGAGTTCCGTACAAATCAGGTAGTAGCCTTCCGCCGTGCTGTAATGGCACTCTCCGGGCAGCACGGCAGGAAACGCCATGGTCCGTCCCTGGGCATCGGTGAAACTCACGGCCGTAAGCTTGCCAGCGCTGTCCCGCACAAGCTCCAGCAACAACTCGAACGGCACACTCCAGCCGCGCCCAAGCAGGCCATCCTCGCGGCAGTCGTGGCTGCTGTAGAAACGCTCCCAGCTCAAGGTGAGCGGCCCAGACAGCGAAAAATCCGGCGGATCGCTCAGCACTTTCCCGCCTGTGATGACATTGACCGGATTGCCAATCGTGGTTCGGATCTGGTGGCCGGCCATACTGCCCGCAAACGAGGCGCCGAAATTAAGCAGCAGGCAAGGCACTGCCGACTTGAGTGCCGACAGATTCATCTTCCCTCGGCCGCACAGCGTCAGCGCAACGCCAATTGCCACCCCGAGCGCCGTGATCCACCATGGCCGCTCGTCTTCGATTTCGCGCACCGTCACCGTGCCGCCGCCGACGAACACATTTTCCGAGCCTTCGGCAATGGTGCCGCCGCACGTCGTCATGTCGCCCTTGCGGGCTGCCGGCTGGTCATTGATGAAAACGTTATCGGATCCCTGCGCCAGCATGGGCGGCGGTCCCGACGAATGTTTGTTGCATGTAATGGTATCGAGTTCACCGGGCGCGGCGGCACGCGCTGCGGGCCGCGAATTGAATTTGACGTCCGGCGATCCGCTGACGATCTTGCCCTCAATGGAAGGAGGAATGAATTTGTCGACAGCCCGGTTAACCTGGCTGTCTATAAACCCATTGAGCCCGCTTGCTTCCATCGCCATGCTCACGCCAAAGCCGATCGCCAGCACCGCACCCAAGCCAAGACCACCTGTCGCTACGGTTGCCACAACCGCAGCGACCACCAGCGCCGTGAGCGCAGCGCCGACTAAGGCTCCGACCAGCAGCGAGCCGCCCATCTTGGCGAGCATGCCCATGGTCGAGGTGTGCGCAATCGGATCATCAAGACGAGCTGCAGCCGGGCACATGCGAGTCAGGCCTGGCCGGTGGGAGTAAAACTGTCGAGCATTTGCCGCGCATAGGCGGCCTGCTCTGCATTCAGCGGCGCCGCGCAGGTGATGGTGAACACTAGCACTGCCTTGCCGCGCAGCGCGACCATGGTCTGCAGCTGATGCACGGTGGCGTTATTCTGTTTGAATGAGACGGCTACCTGGAACGCTGGCAGGGCCGCCGGTCCCACCAGCAGGGCCACCGGTTCCTGGTGCTTCAATTGCTTGACCTGGGAACCCAGCGTACGCAACTGTCGGCGCAGCATGGCGTCGAGCTCTTCCCCTTCCTGCATGAGGTCGCGCGTGACTACCAGCGTCAGCCCGCCGGGACCATGGTTAAGTACGAGCATATTGACGCTGCGGTCCTGGGCTTGAGGAGGCAGCGTGAAGACGCCCTCCTGAATTTGATAATTCATTGTTTCTGTCATGTTGGGTTGCTTGGAAACTGGGCATCGACGTCGGCGATGATGGCCCCGCCACCTTTCGGGTTCGGCGTGACAGCGGCCGCGCCGCCGCTCGAGTTCAGGTCGATCGTCTTGCCATTGACCTGTACCGGCCCGTCGGAGGTGATATTGATGTTCTTGCCAGTGATGGCCACGTTGCCGCTCTTATCCATATAAAACTTGGCCTGGCCGCAGGTGATTTCGAAGGTCTCGCCCGCTTCCACCTTGTAGTGCTTGCCGACCAGTGTGTTCTTGTCACCGCCAATCTGCTGCAAGGCGTCGACCTTGATGGTCTCCATCACGCTGTTCTTGACGCGCCGCGTTTGGTTGTTGCCGACGAACTCGTCCTGGTTGTTGGTCACAACCTTGCTTTCGTCATTGCCGACGAACTTGCTGCGGTTGTTCCCTACCGTCAGCGACTGGTCGTTGCCGACATCCGAATCAAAATTGCGCTCGGCCTTGAGCCAGACTTGCTCGGCACCGCGCTTGTCTTCAAAGCGCAAGGCGTTTGCGTTCGTAAGGCCGCCGCCTGGAGTCGAGCGCGACATCATGCCGCTCTGGGTCTTATTCGCTGGCAGGCCCCAGGACGGCATGGTGTCGATATTGGGGACCATGCCCGTAATAATCGGCCGGTCAGGATCGCCGCCGATGAAGGAGATAATCACCTCGGTTCCGATGCGCGGAATCGAGGTCATGCCGAAATTGGAACCGGCCCATGGCGTGGCAACGCGAATCCAGGTGGAGCTGTTCTCGTCGCGCACGCCGACGCGGTCCCAGTGGAACTGCACCCGCACGCGACCAAATTCGTCGGTATGGATTTCTTCGCCTGCCGGGCCAGTGATGGTAGCGGTCTGCAGGCCGTAGATCTTTGTCTCCACGCAGTTGAAGGTCCGGCCCGGACGCCACGGCACGATTTTCCGCAGGCACGTCACCTGGTTCTCGTAGTGTGAAGGCTGCTCGGTCTTGACCTGGTAATTGTTCGAGGCGCGGTGCCGCGCTTCGATGACGAGGAACTCGTCGGCGGCGCCGCCACCGACGTCGAAGTGTCCGGTCAGGCGGAACCAGCGGCCCGGCGCCAGTTGGCGATTATTACCCGCGCCATGAAACTGTTTGCCGGCAGCTTCCAGTTCTTCCATGCGCAGTCTGGCCAACGCTTCGCCACTGGCACCGTCGCTGAAGCCAAGTGCGCCAGTGTATTCGTACGACTCGATGTGCGGCACGCTACCCTGCTTGTTCACAGTCGGCATCGAGCTGACGATCGGCTTGCCGCTCTTGAAGTCATAGCTGGCAACTGCCACGCTGGCCTGCATCAGGTGGCGTACAGGCGACCATTCACCAATGCCCTCTTCTTCCACCGCGCCGCCGTGGCGCTGGAACGGCACTTCCTCGACGCCATCGATCGGCAACGCCTTCATGGTGTCATCGGATATCACGAGCTGGTGGCCGCTGGCCGTGTGCTCGAACCAGTACACCAGGCCGGCCGCATTCCAGCGCCGCTGCAGGTAATTACTGTCGGTTTCGTCGAACTGGCAAGCGTCGTTCATGACTTTCTGCTTGCCCGATACGCGCCAATCCCAATTGCACAGTCCTTCGTAATCAGAGAACACGCTCGAGGTCTGGTCGTACAGCGTCGCGTTATGGAACAGGTAGTTGTCCTTGCGCAGGCTCAGGAACCTGAACCAGGGTCCCAGTGTGGCCTCGTAAAATGCGACGCCGCCGTCAACCCTGGTCAGTCCGAAACTGAATACGTATCCTGTGAAATAGCGGATACTGCCGTCGCCTCGTACCAGGTGAATGGACAGCAGCTTGCCCTGCATATCCTTGAGCGCGATATGCGCCGAATCGGAGAGCAGCTCGACCTTGTATTCGAAGGGCCGGGATAACCCCTCTTCGGCCTCGAGCCGGTTGACCAGCAGGCGCCCAGGGGCATCCTGGTTAGGGAACTCAATTCTCAGGAGTCGATTGTGCTGGCTGTCCGAAAACGCAGCCAGTGCTTGTTTGACCTCATCGCGCATTACCGAGCCTTGTACTTTGACTTTGTTCGAATATTCCGAATTTGGTTGCCAAATCAGAAATATTGAACCATTGTACTATTGCTACTGAGATAGCGCTTTTTCAATCGTGCGCGCCTGTTGAGCGCAAAAACAAAAAGCCCCGAGTTTCCTCGGGGCTTTTCGCTTGA
>DASWTB010000408.1:0-5987 GCA_036402315.1 Pseudoduganella sp. | reverse complement strand
GGCGCGCCGCCACCAGTTCCTCCACGCTGCCCGGCAGATACCTGCCGGCGATCGACAGCAAACTCCCCTCTTCCAGTTCCCGCTCCACCAGGAAGCGCGGCAAATGGCCCCAGGCCAGCCCTTGCAGGATGATTTCCTTTTTCATTTGCTGGTCCGGCACCGAGCACTGGTTCGCACCTTCGACCATGAAATAGTCCCTGCCCTGAGTATGGCGGGCGGTGTCGCGGATGACGCATTGTGTGTAATCGCGCAACTGCGCAGGCTTGATTGCGCGGTTTACCGGAAAACGCAGGAAGCCAGGCGCCACAACCGGCACAAAGGGGATCTTTGACAGCGGCATCCATTCGATGCGCGGATCGTTCTGGTCGACGCCATGGACGATCAGGTCCGCCTCGCCATCATACAGCCGCTCGGTCGGCCCCGTCACGGCCTCGACCTGCACATGCAGGCGCGTTGCCGGGCGGCTGCGGAAGAATTCGGCCAGCGTGGCCAGCACTTCGCGCTGCGGGCACATATCGCCAATCACCACGCGCAGTTCGTCTTCCTCGCCCATCGCCAGTTGCTGCGCATGCACCTGAAGTCCAGCCACTTCTGTCAGCGTGGCTTGCGCCTTGCGGTGGAACGATTTGCCGGCCGGCGTCAGCATCACCCGGTAGCCGCTGCGATCGAGCAGTTGCAGGCCGGTCTGCTGCTCCAGGCGCGTGACCGCTGCGTGCACCGCAGGGTGGGAGCGATGCAGCAGCTCTGCGGCAGGCTGGAAGCCGCCGCTGCGGGCTACCGCGTCGAAGCATTGCAGGTCGTGCAGGGTAAATGCGCTCATTGTCCGATTTTCTTACAAAGATATGCCGATCTTTATAATATATTTTCGCGGCGGGCGCACCTAAGATCTGGTCCATCAACCACACATTGAAAGGGCCAGCATCATGTACATCACTACCGGCGACAATGTCCGCATCGCATACCGTTTCGATGGCGCCGAGGACCTGCCGGTCCTGATCCTGTCGAATTCCATCGGCACCAGTTACCACATGTGGGATGGCGAGGTGGACGCGTTGTCGCGGCACTTCCGCGTGCTGCGCTACGATGCGCGTGGCCATGGAGATTCCAGCGTGCCTGCAGGCGCCTATTCGCTCGACCGCCTGGGCCGCGACGTGCTGGAGATGATGGATGCACTGGGCATCCAGCGTGCGCACTTTCTCGGCCTGTCACTGGGCGGCTTTATCGGCCAGTGGCTGGGCATCCATGCGCCCGAACGGATAGACCGCCTGATCCTGTCCAACACCGCCGCGCAACTCGGCCCCGCAAGCGTGTTCGACGAGCGTATTGCGGCTGTACGCGCTGCACCAGACATGCGCGAGACTGCGGAGGGCTTTCTCGCTAACTGGTTCCCCAAGCACATGCTCGATGCTGGCGGCCCGGTCATCGATAGATTCCGCGCCATGCTGCTGGCTACCGCCCCCGAAGGCTTGGCGGGACTGTTCGCCGCCGTGCGTGATGCGGACCTGCGGCGAACGATCCGCCTGATCGAAGCGCCAACCCTGGTGATCGCCGGGCGCGACGACACCGTCACCTCCGCCCAGCATGGCGCCGGCATTGCAGCCGCGATCCCCGGCGCCCGCCTGCTTACGCTGCCGACCGTCCACCTGTCGAACATCGAATGCCGGCAGGACTATCTTGGGGCGGTGTTGCACTTCTTGCGCTAAGCTTCACCAGCTCGGCGATAGCAGCGGGACCGCAATAAGTGTACGATCCTGCGAGGAGGATTCGAATGGATCAAATGCACTTGATGACGGTGTTCGTCGCGGTGGGCGAACAGGAGAGCTTTGCAGGCGCTTCCCGCAGCCTGAATATGTCGCCGGCGGCAATCACCCGCGCCATCACTGCGCTGGAAGAAAAGCTTGGCGCGCAGCTGCTGCAAAGGACCACTCGCAACGTCCGGCTGACCGAAGCCGGCCAGCGCTACCTCGATGATTGCCGCAACATCCTGGCCAGCATCGAAGAAGCGAACGACGCGGCGGCAGGCGTGAACTCGGAACCTAAAGGCAACCTCTCTGTCACCGCTTCCGTCCTGTTCGGAAAGAACTTCGTCACGCCCTGCATCGTGCAGTTCCTGAAGCAGTATCCCGAGGTCGACGTCTCCGCCTACTTCCTCGACCGCGTGGTCAACCTGATCGAGGAAGGGATGGACGTCGCGGTCCGCCTCGGCCCCTTGCCCGACTCCAGCATGAAGGCACTGCGCGTAGGCCAGATGCGCCGCGTGCTGTGCGCCTCGCCCGAATATCTGGCCCGCAACGGCGTGCCGCAGCACCCGGAAGAACTGCTGCAGCATACGATCATCGCTGCCAGCAATATCACCCCACGCGTCGAATGGAAGTTCGGCCAGGGGACGGATACTTCGACCGTCCGCATGAAGCCGCGCTTCACCGTCACCAGCAACGACGCCGCCATCCGCGCCGCGGTGGATGGCCTGGGCATCTGCCGCCTGCTGTCCTACCAGATGGCCGACGAACTGGCCGCCGGCAAACTGAAGGTCATCCTGCAGGAGTTCGAAGAGGAGCCGTGGCCGGTGCACATCCTGCACCGCGAGAGCAAGTACGGCTCCTCCAAAGTCCGCAAGTTTATCGACTTGCTGGCGCAGCACCTGCGGACGCACCCGCACCTGAACTAAGCTTGCCGAGGAAGGCGCCGGTGATGGCGGCGACTTCGTCCAGCCTGGTATCCATCACAAAGTGCCCGCCATCGAGGACATGCACTTCGGCGGAAGGATTGTCGCGCTTGAAGGCCTGCGCCCCCGGCACGGTGAACGCCAGGTCGTGCTTGCCCCACACCACCAGCGTCGGCAACTGGCGCTGTTTCAGCCAGGCCTGCCATTCAGGATAGGCAGCCAGGTTGTGCTGGTAGTCGAAAATCAGGTCGGCCTGGATGCGCGCCTGGCCCGGACGATTGAGATAGGCATATTCGTCCATCCACAGGTCGGGATCATAGGCTTCGACTGCAGGGTCGCTGCCGATATGCCGCGCCCGCGTCGCCGCCACTGACTGGTGCACTGCGATGACGTCTTTTTCGTGCGCCGCGCGGTTCTCCCAGAACGGCTTGCGCTTGGCCCACATCGCCCCCAGCCCGTCTTCGTACACATTCCCGTTCTGGAACACCAGCGCCTGCACCGCCTGCGGCCGCGCCAGCGCCATGCGCATGCCGACCGGGGCGCCGTAATCCTGCATCAGCAGCACATAACGCTCCGCACCGACGGCATCGGTGAACTTGTGCATCACCTTGGCCAGGTTGTCGAAGGTGTAGGCGAACTTTGCCGGGTCCGGCGCATCGCTGTTGCCGAAGCCGGGGTAATCCGGCGCCACCAGGTGGTAGCGGTCGCCCAGCTTGCGCAGCAGTCCATCGTACATGCGGGAGGAACTCGGCACGCCGTGCAGCAACAGGACAGTCGGTTTGCTGGCATCGCCCGCTTCGCGGTAGGCGATATTGACGCCGTCCACGGCAATAGTGCGATAGGCGACCGGCGCGGCTTGCGCGGCCCCGGCAAGAGCGATGGCGGCTGCGGCTACGAGTGTTTTCATATTGTTCTCCAGTGGATTGTCGATGGCCCCACTCTATCGGCGCCCAGCTCCTGGCGGAACGTCGCCCGGCGAAATGGATTGTTTCGCTGGGCGTAGTTCCGGCACCGAGGCCCGCTTCCTACAATCCATCCCATCCCAACCGATTTTGAAGGAAGCAAACATGAAAACCTCCCGCATCGCTGCATCCCTGGTCCTCGCCTTAGCCGCCGCCGCTGCCTCCGCCGCACCGACGGACGTCAGCTACCGCACCGTCAAGGTCGATGGCGTCAATATCTTTTACCGCGAGGCTGGCCCGAAAGACGCTCCTACTGTACTGCTGCTGCACGGCTTCCCCACTTCGTCGCAGATGTTCCGCAACCTGATTCCGCAGTTGGCTGACCGTTATCACGTTATCGCCCCTGACTACCCGGGCTTTGGCCAAAGCGATGCGCCTGCTGTCGATAAATTCACCTACAGCTTCGATAACCTGGCGAATGTGGTCGACAAGTTCACCACTGCGGTCGGTGCCTCCAAATATGCCCTGTACGTGCAGGATTACGGCGCCCCGATCGGCCTCCGCCTGGCCGCCGCCCATCCCGAGCGCGTGTCGGCCATCGTGGTCCAGAATGGCAACGCGTACGCCGAAGGCATCGACAATGAGTTCTGGGCGCCATTCAAGGTCTATTGGGCCGACAAAACCGAGGCGAATGCCGCCAAGCTGAAACCCTTCTTCGAACTCGGCGCGACCAAATGGCAGTACACGCACGGCGCGCGCGACGCCAGCAGGATCAGCCCCGATGCCTGGACCGTGGACCAGGCCTATATGGACCGCCCAGGCAACAAGGATATCCAGCTTGAGCTGTTCTACAGCTACGGCAGCAACCCGGCGCGCTATCCGGAATGGCAAGCCTACTTCCGCAAACACCAGCCGCCGATGCTGATCACCTGGGGCAAAAACGACAAGATCTTCCCCGCCGCCGGCGCCGCGCCCTACCTGCGCGACCTGCCGAAAGCCGAGCTGCACCTGCTCGACACCGGCCACTTCGCGCTCGAAGAAGACGGCGAGCAAATCGGCAAGCTGATGCGCACTTTCCTCGCGCGTAACGTGAAGTAACGTAACTCTACGCACGTTTGAGGAGGATCAAGCGCGCGCAGGATCGAGTGGCGAGAATGGTAGGATCACTTCAAGGAGCCGCCATGGACGCCACTCCCCCACCAGAGCTCGCCGCATATGAGCAACGCACTACGCAACTGGAGAAAAACGTGACTGATCTCTCTTGCGACCTGAAAACACTCAGATCGCACATTGACGGCCGCTTCATCGAGCAACGCGCACATTTTGATGCGCAACTTTTCGCGGCAATGGAAAAGCTCAACGCCCGCATGGACTCGCAAACGTATTTGATTATCGGGATGCTGGTGGCAGTCTTTCTTGCGGTGGTCGCCTTGGTTGCGAGCGGTTAACGAAAAAACCCTGCCAGATCGATGATCTGGCAGGGTTTTTGTACGTCCTGGTGCCGGAGAAGAGAATCGAACTCCCGACCTTCTCATTACGAATGAGCTGCTCTACCAACTGAGCTACACCGGCAAAGAGCCCGGATTATAACAAACAAACTTGCGCGATTGCTAGTATCAGGACGCCACTATTGCAAAAATTACACGCTTTCCTGGTGGTAGCTGGTCACCAGTGCCACTTCGTCGCGGGAGCCGAGGAACACCGGCACGCGCTGGTGCAGCTTCTCCGGCTGGATGTCGAGGATGCGTTTCTTGCCGTCGGTGGCCATGCCGCCCGCCTGTTCGACGATGAAGGCCATCGGGTTCGCTTCATACATCAGGCGCAGGCGGCCTGGCTTGGATGGGTCTTTATTGTCGGCCGGATACATGAAGATGCCGCCGCGGTTCAGGATGCGGTGCACGTCGGCGACCATCGAGGCGATCCAGCGCATATTGAAGTCGGTGCCGCGCGGGCCGGTGGTGCCGGCCAGCAGTTCGCCGATATATCGCTGCACCGGCGCGTGCCAGTGGCGCATATTGGACGAGTTGATCGCGAATTCCTTGGTCTTGGCAGGAATCTGCATATTGCGCTGGGTCAGCACCCACGACCCCATCTCGCGGTCCAGGGTGAAGCAGTTCACGCCATTGCCGGTGGTGAGCACCAGCAGGGTTTGCGGGCCGTACAGGGCATAGCCGGCAGCCACTTGCTTGGCGCCTGGCTGCAGGAAGTCCTGCTCGGTCGGCTCGGTCATGCCTTCCGGCGCTTTCAGCACGGAGAAGATCGTACCGATCGAAACGTTGACATCGATGTTGGAGGAGCCGTCCAGCGGGTCGAACACCAGCAGGTATTCGCCTTTCGGGTAACGGTTAGGGATCGGGTGGATGTCTTCCATTTCTTCCGAAGCCATCGCTGCCAGGTGGCCGCCCCATTCGTTCGCTTCC
>DASWTB010000407.1:0-3630 GCA_036402315.1 Pseudoduganella sp. | reverse complement strand
GCCATTCTGGCTGCGGTTGCCGCCGCCATTGTTGCCGCCGCCTCCCTGGCGCGGTGGCCGGTTCTGGTGGTGGCCGACACCGCTGCGCAGCTGGATCGGCTGCGGCTTGGCATTCGGGTCCGGCTCGAAACCGGCAATGATTTCGCGCGGCAGGGTCTGCTTGATCAAGCGTTCGATGTCGCGCAGCATGACGTGTTCATCGACGCAGACCAGGGACACGGCCTCGCCCTTGGCGCCGGCGCGGCCGGTACGGCCGATGCGGTGCACATAGTCTTCCGGCACGTTCGGCAGGTCGTAGTTGACCACGTGCGGCAGCTGGTCGATGTCGATGCCGCGCGCGGCGATGTCGGTGGCCACCAGGCACTGCAGCGTGCCATCCTTGAACTCGGCCAGCGCGCGGGTGCGCGCGGTCTGGCTCTTGTTGCCGTGGATCGCCATGGCTTTCACGCCATCCTTGCCCAGTTGCTCGACCAGCTTGTTGGCGCCGTGCTTGGTGCGGGTGAAGACCAGCACCTGGGTCCAGGCGTGGGTGCGGATCAGGTGCGACAGCATCGGGTGCTTCTTGTCGCGGTCGACCGGGTGGATCTTCTGCGAAATGATCTCGACGGTCGAATTGCGGCGCGCCACTTCGATGGTCTTTGGATTGTCCAGCAGGCCGTCGGCCAGGGCCTTGATCTCGTCGGAGAAGGTGGCCGAGAACAGCAGGTTCTGGCGCTTGGGCGGCAGCGCGGCCAGCACTTTCTTGATGTCGCGGATGAAGCCCATGTCGAGCATGCGGTCGGCTTCGTCGAGGATCAGGATTTCGATCTGGTCGAGGTTGACGGTGCCCTGGCCCATGTGGTCCAGCAGGCGGCCCGGGGTGGCGACCAGGATGTCGACGCCGTGCTTGAGCAGCTTGATCTGCGGGTTGATGCTGACGCCGCCAAAGATCACGGCCGAATTCAGCTTGGTGTATTTACCGTAGGTCTTGACGCTTTCTTCTACCTGGGCTGCCAGTTCGCGGGTGGGGGTCAGGATCAGGGCGCGGATCGGGCGCGGCGACGAATTGTTCGTCAGCTTGCTGCCGAAGGTGTCGGTGGACAGGCGATGCAGGACAGGCAGCGTGAAGCCGGCGGTCTTGCCGGTGCCGGTCTGGGCGCCTGCCAGCAGGTCGCCGCCGTTCAGCACGGCGGGAATCGCCTGGCTCTGGATCGGGGTAGGGGCTGTATAGCCGGTTTCGGCTACCGCGCGCACGATGGCATCAGACAAGCCGAGATCGGAGAAAGACATAGTGTGATTATTATATAAATTATGTGGAAATTATTGCCATACGGAAACGTTGGCCCTGTGCGGAGTATAGCAGCAAGTGCTATTCGTTGACGCACGGCAATAAGAAAAGAGGCCCCGTGGGGCCTCTTTTGTGGCGATTTCGGGCTGGTTTTTATGCAAACTCTGCCAGAAGGCCAACCATCTGGCCGAACACTTTTGGCGAGGCCGCGATGATGTGGCCGGTGTTCATGTAGTTCGATTCGCCGTTGAATTCGCCGGCGATGCCGCCCGCTTCGGTCACCAGCAGGGCGCCGGCAGCGATGTCCCAAGGCTTCAGGTTCTTTTCGTAGTAGCCGTCCAGGCGGCCGCAGGCCACGTAGGCCAGGTCCAGGGCAGCAGAACCGGCGCGGCGGATGCCGTGCGAGCGCTCAGCCATGATGGTGAACATCTTGGCGAATTCAGCGATGGCGGCCGGGCTGCCTGGCTTGTAGCCGGAAGCGAGCAGGGCGCCGCTGATGCGGTCGAGCTTGTTGACGCGGATGCGCTTTTCATTGAGGTAGGCGCCGGCGCCCTTGGTAGCGGTGAACAGGTCGTTGTGCACCGGGTCGTAAACCACGGCCTGGGTCACCACGCCTTTTTGCTGCAGGGCGATGGAGATGCAGTACTGTGGGAAGCCGTGCATGAAGTTGGTGGTGCCGTCCAGTGGATCGATGATCCACACGTATTCGCTCTCGTCATTCACGGTGCCGGTGATGCCGGATTCTTCAGCGAAGATGGCATGGTCCGGGTAGGCTTTCAGCAGCACTTCGATGATTGCCTGTTCGGCGGCCTGGTCAACATCAGTGACGAAGTCATTGTGTTGTTTTTCAGTTACGTTCACGCGATCCAGGTCGAAGGATGCGCGGTTGATCACAGCGGCGCCACGGCGCGCGGCCTTGATGGCCGTATTCAGCATTGGGTGCATACTAGCTTCCGTAAAATAGACATTGCCGCCCGCGGAAACGCTTCGCGCATCCGGCAGCGGAAATGATGACAAGATTGAAAAAGAGCGGCGCGTTGTGCGGGCAGAGTAAAATGCGGCCCAACGCAGAATCCCGCTATTGTAAATGAAGCAGACCGAAACCGCATCCTCCGCCTTCCACCGCCTCCGCGTCGTCCTGGTGGAAACCAGCCGCCCGGGCAATATCGGATCGGTGGCGCGCGCCATGAAAACCATGGGTTTTTCCGACCTGGTGCTGGTCAATCCGCGCTTCGATGGCGCTTGCGAGCATGAGGAGGCGGTGGCGTTTGCCTCCGGCGCGCAAGACATCCTGTCGTCGGCGCGCGTGGTGGGCAGCATGGCGGAAGCGCTGGAAGGCATCAATTTCACGGCGGCGGTGTCGGCGCGGCTGCGCGAGTTTTCGCCGCCGGTGGTCACGCCGCGCGAATTTGCCGGGCAACTGGCATCGGGCGCCGAACTGCGTGCAGCCCTGATCTTCGGCAATGAGCGCTTCGGCCTGCCCAATGAGATTGTCGAGCCTTGCAATGTGCTGGTGAATATCCCCGCCAATCCCGATTATTCCTCGCTCAACCTGGCACAGGCGGCGCAAGTGCTGGTGTATGAATGCCGCATGGCGGCGCTGGATGGGCAGCGCGCGGCCAGCCCGGTCGGTTTCCAGGGCGAAGCGGCCAGCGCGGCGCAGGTGGAAGGCATGTATGAGCACCTGGAGCAGGCCCTGGTCGACGTCGGCTTCCTCGACGCCAACAACCCGCGCAAGCTGATGCCGCGCCTGAAGCGCATGTTCGCGCGCGCCGGCCTGGAGACGGAAGAGGTCAACATCCTGCGCGGCATTGCCCGGCAGATGCAGGCGCGCAGCCGCAAGGATTAGAGGCCATTCTCTAGTCGGGGCGCGGCGGCGTCCTTAGAATCGCCCTATAACTATTAATAGGGGACTGGATGCAACGCAGATCATTTTTGAAAGCCGGGCTGCTGGGCGGCCTGGCGCTCATCGCGGGCGGGGCCGTGTACCGGCAATTCCGCCCGGCCGTGGCGCAGCGTTTCGCGCTCGACACCGAGGGCCGCACCATGCTGGCCGCGCTGATTCCCGCCATTACAGGTACAACCGCCGATGCGGCCGCGCTGGAGGCGGGCATCGACCGCGTGGGCGCAGCCATCAACGGCTTGCCGCTGCGGGTGCAAAAGGAGATCAGCGACTTGTTTGGCCTGTTGTCGATGGCGCCGACGCGCCGTCTGCTGGCCGGCGTGCCGGCGTGGCCGGAAGCGACGCCGGCCGAAGTGGCGGCCTTCCTGCAAAGCTGGCGCACGCATCGCACCGAGATGCTGCAAACGGCTTACCACGGGCTGCACGACCTGGTGCTGGGCGGCTGGTATGCCGAGCCTTC
>DASWTB010000406.1:0-8843 GCA_036402315.1 Pseudoduganella sp. | reverse complement strand
TGGCGCCAATGCCGCCGGTCGGGGTTTCGGCGCGGCCGGTCTTGTAGACCTGGATCTGCGAGATTGCTTCCGACGCCAGGTTGGCGAAGTCGAAGGCACGGCCGTTCAGGTCGCCCAGGTTGGAGGTTGGCATCTGGCGGCCATTCAGCAGCACCAGGTTGAAATCGGGGCCAACGCCGCGCACGGTGATCTTCGAGCCTTCGCCGATGGAGCGGTCGATCGAAACGCCGCTGATGCGCTGCAGCGATTCGGCGAGGTTAGTGTCCGGGAACTTGCCGATGTCGGCCGCCACGATGCCGTCCACAATGCCGTCGGCATTGCGCTTCAGGTTCATCGAAGAACCCAGGCTGGCACGCAGGCCGGTCACCACGACGGTCGTCAGGTCGCCGGTGTTGGAAGGGGCGGGCGCTACGCCTGCCTGGTCCGATTCCTGCGCCTGGGCCGGTACGATGAGCGCCGCGCAGGCGGTGGCTACTGCAAGGCTCATCAATGTCTGCTTCGCCTTTGGATAGTGCATTTGGTCTCCTTGGTTCTTATAGTCTGGCCGCCTCCCCAACCAGCATGGAAACGTTTCCATATAGTGCTTAAAATACTAGGGGCAGCAAAATCGATTGTCAATAAAATACGCCGGGAATCGGCAGGGAGTGTGGGGTTTCCGTCATCAAACTGGAAACGTTTCCATTCTGGTCAGCGCAATATAGCACCCTTCAAAAATTCAAGTCAACAGCTTTCCCGTGCCGTATTTGCAATACAAATGGGAACGTTTCCATTGGCGCGTTTATGTTGCACGCGGGTATCCATCGAATGGAAACGTGGCCAAGCAACAATCGGACTTTTCCCTTGTTTGACTGGTGGTACACTCGGTGCATGAATGCAATCATTCTTGCTGCGCTTTTAGGCGCCGCCCCAGCTACGCCGGAACATGCTGTGGCCACCCTGTGGCGCTCCCTCAGCCACGACGCCGGCAAGGCCGGCGATGAAGCGGCGCTGCGCGCCATCCTCCATCCTGATGCCATGGTATATGGCGCACGTTACCGCGACGGCGCTGCCGCGTTGTCGGTGGTGCGCGGCACTGATTTCGCGACCGGCATCGGGCGCGTTGGCGAGAAGGGCTTCTACGAATGCGAAGTAGCCCGGGAAGTGCGCCAGTACGACCGTTTCGCCACCGTCTACAGCGTGGTCGAATCGCGCGAAGAGCGCAGCGCGGCGAAAGCGAAATTCACGGGAGTCAACAGCATTCAGTTATACCGCGCCGACGACGGATGGCGCATCATCGGCCTGTATTACCAAGTCGAACGGCCTGGCCAGCCAATCTCGCTACAGGGCGGCACGACGGGCGCCTGCCTGGAGGGATAATGAACGAAAAGACCGCCCGCGCCATCCTGCTGGTCAAGGCGATCGAAGAGGCCGACCAGCAAAAGGAAGTGCTGACCGACGACGATCGAAAATTCGCCAGCCGCACCGCGCGCGAACTGGCGCACTGGCAGGCTGCCGAACAGCGATCGGCAGCCGCGCTGCCGGACTTCCTCTACCACCGTGCCGAACAACTGCTCAAGCGCCTCGCCGCGCGCCACAAGCTGTTCGCGTCAGTGACGCAGGGCCACAGCGGAATGTGGGGCGCCAGCTGGCTGCTGCCGCTGGTGGCGCTGCTGGCCGGCGGCATGGCCGAACGCTTCGGTGACCCGCACCGCGTTGACGTGCTGTCCATGCCGCTGCTGGGGATCATCGCCTGGAATATGCTGGCTTACCTGCTGCTCACTTTGTGGGCCTTGCTTCCTGGGCGGCGCGCAGGCTTGCGGCGCGGCTTGGCCAACCGCATGGCGTTGGGGGGCGGTCACATTCCGCGCCGCCTGCCACATGCGCTGGCGAGCGGCGTATTGCAATTCATGGTGGACTGGGCGCGCCTCGGCGCCCACCTGTACATGGCGCGCATTGCGCGCATCCTGCATTGGTCGGCTGCGGCATTTGCCATCGGCGCCGTGCTGTCGCTGTACGCGCGCGGCATTGTTGAGCGCTATGCGACGGGCTGGGAGAGCACTTTCCTCGACCCGTGGCAGGTGCATCGCCTGCTGTCGGTGCTGTTCGCGCCGGCGGAAAGGATCTTCGGCCTGGAAGGCTTCACGATGGACGAGGTGATGGGTTTGCAGAACTGGGCCGAATCCCGCCTTGGCAATGGCGCGCGCTGGGTGCATTTGTACGCCGCCAGCCTGGTGCTGTACGTGGTGTTGCCGCGCATCCTGCTGGGCACCATTGCCGCCGTGCGCGCCATGTGGCTGCGCGGGCGATTCCCGCTCAACCTGGATCAGCCGTACTTCCACCAGCTTTCCGTGGCGGCGGGTGGCGAGGCGGGACTGCTGCGCGTGCTGCCTTACAGCCTGACGGTGGACGAAGCGCGCAGCAAGGGCCTGGACGGTGTGGCCCACGAGATGCTGGGCGAACAGGCGCGCGTGCGGCTGCTGCCGCCGGCGGCCTACGGCAGCGAAGCGCCGGTGCTGGAAGCGGGTGAAGGCGTGACGAACGCCGTCCTGTTCGGCCTTGCCGCCACGCCGGAGCAGGAAAACCATGGCGCCTTCCTCGCCGCGCTGGGAAAAGGGCGCAAGCTGGTGGCGCTGCTTGACCAGTCGGCGCTGGCTCCCAGGATGGATGCCGGCCGTTTGGCCGAGCGCATAGAGTTATGGCGCGAGTTCTGTATCCGATATGGAGCCGAACCCAAAGTGGTCGATTTGCTGGCGCCCGCGGTAGTGAGCGAGAGCGCTGCATGAGTGGCGCTCCGGTCACCATCCAGCTTGCCCTGGTTTCCCACACCAATAACGGCAAGACCACGCTGGCCCGCACACTGCTGGGCGCCGACGTGGGCCAGGTGCGCGATGCCGCGCACGTGACGACTTTCGCTGAATCGCATACGCTGATGACGACCCAGACCGGCGACCGGCTGGTGTTGTGGGACACCCCAGGCTTTGGCGATTCCTTGCGCCTCATGAAGCGCCTTGCGCTGACCGGCAATCCGATCGGCTGGTTCCTGCGCGAAGTGGTGGACCGCTACCGCGACCGCCCGTTCTGGCTTAGCCAGCAAGCCGTGCGCGCCGCGCGCGATGAAGCGGACGTGGTGCTGTACCTGGTCAATTCGACCGAAAACCCGGGCGATGCGGGCTATATTCCGGCCGAAATGCGCATTCTCGACTGGCTGGGCAAGCCGGTGCTGGTGCTGCTGAACCAGATGGGACCTCCACGCCCGCTGCCGGAAGAACAGGCCGAACTGCTGCGCTGGAAGGACTTCATGCTGCAGTTTGGCCAGGTGCGCGACGTGCTGCCGCTGGATGCCTTCGCCCGTTGCTGGGTGCACGAACGCGTGTTTTACGATGCGCTGGGTGCGCTGGTCGGGCCGCAGAAGCAGCAAGGCTACGAGCGGCTGTTCTCGGTATGGGAAGACACCAATGCGCGCCGCTTCAGGCAGTCAATGGCCGTCATGGCGCAGCAGCTGGCCGACGCGGCGCACGACAAGCAGATCGTGGAAACGGTGGAGCGCGGCGTGATCGCCTCCGCACTGAAGATCATCGGCATCGGCAAGGGCGAAGACCGCAAACGACAGGACCGTGCAATGAACACCCTGGTGGCGCGGCTCAACCTGGCCATCGGCCAGGCGACCGTCAACCTGCTGGCGCTGCACAAGCTCGACCCGAGCGAAGCACCCAAGATCAATGCCCGTGTCAGCAACAACTTCGTGGTGCTGGCACCCGTCGACAAGGGACAGGCGGCGCTGCTGGGCGCGATCGTCTCAGGTGCGGCTACCGGTTTCTCGGCCGACCTGGCGGCAGGCGGCCTGACGCTGGGCACCGGCGCCTTGCTGGGCGGAGTGATTGGCGCGCTGACTTTTGCCGGCGCGGCCTGGGGCTTCAACGTCCGCATGGACCGCGAAGTGCCGACCATCTCGCTGTCCGACGATTTCCTGCGCACGCTGCTGATATCGAGCGTGCTGCGCTACCTCGCGGTGGCGCACTTCGGCCGTGGCCGGGGCAACTTCGTCGAGAGCGAGGCGCCGCCGTTCTGGCAGGAGGAAGTGGAGCAGGCGGTGGCGCTGCACGACGCGGAAATCAAGGCGTTATGGCAAACCTTGCGTGAGCAGGAAGAGCGCGACCTGGCGCCGGCCAGCGCCGTGCTGACCGCAATCACGGCGCACGTGCTGGCACGGCTCTACCCGGAAGGTCAGGCAGCGAACCCGCCGTCGATATTGAGGCCGGCACCGGTCACGTAGCCGGCATCTTCGCTGGCCAGGTAGGCCACCATCGCCGCAATTTCCTCGCCGCGCGCGTGGCGCTTGATCGCCATCAGTTCGTGAAGCGACTTGGCGAAGTCGCTGTGCGCCGGGTTCATGTCGGTGTCCACCGGACCTGGCTGCACATTATTGATGGTGATGCCGCGCGGGCCAAGGTCGCGCGCCAGGCCTTGCACCAGGCCGGCCAGTGCCGATTTGCTCATCGCATAGATCGAGCCGCCAGGGAAGGGCATGCGCTCGGCATTGGTGCTGCCGATATTGATCACGCGTCCGCCTTCCTTCATGTGGGCCACGGCTGCCTGCGTGGCAGCGAACACGCCGCGCACGTTGACTGCAATGGTCTGGTCGAAGTCTTCCAGCGTCAGCGCGGATACGTCGCCCAGGCGCAGCACGCCGGCATTGTTGACCAGGATGTCGAGGCGGCCGAAGCGCTTGGCGATATCGTCGATGGCGGCGCGGGTGGCGGCGGCATCGGAGGCGTCCACTTTCAGTGCGATGGCCTGGCCGCCGGCTGCGTTGATTTCGCCGGCCAGGGCATCGGCCGCGGCGCCGGAACTCTGGTAGGTGAAGGCGACGGTGGCGCCGTCTTTGGCCAAGCGGCGCACGATGGCGGCGCCAATGCCGCGGGAACCACCGGTAACGAAAGCGATCTTGCTCATGATTTGCTCCTACAAGTTTGGTTGGGATGGAGCTAGTATGGTCGCGACATTGCATCTCGACTAGCTGGTAATATTGAGTATCACTTTCAACCAAATGTATTAAATGGAGCCACTGAACCTGCTCGAAGCCTTCCTGCAGAGCGCCGAATGCGCCGGTTTTTCCGAGGCCGCGCGCCGCCTGGGGCTGACCCCGGCGGCCGTCAGCAAGAACGTGGCGCGGCTGGAAGCGCGGCTGGGCGTGCGCCTGTTCCAGCGCAGCACGCGCCGCCTGGCACTGACGGAAGCCGGCGAGCGCTTGCTGCTGCAGGTGCGCGGGCCGCTGGCCGAGCTGCAGGGCGCCATCGCCGGCGCCGCGCAGGACGCCGGAGAGCCGGCCGGCACTCTCAAGGTGGCGGTGGCGCATGGGGTGGGGCGGATGTATATCCTGCCGCTGCTGAAAGGCTTCCTGCAGCGCTATCCGGGCGTTCAGCACGACTGGCGCTTCGACAACCGTACGGTGGACCTGATCGGGGAGGGCTACGACGTGGCCATCGGCGGCGGCATCGAACTGGCGCCGGGTGTGGTGGCGCGCGAACTGGGGCGGCCACGCATCCTGGTGACGGCGGCGCCGTCCTACCTGGCGGGGCGCAAGCTGCCGCGCCACCCTGCCGAACTGGCGGGCTGGGAAGGCGTTGCGCGCCGCTCAGCCGAAACGGGGCGGCTGCGCGAATACCTGCTGCGCAATCGCGCCGGGGAGGAAGCTGTGGTCGAGTTCCGGGCCGTTGCCACCTTCGACGACCCGGAGGCCATGGCGCAGGCGGCCTGCATGGGCCTGGGAGTGGCGCTGCTGCCAGGGCCACACGCGGCGCCGCTGCTGGAATCGGGCCAACTGGTGCGGCTTCTGCCCGAGTGGCATGCGGAGGTGGGGGCGCTGTCGATCTACTATTCCAGCAAGAAGCTGCTGCCCGCCAAGACCCGCGCCTTCGTCGACTATGTGATTGATCAAATGCGCGCCGACGACTTTGCGGGGCGGCTCGACAGGCTTTGAAAGATCACGGTAATATGGGCTTCCAATTCATCAGCGATAGGGGTGCCTTCCATGAAGTTCCGCCTTGTTACCCGCAGTGATTTTGATGGCCTGGTGTGCGCGGTGCTGCTCAAGCATCTGGACTTGATCGACGAGATCCTGTTCGTCCACCCCAAGGATATGCAGGACGGGAAAATCGCGATCACCAGCCGCGATATCACCACCAACCTCCCATATGTGTCGGGCGCCCATCTGGCGTTCGACCACCACCTGTCTGAAACCATCCGCAATACGGGCGACCGGCAGAACCACGTTATCGATCCCAATGCGCCGTCGGCCGCGCGCGTGGTCTACGACTATTACGGCGGCGGCAACAAATTCCCCTCGGCCTGGAACGACATGATGCTGGCGGTGGACAAGGGTGATTCGGCGCAATTCAACCGCGACGAAATCCTGAACCCGAAGGGCTGGGATTTGCTGAACTTCCTGATGGACGCGCGCACGGGCCTGGGGCGCTTCCGCGATTTCCGCATATCGAACTACAACCTGATGATGGACCTGATCGATTACTGCCGCGCGCATACGATCAGCGAGATCATGGCGTTGCCGGATGTGAAGGAGCGTAGCGACCTGTATTTCGACCATGCGGAAAAATGCAAGGAGCAGATTCGGCGCTGCTCAACCGTGCATAAGAACCTGGTGGTGCTGGACCTGCGCAAAGAGGAGACGATTTATGCGGGTAACCGCTTTGTCATTTATGCACTGTATCCTGACCAGAATATCTCGATCCACGTGCTGTGGGGGCTGAAGAACCAGAATACGGTGTTCGCCACCGGGAAATCGATCCTGAATCGGACCTCAAGGACCAATATCGGGGCGCTGATGCTGGAGTACGGCGGCGGCGGGCATGAGAATGCCGGGACTTGCCAGGTTGAGAACGAAATGGCGGACGAAGTGCTGGGCGCGCTGATCGCCCGCATCAACAAGGAAGGCTAAACCGGCACTTCGGTCAGACGCCAGGCCTGCGGCAGCCGCGTACCGGTGTCAGACCCGCGGGTCTGACACCGAACTACCGGTTTTAAGCAAGCTGTATTAGAAGTCTTTTTCAGGTAAAGCTATAGAATTATCGGTCGAGAACTGGTAGTCCTTGAACACGTGTTCCGCCGTCAGCAGCTGGTAGGAACCATCCGGCTTCTTGAAAGAAGTGTCCTTCAGGCGGTAGGTGTAGTGGCCGCAAGTCCAGCAGTTGAAGTTGCGCATGTGGGTGCACAGGCAGGTTTTGTCCATCACCTTGATGCCCTTGTCGCTGCCGCCGTTGGCCACCACTTCGCGGTTGTACGAATTGATGTAGGCGCAGTTGCCGGTTGCATCGAGCAGGTAGCCGTAGGATTCGCAGCCCGGACGGATGCCGGCGCCGATAGCCGGAGTATTCTTCAGCATGCGCATCGGATAGCCGGTCGGCGACACGCCGTTGACGATGATGTCCTCTTCGCTGGCCTTGAAGTATTCCTGCTTCACGTCTTCAGGCAGGCCGCATTCCTTGGTCACGGTAAAGCGGGTCGCCACCTGCACGCCGGCCGCACCCATTTCCAGGAAGGACACCGCATCGCTGCCGGTGAACACGCCGCCCGCGGCGATCACTGGAACGTCCAGGTTTTCCGCCTTCATGTAATCCAGGATCTCCTGCACGATCTGGTGCAGGTCGAAATCCTTCCAGTCTTCGAGGCCAAAGCCCAGGTGGCCGCCGGCCAGCGGGCCTTCCACGATCACGTAGTCCGGCAGACGGTTCAGCTTCTGGTTCTTGCGCAGGAAGATCTGCAGCGCGCGCACGGACGACACGATGATGCCCAGCTTCGCTTCGCGGAAGCGCGGGTGGTCGGCCATCAGCGCGAAGGAGCCAAAGTGCAGGCCGGCCGACAGCGTGATGCCGTCGATGCCCGCGTCCAGCGCCGCGTTCAGGCGCGTGCGCAGGGTTTCCTTTGGACCGTTCATGGTCAGCTTTTCCATGCAGTTCACGAAGATCAGGCCAGGGCCTTGCTTGCGCTGCATGGTGTCGCCGATGTGGCGGCGCTGTGCTTCGGCCAGGCGACCGAGGTCGAACTGCACCGCGGACTTGTCCATGTTATTGATGTTGTGCTTGTACAGGCGGGTCTTGTCCTTGACGAAGGTGGTGTCGAACTTGCGGTCCGAAACATCCTCCACCATCGCATCGGAAATATGGCCGATGCCGCCAAGGCGCGCTGCTTCCAGCGCCAGTTCGGTCGTGGAAATATCCACGCCCATTCCGCCGATCATGATTGGCACATACTCTTTGTCGCCAAACTTGAGGCGGAAATCGTCAACACGTTTCATTACAGTCCTTAGATCAATCGCGGAAATTGTTGAATTCCAGAGGCGTGTCAGGCACTTCCTTGCGCAGCAACTGCATCGCAGCCTGCAGGTCGTCGCGCTTGGCACCGCTCACACGTACCGACTCGCCCTGGATGCTGGCCTGGACCTTCATCTTGCTTTCCTTGATTACCTTGGTGATCTTCTTGGCGGTCTCCGAATCGAGACCGTTCTTCACCTTGATGACCTGCTTGACTTTGTCCCCACCAATCTTCTCTACCTAGCCTTCGTCGAGGAAGCGCACGTCGACCTGGCGTTTGGCCAGCTTGTTGGTCAGCACATCGCGCACCTGGCCAAGCTGGAACTCCGAATCGGCGAATGCCGTCAGGTCGTTTTCTTTTTGTTCTACGCGCGCATCGCTGCCTTTGAAGTCGAAGCGGGTCGAAATTTCCTTGTTGCTCTGGTCGACGGCGTTGCGCACCTCGATCATGTCCGCTTCGGATACTACGTCAAACGATGGCATATTCTTTCCTTTACAATGAAGCACCCGCCCACAGGGCGGATTCAAAAGAAGCGA
>DASWTB010000405.1:0-3313 GCA_036402315.1 Pseudoduganella sp. | reverse complement strand
AAGGGGTCGTGGGTTCGATTCCTGCCAGCCGCACCAAATTGAAAGGGTCCACACCGGAAGGCGTGGGCCCTTTTGCCTTTGGTGCATCCGGCGCGGAAGCGGCATATACTTTAGCCATGAATAAGCCAATTCTCTGCGCCGCCGCTGCGGCCCTGTTGTTCGCCATTGCCGATTCGGCGTCCGCCGCTCCGACCGTCGTGTTTATCGACGTCGACAAGATGAGCGACGTGCCGCACGGCCTGCGCGAGCGTGAAAACATGGAGTTCCTGTTCCGCGAGCACATCGGGATATTGGCTGGCAAGCTGCCGCCCGGCCAAACGCTGAAGGTGGAATTTCTCGACATCGACCTGGCGGGCGACGAGTTCCCGCGCGTGGCGGTGCGCGACGTGCGCGTGCTGAAAGGGCGGGCCGACTGGCCGCGCCTGCACCTGCGCTACAGCGTGGAGCAGGATGGGCGCGTCGTTCGCAGCGGGGAGCGCAAGCTGGCCAATCCGAATTACCTGATGAGCGCTAACCGCTATGGGAGCGACCTCTACAGTCACGAAAAACAAATGCTGGATGACTGGTTCCACCAGGACATCCAGCCCCGCCGTTGAGCGGGGCCCCGAACAGCCTAGCCGCGGTCGCCACCGGCCCTGAACACCAGGCCGGCCAACAGCTTACACAACTCTTCCAACAGGGTGGGTGCTTTCTCATTCATGTTGCGTTTCCTTTCTGCTCAAGTTCGGTGTAAAGGCATTGTGGACTGAATCATTGTTGGGATAAATGCTTATAATTGAATTGAGTATCCCAAAAATGGAGCAATGAATGGACCGGCTGCACCATATGCGCCTGTTTGTCGAAGTGGCCAAGCGCAAGAGCTTTCGCGCGGCCGCCGAGGCACTGGACATGTCAAATTCCACCCTGTCGCGCAATATCGCCGAACTGGAGAAATCGATCGGCCTGCGCCTGCTGCACCGCTCGACGCGCAAGGTGGAACTGACCGAGGCTGGCGAGGCCTATTTCAAGCGCTGCCAGGGCATCGTGGAAGAAGCCATGAGCGCCCATGAAGCGCTGCTGGACTGGTCGGAAAAACCGGCCGGCATCCTGCGCGTGACCATGACTTCCAGTTTCGGCGTCGGCTACCTGGCGCCGGTGCTGAAGGAATTTGCCGACATGTACCCGGACATCAAGATGGAATTCGATATCTCATCGCGTACCGTGGACCTGCAGTCGGAACCCTTCGACGTCGCGATCCGCATGGGCCAGCCGCCGACCGCGCCATCGACCCTGGTGGTGCGCCGCATTGCGATGATGCCGCGCTACCTGTACGCGTCGCCGGTCTACCTGGCCAAGACGCCGCCGCTGGAACACGCCTGCGACCTGGTGCAGCACACCATGTGCGGGCGCTCGTTCTCCAGCCGGCTGCCCGACATCTGGCGCAAGCTGTTTCGGGGCGAGGAGGTGGTGGAGGTGATGGCGCAAGCGCGCTACGCCACCAATAGCGCGGCGCTCAGCATGTCGTTTGCCGCCAATGGCCTGTGCATTTCTGCGCTGGACCCGCTGCTGGCCAAGCAGGAGGTACAGTCCGGCCGCCTGCAGCGCGTGCTGCCGGACTGGCATATGGAGCCGATCATGGTGCACGCACTGACCGAAACGCGCCACCTGCCGGCGCGCACGCGCCTGTTCATCGACTTCCTGCGCCAGCGCCTGGGCGCAGGCTAGCGGTTAACCGCCGCCGATGCCCTCGATGACGCGGCCGGTGCCGCCGCAGTTGGGGCACTCCTTGCCGTCCGGCGTCTTGCCGCAGCCGCTGCAGACCGGGCAGATGCCTTCGCCGCTGCCGGGTGTGCCGGGCGCCGCCTCGTCACCGGGATTGAGCGGCTGCTGGGTGGCTGATGCGTTCATGTTGCGATCCTCCTCACTGAAGCTTGCCACGCGCAACGCTTTTCAACCGTTAGTTGGATAACGGAGAACATTCGGCATTACAATGCCACCATCAACCGATAGGAGAATGCGCCATGGCCACGCTGATCCGACACCGCAAGACCCGTATCATCACGCTCGCTGCAGGGGATGACTTGCACGAGCATTGCAAACCCCGCGACATTGCCCTGGTTCCCGATCCGGCGGGATGGTGGACTTATTTCATCGGCGAGGACGGTTCCGTCGAACGCTACGATATTCCCTTCGCCACCTACAATGAAGCGCTGTGGTCGGCCAAGGCCGCCGCGGAATTCGACGCGCAATAGCGCTGAAAACCTATGCCCGATACCTCCATCCTGGTAATTGAAGACGACGAACACATTGGCCAAATCCTGACCTTCATCCTGCAGCGGCAAGGCTACCAGACCACCCTTGCTGCCGATGGCCTGGCGGCGCGCAAGGCCATCGTCTCGAGCGCCACGCCGCCGTCGCTGGTGCTGCTGGACGTCATGCTCCCTTATATCGACGGTTTCGAACTGGTGCACATCATCCGCCAGCGCGCAGGCTGGCAAGAGGTGCCGATCGTGATGCTGACCGCCAAGCACACCGAGAAAGACATCGTGCGTGCGCTGGACGAAGGCGCCAACGATTATGTCGTCAAGCCGTTCCAGCCCAATGAACTGCTGGCGCGCGTGCGCCGCCACCTGAAGGAGCAGGCATGAAGAGCGCCGTTCTCATTGCAACGGCTTGCTGTGCGTTGCCGGCTGCCGCCCAAACCACCGTTGGCATCAGCCAGGGGCTCGACCACCTGAGCGGGCCGGCCGCCAACTGGCATGAGACCTCGCTGAGCGTGCGCCACCAGGCGGCGCCGCGGCTGGGCTTTGGCGCCGCTGTCACGCGCATCGAGCGTTTCGGCATCAGCGAAACCCAGTTCAGCGCCGGCGCCGACATGCCGCTGTCCGAGAAATTGACCGCATCGGTCGACGGCAACGTCAGCAGCGGCCACCAGATCCTGGCGCGCCATGCGCTGGGCGCGAGCTTGCAGTATGAATTTGCCAAAGGCTGGCTGGTGCATGGAGGCGGGCGCAGCAGCAGCTACAACGATGTCCACGTCAACCAAAGCCTGTTGATGCTGGAGCGCTACGTCGGCAATTACAGCTTCTCCGGCGCCTGGCGCGCAGCGCGCGCCTTCGGCACGACAGCGCACAGCGGCGAGTTGCGAGCAAACTACTTCTACAACGACCGCAGCGCCGTCGGCCTGTCTTTGGCAGCGGGCAAGGAAGCAGCAAATATCGCCGGTACCACGCGCCTGACCAGCGTGCAATCGGCCGCCCTGGTGGGGCGGCACTGGTTTGGCCAGCGTTGGGCCGTTACTTATGCCCTGGCATCCACGCGCCAGGGCGACTTC
>DASWTB010000404.1:0-5678 GCA_036402315.1 Pseudoduganella sp. | reverse complement strand
AGTGGCGGCATGGCCGGCTCGGGCGCCGGCGCCGCTTGCACTGCCGGCGCTTCGGCCGCCTCGCTTGCCGCCGCTGCACTAGCCGCCGGAAAGGCTGCCGTGCCCGCGGCAGGGCTGGCCGGCGCAGGCGCCGCCGGGCTGGCGGATTCGCTCGCTGGCTGGGCGGCTGGCGGGCTGGCGGGGGCGGCTGGTACGGGCACCGGCGCAGGCACGGGCGCTGCGGCCGGCAGCGAGACGCCTTTCAGCGCCAGGTCTTCCGCCGAGATCACGCCATCGTTGGAGAAGGCCAGCGCGCGTTCGAGGATATTCTCCAGCTCGCGCACATTGCCCGGGAACGAATAGCTCTTCAACACATCCAGCACGCCAGGGGCCAGCACCACCTTGTGCTCAAAGCTGCCCAGCCGGGCCAGGATGGCGTCGACCAGCTCTTCAAGGTCGTCGAGCCGCTCGCGCAGCGGCGCCAGCCGCAGTTCGATCACGTTCAGGCGGTAGAACAAGTCCTGCCGGAACAAGCCCTCTTCCACCAGCTTTTCCAGGTTCTTGTGGGTGGCGGAGATGATCCGCACATCGACCGGTTCTTCGGCCGTGGCGCCGATCTTGCGCACCCGCCGTTCCTGGATCGCGCGCAGCAGCTTGACCTGCATGGCCAGCGGCAGGTCGGCCACCTCATCCAGCATCAGGGTGCCGCCATTGGCCGCCTGGAAGAAGCCGTCGCGCTCGTCGGTTGCGCCGGTAAAGGCGCCCTTGCGGTAGCCGAAGAACTCGGCCTCCATCAGGGCTTCCGGGATGGCGCCGCAGTTGACCGCAATGAAAGGCTTGTCCGCGCGCGAACTTTGCGCATGGATTTCGCGCGCCGCCAGCTCCTTGCCGCTGCCTGACTCGCCATTGATGGCGATCGGCGCCATCGAACGCGCCAGCCGGGCGATCTGGGCGCGCAAGCCCTGGATCGCGGCCGAATTGCCGCGCAGGCGGCTTTGCGGCTGGCCGCGGGCGGGGGCAGCCGTCGGCGCGCTGTCGCTCGTCTTCAATGCCGACTGCACCAGCACGCGCAACTGCTCCAGCTGCACCGGCTTGCTGACGTAGTCGAAGGCGCCCGCCTTCAGCGCCACCACGGCATTGTCGGCGCTGCCAAAGGCCGTCACCACCGCAATCGGGATATTCTTGCCGCTGGCATTCACTTCGCGCACCAGCTCCAGCCCCAGGCCGTCAGGCAGGCGCATGTCGGTCAGCACCAGTTGATACTCTTTTTCGGCAAACAGCTGGCGCGCTTGCTGAAGGGTGTCGGTGCTGTCCACGTCCAGCCCCATCTTCAGCAGGGTTATTTCCAGCAGTTCACGCAGGTCGGCTTCGTCGTCAACGACCAGGACACGTGGAGAAGTCATGTGTTTTTCGCAAATGTAATTACAAAGCGGCCGCTCGACTTGCGCGCGCCGCCCTCGGCCATGCCGGCTTCGAAGCGGTGCTCGTAATCCAGCATGGCTTCGTTATTCAAGCACAATTCACGCGCCAGATACAGGCCCAGGCCCGTGCCTTTGCTTGATGTTGTATAGAATGGTTCAAACAGGTGGGCCCGCACCTGCGGCGAAATGCCGGGGCCATCGTCCTGCACGTGCAGTTCCAGCGGCCGGCCGGGCACCTGCACGATGAAGACGCGGATGCTGGCCGGCGTGCCGCTGGCATAGCGCACCGCGTTGTTGAGCAGGTTGATCAGCACTTCGCGCAGGTGCAAGGGGTCGAAGCGCACCATCACCTGGCGCATGCCGCCCAGGCAGACGATCTTGCGGTCCAGCTTGTGGGTTTCGTCGAACTCCGCCTTCAGCTCGTTGAGGAAGGCTTCCAGCTCCATCGGTTCGTGGTGGCTTTGCGCCTTGCGCGACAATTGCAGGATGTCTTCCACCATGCGGTTCACGCGCGCCACATTGTCGCTGATGATCTTCAGCAGGCGCTTGTGCACCGGCGCCTGCAAGTCTTCTTCCAGCAGCGAGTTGGCATGGCCGATGGCCGACAGCGGATTGCGCACTTCATGCGCAATGCTGGCCGTCAGCCGGCCCATCGAGGCCAGCTTGAGCTGCTGCGCCTTTTCTTCGATGCCCGTCACGTCTTCCAGGAAGATCACATTGCGCTCCACATCCAGGCCGTTGGTGTCGGCAGCGGCGAAACGCAGTTTCAGGTGCTGTGCCACGTCGCGCCGCGAGTTCCAGGCTGCCGTCACGTCTTCCTGCTCCGGCCCCTCGAACGGCTTGAGGGTGATAAAGGCGCTGTCCTGTTGCGGGTCGCTGCGCCAGGTTTCGTAGGCCAGCGCAATCGGCTGCAGGGCCGCGCCATCGAGCATCTGGGCGGCGCCACCCAGCATCTGCTGCGCCGCCGGATTGCTCATATGGATGGTGCCATCCGGCCCTACCACCAGGATGCCGTCGGCCGAATGCGCGATTACCAGGCGGTTGACGGCCTGCTGCACGCCAATTTCAATTCCGCGCTGGGCCGCCAGTTCTTCCTGGCCGATCAGGCGCGCCGCCATGCGGTTTACCACCAGCACCACGGCAAACCAGGCCACGCCGTACAAGCCGGCCTGCAGCACCAATGCGCCCTCGCCGGAAAGGCCGAGGTAGGCGCTGTGGGCCAGCATGAACAAGGTGGCCAGCGAAGCGCTGAACAGCGACAGCACCAGCGGCGCCAGGATGGCGCAGCCGGCCAGCGGGAACAGATAGAGGATGGCCAGGCCGGAGCGCATGCCGCCCGCCGCCAGGTAAAGCAAGGAGATGCAAGTCAGATCGCAGGCCACCTGCGACATCAGCTGCAGCATGAAGTGGCGGCGCCAGCGCAGGGCCAGCATCTGCATCGCAACCGCCATCAGCAGGTAGACGGCGCACACCTGCACCGGCAGCTCGCTGAAGGAGAGCTTGCCGTTGCTGAAGTACAGCAGCAAGACCAGGACGATCACGATGCGGGTCGCCCCCAGCGCTTTCAGCGAGCGCCAGAAGGTGTCGCGCGAGGCGGCCGACAGGGTGTGAAGACGGGCGAACACGCTGTGCTTAATGCGGGGCGTGCGCCGCGCAGCAATAGTCGCGGCCATTGGCCGGCACGTTTTCGGAAGCAGGGAAATGCACGCCGCAATGGGCGCATTGCAGCATCTTTTCAGCCTGCGGCGCTTCGGCCGCGCGCGGCTGCTGCGGCGCAGGCGCCTGCCCGCCTTGCTGCGGGCCGCCCATCTTGCGCAGCTTGCTGCGGATGGCGGCAATCACCAGGATGATCAGCGCCAGCCAGAACAGGAGTCGTGTCATGCCAAACCTCGATGTAAAACCACTTCCAGGACAAAACGGCTGCCGACATAGGCCAGCAGCAGGGTGGCAAAGCCCGCCAGCGTGAAGCTGAGGGCCGTCTTGCCGCGCCAGCCGCGGAAATGACGGCCGGCCAGCAAGGCGGCGAACAGGGCCCAGGACAGCAGGGTGAAGACCGACTTATGGTCCCACTTGAGCGCCCGGCCAAACAATTCTTCGCTGAACACGATGCCCGACAGGACGGTCAGGCTAAGCAGCACGAAACCGAAGGCGATCAGGCGGAACAGCAGCTTTTCCATCGTCAGCAGGGCCGGCAACTGGTCTAGCGCCGTGGCGAAAATGCCCGGCCTGTCGCTGCGCGTGTGCAAGCGCGACTCCTGCAGCGCCATCAGCACGGCGTGGAAGGCGGCAATGGTCAGCGTGCTGTAGGCCAGCGTGGCGATGGCGATGTGCCAACCCAGCATGACCGAGCGGCCGGCCGTCGGCACCAGCGAACCGGGAAAGCCCGCCTGCAGCGCCACCGCCAGCGCGGCCACCGGCATCACGATGCGGCGCAGCCCGTCCAGCGGGAAATTCTGGTTTTCCAGCCAGTAGGCGCCGACCGAAATCCACAGCGCCGACGACAGCATGGTGGCAAAGCCGATGCGCAGCGAGCCGGGCACCATCACATCGACCCACAGCGCTGCCCCGTGCAGCAGCCACGCGCCGGCCGTCAGTGCGGCGATCGGCACGGATTTACGCGACGGGAGGAAACCACAAATCAGGTAAAGCAGCGTTGCTGCGAGCAGGAAGTAAGTTTGCATCCGGTAAGTTTAACAGGGGTCTGGCTCCGACACGAGACACCATGGGGTCAGGCACACAACATGAAACACGCTGCGCGTGTCTCATGTCGGAGCCAGACCCCCGCTAATCCACCGCTGCGGCCCGGAGCTCGTCATTATGGTGGCGTTGTTGTTCTTCCATCACCAGCTGTCCCAGCTCGCGCTTGAGGGCATTGAATTCCGGCGCCGACGGGTCGCGCAAGCGCGGCAGGTCGACCAGGATGTCGCGCTTGACCGTGCCGGGGCGGTAGGTCATGACCACGATGCGGTCGGCCAGGTAGATCGCTTCCTCGATGCTGTGGGTGACGAAGATGATGGTCTTCTTCTGCTCTTCCCAGATGCGCAGCAGTTCGTCCTGCAGGTCGCGCCGGGTCAGCGCATCGAGCGCGCCGAATGGCTCGTCCATCAGCATGATCGGCGAATCGAGCGCCAGCACGCGCGCGATCGCCACCCGCTGCCGCATGCCGCCCGACAGGTCCTTCGGGAAGCGCTGGCGGAAGTCGTGCAGCGACAGGGTCTTGAGCAGCCGGTCCACCGTGGCGGCGATGTCGGCTTTCGGCATGCCCTTGATCTCCAGGCCAAAGGCGACGTTGTCGGCCACCGTCATCCAGGGGAACAGCGCGTATTCCTGGAACACCATGCCGCGCTCCGGACCCGGCCCGGCCACCGCCTTGCCGTCGGCAATGATGCTGCCGCGGGTGGGCGGCGCAAAGCCGGCGATGGCGTTCAGCAGCGTCGACTTGCCGCAGCCCGAAGGGCCCAGCAGGCAGACGAACTGGCCGCGCGGGATCTCCAGGTTGATGTCCTGCAGCGCCACCACCGAGGTGCCGAATACCTTGCTGACGCCTTTGGCTTCGATATGTGCAGCGCTCATTTCAGCCCTCCAGGCCGCGGTGCCAGCGCAGCAGGTGGTTGTTCAGGCGGTCCATGGCAACGTCGATGGCCAGGCCCAGCAAGCCGATGGTGATCATGCCGGCGATGATCTTGTCCGACCAGAAGTACTCGCGCGCCTCGCTGATGCGGAAGCCAAGGCCGTTATTGACCGCCACCATTTCCGCCACGATCACCACGATGAAGGCGGTACCGATGCCGATACGGACGCCGGCCAGGATGGACGGCACGGCTGCCGGCAGGATCACGCGCAGGAACATGGTGGGGCCGGAGGCGCCCAGGTTGCGCGCCGCACGCAGGTAGATGCCGTCCACCTGGCGCACGCCGGCGATGGTGTTGATCAAGACCGGGAAGAAGGCGCCCAGCGAGATCAGGAAGATGGCCGGCGGGTTGCCCAGGCCGAACCACAGCATCGACAGCGGGATGTAGGCGATCGGCGGCACCGGCCGGACGATCTGCACCAGCACATTGAACAGGCGGTAGGCATGGGCACTGGCGCCCATGGCCAGGCCAAGCGGCAGCGCCAGCCCGGCGCCGATGGCAAAGCCGGCCAGCACGCGGTACATGCTGCCAATGGCATCATGGATCAATTCTCCGGAAAAGGCCCACGCCAGCCAGTTGCCGTTGCCGTCATAGGGCTGCAGCGGCAGCAGGTATTCCACCCACTTGCGCGCCACCGCCTCCGGCG
>DASWTB010000403.1:0-53786 GCA_036402315.1 Pseudoduganella sp. | reverse complement strand
CCTTCGCATGATTCTGCGGAAGCTACGGCTTCTTTTGGCTTTGATCGCCGCTCGCCTATTGTTGCCATTCACTGCCACAGGCGCATCGTCGCCCCGGATGCTGCCGGCTTGAGGCTGATCTTGATTTATTCAGACCGGACTCGGTAGCCGCAAACCCTTGGCCTGACTCAACTTTCAGTCAGGGATGCCAGAGCAGCAGGTATACTGTCTCGGTATTAGGTCGGCTTTTGATGGGCTCCGCAGCAGCGTCGAAGAAAGCCGTTACGTTTCTTCGACTTGGTGCCGATTTGCAGGATCGCCGTTCTGTTAATCCGCAGGTCCCTGGTTCGAGTCCAGGTCGGGGAGCCAGAACATAGAAAAGCCCAGCCTTAACCGGTTGGGCTTTTTGCTTTTCCGGGCGCGTCTATTTGCGCATAGTGCTCCAAGATGGCGTGGTTGCGGGACCTGAATGGAGGAGGGCGAGGACACGTTGCGGCAGGAGGCCTGTAGCGGCAAGGTTCCAGTTCCGCGCCGAGGCGATGTCTATGAATCACACAGCTAAAGCACGCGCTGCCGTAATCTTGTCGATCTCTTGTTGCGTAAACCTCTAAGGCATGTCGCTTACTCTAAAATGAACGACTGCAATTGCTCGGCAACCGCATCGTAAATATGGTTAATTTCTGCGACACCATTGCGCCTGACGTCGATCATCACGGAAAGCCCTTTGCCGTTCTTACTTGCTGATACGCTACCGCGGCATTTGGAGTCGCCAAATACCGCGAAATCAGATTCAACTCGAGAATCTGGGTTGGCCGCGTCCGCCGGCGGGATAGTGCACGCTGCCCTGAATGGCCTGCCGTTCCAAATACTCTTGTATTTCGTGTCCCGAATGCCCCACATGTGGTCCAAGCTGGCACGCTTTAGCGCAACATCTGATGGGTTCACCGGGTTATCCCAGTAGTAGTGCGGATAGAACTCCAAGGGGAATTTCTTATGAGGCAAGGCGGGCTCCATCTTCCAGGACTCCGCTTGCGCTTTTCTCACTTCTTCTGAAAGAACGTTCACCTTCGGATAAACACCACTGGTTAAGAAAATGCTGACATGCATCTTCTGATCTTGTGGCACGGAGAATCGGTGCTTAGCTTCCGAAATGAGTGTTCCTTGGTACCAAAGGTAATCGATCGCAACAAAATGAGATTTGCACACTCCCTGCTCATCCCGGCGTTGTCCGACGTCGGCAAACCACGGCAACCTCAACGTCATCCCACCCACTTCTGTTTTTATCGTGATAAATCCATCTACCACTGGCGGCAACGGACACGCCTCTTCCAGATGGGATTTTCTGCAACCGGAAACTACCGCACCACAAACGACAGCCACGACCAGGCATACGAGAAAGCGGGTCGCCGATTGCATGCGATGGCGCATATTCCACTCACTCATCAAGCCTGCCTCCTGAACTGTTTATGGTCACGAGGATATCATTCTTGCTCAATTGAAAAATACGCGGAATCTCACGCAATAAATAAGTTGTACGCGCGGCCTGCTGCGATGCCCCGCAGGGACCAATTTGTTGGAACGCCGAACTGTTAATCGCCTGGTCCACGGTTCGAGTCAGGTCGGGGAGCGAGAATTCAGTAGTATGTCAGGAACCCAGCCCTAAACCGGTTGGGTTTGTGCTTTTCAGGTCCCATTGCGCATCGAAGGCAGCGGATAGATCGGTAAGCCCAATTCAAGGCCAGGTTGGGGACCAAGCATAGCAGATGGGAAAGTTGGGTCAACGAGGCAGGGACACACTGCGGAACTCTCGCTTCGCAGGCTTGCGGTCCTTGCAGGCAATTTGATCCGTGAGCAGAGCACCGTCGTCGCTTGCAATGCGGATTACGCCATCGGGAAAACTGAACAGCACCTCCGGATTAAGTCCGTCCATCGCACTGGTCGGAACGCGGCGCGGAGAATCGCTGGCACGGCCGCTCCATTCATACAGTGCGAACGCGCCCTCGGACGTGGCCGGTCCGGCGACGATCATTATGCGGGAACCAATGCGTTCCATGCTGCGGATGCCGAGTCCCCCAAGATCGAGCGACAACGGTGTACCAAATGCCGGAGCGGCCTTTCCTTCGACAAGACTTTGCGGGTTCGTCAGCGGCAGCACCAGTGCCTTGCCGTTGCGGATGGGGCTGCGAAAGCCGATAAGCAAGCCGCCGTCCGCAGTTGCGGCCAAGCCTTCAATATTCAGTGAGTCCGCCGACTTGGGCGCCAGTTTCGATGCTTCTTCCAACCGATACGGCACGAGAAGCGCAGAGTCCAGCATGGCCTGCAGCAGATCTCTATAGGGAATCCCAACCGGCTCCAAAGTCGGAGGATCGCCTGGCTTGACCACCGTAGCGAACAGCCGGTGGCGCTCCGGGGCCGGCTCGCCCTTCTTGTTACGGGCATGAGAGGTGATCCAATAAATGCGGTCGCCGATCATTGCCGAACCTTCGATGTCGGCCTCTTTGCCTTTTGGGGTATCGAGGAATTTGTCGAAGGACTTCGAAGACAGTGGCTCCGCCTTGTCGCGCCTGAAGATTGTCAGCGAATCCGATTTCGATTCGTCGTCTGCAATCACGAAATGCTGCATGTCGAGGGCGACCCCGGCAGACGCATCGCATAGGCTTCGATACAGCCGAAGATCCTCAGCGGCGGAAAGGCCGCGGGCTGCAAAGAGGGTTACGAAGAGGACGGGAAGGCACTTGGGAACACGCATGCTGTTTCCTTGTGGGCGATCGATGTCCTGATCATCCATGAAACGATGTTTGTTTGCAACGAGCATGGCAGTAGGCAGCCGTGTGCTCGGCAGGCGCAAATCCTTAATTTGCACGAACAGGGAGGCCCGAGGATGGCATTGTCAAAAAGAAATAAATGGTTCCTTATGGCAACTTGTGATACGATAGCTTTGTGACCTTTATCAATTGGGAAATTAACAATGAGTGCCCCGCCCCATCCCTCCGTCGTGAACGCCCATTACCTTGATAAGGTAATCGACGTTGCCGAGCAGATGTCGGTGGAAGTCATTGTCGATATTCTTGATGTGCGCGGGATGAAGCTGGTTTCAAAGGGCACGCGGGTGACGCGCGCCTTGCGCGAGAAACTGATCGCGCACAAGCTGATGCGGCCCTTCGAGGCTTCGATCCGCGTGACCGATGGCGTGGATGCCAAGGCCGTCGCATCGGTTGCCGAACGGCTGGCCGATGTCAGCGCACCGGTTTCAGGCCTGCTGCGCAGCGTGCCGGAAGGCGGCACGCCGCCGTTAAAGTTGCTCGGGCAGCTTGAATTCGGCAATGCCATGGCGCTCATGCTGACCGCTTCCGACAAGGCTGGCGGCCCCTCGCTGGAGCATGCGGTGCTGGTCAGCATGCTGTCCATCTGCATGGCGAAGACTTTGCGCCTCAATGAACAGGACCAGGTGGCAGCAGGGCTGGCGGGGCTGCTGCACGATATCGGCGAACTGTATGTCGATCCCCGTTACCTGGCGTGCGGCAAACGGCTGCAGCCGCACGAATGGGCTCACGTCGTCGTGCATCCGCGTACGGGCCAGATGCTCATCGACCAGCTCGAGTCGTTTCCGCCCTCCGTGGGGCGCGCGGTCGCCGAGCACCATGAGCGCTTCGATGGCACCGGCTATCCGCGCCAGGTTGGCGGCCAACAGGTCAGCGGACCGGGCCAGGCGGTAGCTGCGGCGGAAATGATTGCCGGCTTGCTGCTGAAGGACTTTCCACTCGAACGCGCTGAACTGGCATTGAAAATCGTGCCGGGTGAGCAGGCGCCGGAACTGCTCGCGGCGGTATCGGGCGCCTTGCGCGAATGCCGGCACGACGGCCCTGGGCCCGATGCTGCCCGCTGGCGCGGCGGCGAGAGTGTGCCGGGACTGTATGCTCGTATTGCCGCGATCCTGAAGCTGGGAGAACGCCTGCTGGACGGCCCGGCCGCGAAGTCCGAGCGCACGTGCAAACTGCTGCGCGCTACGCTGGAGCGTGTGCGCAAGATCCAGCGTGCATTTGTCAGCACCGGCCTGGATGGCTATCTGCAGCCGGTGGCGTTCGGCCCGGCATCCGATGCCCGGCTGCTGTTCGAAAAAGAGGTGGCAAGCAAGGAGCTGCAATGGCGCTTGCGCGATATCGCGCGCGACCTTGCCTTGCAAGCCGATTCGCCGGACGAAAAACTGGTGCTGGCGCCGCTGGTTAACCTGCTCGACAACGACGAGGGCATCGTCGAGCCGCCCAAGCGCCCGGCAATGCGGCCTTCGCACAAGGTGGGACCGCAGCCGTCAGCCAATTGGCACCAGCTGCGGGTTGAGGTGGGACGTTCCTGCCAGGCGGCGTGGTAGTGGCTGTATGACCTGGCCGGCGCGCTGGTCCAGTAATCAGCAATGCTGGTCGAGCCATTCTCCGACCAGCGGCCACAGTACTTTTTCCTGGTGCGAGCGGAAGAAGCCGAAATGTCCGATGTGCTCCTGGTTGAGCGTGCCAGGAGTGAGCACACGGTAGTCCACCTTGGCGCTGGTGTAGGCTTCATGCAGCATGCGCGAGCCCGATTCGCGCAGCAGCTCGTCGTCGCTGAAGGTGAGGCCGAGCACCGGGAAGCTGGCGCTGGCATACGCTTCGCGCGCACCGGGTTCGCCGGTGAGCAGGTATTCCGGCGTCAGGCACCAGCGGCGCCACTGCATCATTGCGCCGCGCGGAATGTCTCCCAGGATGCCAAGGCGCTTGCCGGGGAAATAGCCGAGCACCCTGCATAGCAGGGGCGTCAGCACGTACCACAGCAACGGTGCGGAACGCTGGATGCGCGGCTGGTTGTGGCGTGTGGCGCCGCTGCCAACTGCGATGTTGACCAGGCCTGCCACTTTGCGGATGGAGGGCAGCAGTGGCGCGGTCTGGCCGCCCAGGCTGTGGCCGAGCAGGAATAGCGGAAGCCCGGCGTCCTGCCTTGTGGCGTGCTGCACCACGGACTCGAGATCGAGCGCGATCCAGGTCGTGATATCGGCCTTGCAGCGGCGCAGCGGGCCTTGGCGCGATTCACCCATGCCGCGATAATCGAAAGTCCAGACACGGTAGCCCAGGCCCGCCAGGAAAGCGGCGAAGGTGGCGTAGAAGCCTTGCGGAATCGCCATGCCGGGGGCGATCACGACCTGGGCACGCGGCGGGCTTGACGGTTCGTGGCGGTAGGCGATCAGTTGCTGGCCATCCTGCGCTTGCAGTGTGAGGCGGGTTGCGCTCATGCTTTTGCTCCTCCGTAGGCGATGCCGGTATGGGCTGGATTGGTGGCGAGCGTGCGCCAGGCAGCGCTGCTCAATTCATCGACGGCATCGAGCGGGTTGAAGGCGACGCGGCCGCCCAGCCAGTTGCGGGCCAGCTCTTGCGAGGGGCCGAGCAGCAACGGGCCATACAGCTCGATCGGCAAGCGGCGCAGTATTCCCTGCTTGAACCATGGCTTCAGTTTTTCAAACACTTCCTTGAAATGGCCCGCAGTGCGCTGGCGGATGGCGTCGTCATGCTCGGCGCTGACGGCCTGGCGGCGCGCGAACAGGAAACGTGCCATGTCGGGCTGTTCGACGATCCAGTTCAGGTGGGTGCTGACAATCGCGTGGATGGCGAATTCGGCGTTGCCGGCCTGGGCGACGTTGGCCTTGATCTGCTGCCAGTAGTTGTCCAGCCCCTGCGCAAACAGGGCGGCGGCGATACCTTCCTTGTTGCCGAAGTGGTGATAGATGCTTCCCACCGAAGCCTGGCTGCGCTGGCGGATGTCATCTATCGACGTGGCTTCGATCCCCTTTTCAGAGAACACGGCGAGGGCGGAGGACAGGATGGCGGATTTTCGGTCGGCTTGGCTCATGGCTAGAATATTGTTCTAGAATGTCGTTCTAGTCAAGTTTCATCGTTTCGGGTTAAGCTCAACGGCATGGAAAAGACTAGAGCCGTTTGGAACTCCCAGGCCAGCCTGATATGCATGGTCCTGCTGGCAGTGCAAACGGCTGCGGCAAGTCCTGCGAAGTTACCGCAGCAGGTGGTCTATCCGCGACCCGAATCGGAGCATGACAGCCGTTACCTGTACGACTGGGAAGTATTGCGCGCGGCGCTGGAGAAGACGCGCGCCAGGTTCGGTCCTTATGAATTGCGCCAGGCCAGCCAGTACATGTCGCCGGCGCGAGTGACGGCCGAAGCTGCAGGCGCCGGTTCCATCAATGTTTTTGTACGCGCCACGTCAGTGCAACTGGAGCAGCAGTTTCGCCCGGTGCGGATTCCGGTCGACCGCGGCCTGATCGGCTACCGCCTGCTGCTGGTGCGCCATGAGGATTTGCCGCGGTACGCTGACGTCAAATCCCTCGACCAGTTGCGCCGCTTTAGCATTGGCCAGGGCAAGGGTTGGGTCGATGTCGGCATCCTGCAGGCCGGCGGCTTCAAGGTGGTGGAGGGGAATAATTACGACGGCTTGTTCTCCATGCTGGAGGTCAAACGCTTCGATGCCCTGTCGCGCTCAGTCGATGAAGCCTTGAGCGAATACGATGAGAAGCATCAGCGCTTCGGCTTTGAGGTGGAGCCGGGCATCGCACTGTACTATCCGCTGGCGCGCTACTTCTTCACCCGCCGCGATGCAGAAGGGGAGGCCTTGGCGAACCGGCTGGAAGCGGGGCTGGAGGCCATGGTGCAGGATGGTTCCCTGCAAGCGTTGTTCATGACTTACAAAGGGCCGTTGATCAAGCGATCCGGCCTGGCGCAGCGCCGCCTGTTCCGCATTCCAAATCCCGGCCTGCCGCCGCAAACACCGCTGGGGCGAAGTGAACTGTGGTTTCGGCCGCAGGAGTTGCCAGGCAAGCGATAGGCACAATCGCAATAGCCGCGTTACACTGGCTGCCAAGGAGGAGGCGCCATGAAAGCTTGGATATTGGCCGTTCTAGCGGCTATCACCCTGGCAGGATGCAGTACCCCCCAACCCCATCAGCAACAGCCCTTCATTTGCCGGACGATGGAATCCGGCCTGGGGCAGCCCCTGGTCGATAACCAGAAAGGTATTGGGCATCCGGTACGCGACGATGCCGGCAAGGTGGTTGGCTATAGCAGCCAATGCGCCGTCAAGCCGCGCATCCAGCATTTCTACTTCACCGGTGCAGGCTTCAAGCCATTCGATATCGGGAATGGCTACAAGACGCCGCCTTCCGACATGAAAACGGTCAGCGTCAACGGCGAGACGGTTCCTTTCGTGGTGCGGGTGGAAGCTGGCACCATCAACCGTTTCATTTACACGATCGCCATGCTGGATCGCGCGCCCTGGAACCGCAAGCTGGTCTACTGGATGCGCGGCGGTGTCGGCATTGGCCACCAGCAGGGTACGGCCCTGTGGTTCAACGGTGCCCTGAACGGTTCGGAGAAGCAGTTGATGCCGAAGCTGCTGGCGGAGGGCTATGCGGTTGCCAATTCGTCCGGCAACGAGAGCGGGGTTCACTACAATATGCGGTTGGCCGAGGAGACGGCGGCGCAGACCAAGGCCTACTTCAGCGCGACATACGGCAAGCCGATTTATACGATAGGAATTGGCGGCTCAGGTGGGGCGGTGCAGCAGTATATGTTCGCGCAAAATCGTCCGGGCTTGTTCGATGCGGGGATACCGGTGCAGTCGTATCCGGACATGGTGACGCAATCCATTCCGATTTCCGATTGTCCCTTGCTTGGACAGTACTTCCGCGACGAGGTTGTGCGCGACCCGCATTCGCAGTGGGCCACCTGGAGCCACCAGGCGCTGGTGGAGGGCATGAACGCCAGCGACACGGCGAAAAATCCTTTCACCGGCAAGCCCGGTACCACCGAATGCATCAACGGCTGGCGCTTTGCGATGCCGACGGTGCTGAACCCGCATTTCCGCGACAGCAAATTCGACAAGGCCATCGCTTTCTACGGCTATGCCCCGGAAGCTTTTGCCCAGGTGAAGTGGACGCATTGGAACGACCTGGAAGAATTCTATGGCACGGATGCCGAAGGCTTTGCTCCGATCCCGATCGACAACGTGGGCGTGCAGTACGGCCTTGCTGCGCTGGCGGCGGGCAAGATCGATGCGGATGAATTCCTGCGACTGAACGCCTGCGTCGGCAGCTGGAAGGAGCAGCGCGATTTCGTGCCGTACAAGCCGGATATCGATCCATTCGATTCTGCCAATATGCATCGCAGCGCGACATGCCGCGATCCGGCCGGCACGCCGGCGCCGCGGCGCGAAGGCGAGCAGCGGGCCATCCGTGCGGCTTTCGATTCAGGCCATGTGTTTACCGGCAAGCGGCTTGGCATTCCCATGATCGACCTGCGCCCGTACCGTGAGGCAGAACTGGACATGCACAATGCGCGGCAAGCCTTCTCGGTTCGCGCGCGGCTGCTGGCGGCCAATCCGGGCGAGGCCAAGCTCCAGGTTGTCTGGTTTGCAAGGCCGGATGCGGACATGTCGGGACAGGTGATGAAGGCGGTGTCGGTGCTGGACAAATACCTCACTGGCGGCAGCGCGCCGGCGGAGTTTGCCGACCGCTGCGTGGATAGTGGCGGCAACGTGCTCGCAGCGGGACCCGATGCCTGGAGCGGCATCCTGGATGGCGGAAAGCCTGGCGCATGCACGCAGGCTTTCCCTATCCACAGCAGTCCGCGCATGGTGGCGGGGGAATCGATCCGTGGCGACACCTTCAAGTGCAAGCTGAAGCCCCTGGCGAAGGCCTTTGCCGACGGGACTTACGGGCCGGCGGCGAGCTTCAGTGATGCGCAAAAAGCATGGCTGTCCCGGATCTTCCCGCAAGGCGTGTGCGATTACAATAGCGGATTATGAAGATCCCACCATTGAAATACCTTGTTCCCGGTACCCTGGCCGGGCTCCTGCTCGCCTACACCGGAATCGGCTTTCTCGCAGTGCCGGCGATCATCAAGTCGCAGGCCGCCAAACAGGCTTCGGAAAAACTGCATCGCCAGCTCAGCATTGAGGAAGTCTCCTTCAACCCGTTCACGCTGGCGGCCTCGGTTCGCGGCTTGAAGATGATGGAGCCGGACGGCAGCACCGTGTTTGCCAGCTTTGACCGGCTTGGCGCCGACCTGTCGTGGCAGTCCGTCACGCGCGTGGCGCCTGTGGTGCAGGAAGTGCGCCTGACCAAGCCTTATGTGCACCTGGCGCGCAATGCCGATAATCGCTACAACATCGACGATATCCTTAAACTGATCGCGAGCCAGCCGCCGTCGCCCGAGCCTGCGCGCTTCTCGGTCAATAACATCCAGCTGGAAGAGGGCAGCCTGTCTTTTGAAGACAAGCCGGCCGGCGTGACGCACAAGGTACGGGACCTGAAACTGGGCCTGCCGTTTGTGTCCTCGCTACCGGCGGATGTGACGATTTTTGTGGAACCGCTGTTCAGCGCCAATATCAATGGCGCGCCGCTGTTCCTGAAGGGGAAGGCGCGTCCGTTCGCGGAGCCCAAGGATTATGCGCTGGACCTGAAGCTCGACAAGGTCGACCTGACGAACTACCTTGGCTACCTGCCGTTCAAGCCGGGCTTCAAGCTGCCGTCGGCGCACCTGGAGGCGCAACTCAACCTGGCCGTGGTGCAGCCGAAGGAAAAACCGGCATCGCTGGTGCTGGGTGGGGAGGCCACCCTGTCGGGCGCCCAGTTGCAGCAACTCGATGGCACGCAGGTGGCCAAGCTGGATGCCTTGAAGGTCAAGCTGGGCAAGCTGGATTTGCTGGCGCAGCGCTTCGAGATTGCGAAGGTCGGCATCGACGGGCTGGAGCTGGATGTCAAGCGCAGCAAAGATGGCGTGCTGAACCTGGACCAGCTGGTACCGGCCGCCGCGCCGCAATATGCTGCGCCGGCGCCGGCGCCAGCGCCTGCACCTGCGCCAGTGGCCAAACCGGCGGCGGCCACTGGTCCGGTTGTGCTGCTGAAAGAGCTGGCCGTCAACGGCGCGGGCCTGCACTATGCCGATGAGACGCCGCGGGGCAACCTGCGAGCCGACCTGGCGAAATTCGGCCTGGTCGTGCAGGACATTGCTTTTGATGGCGGCAAGCGTACGCTGGATATTGCCTCCGTTACTTCGAACAGCGCTGCAATCGACGTCCACCAGGGCAAGCTGGCCGACGCGCCGGCCGGCGACAAGGCGGCTGCCAAGCCGGACGGTGAAGCACCGATGCAAATCAAAGTGGACAAACTGGAAATCAGCGACTGGGATGCGAAGCTGCGTGAAGACCTGCGCGCCGAACCGACCATCTTCAAGCTGTCGCCGTTGTCGCTGACGGTCGAAGGCTATTCCAACGCGCCTGGCGCGTCCGCCGAGGTGGCGCTGAAGACCGCTGTCAATAAAGGCGAACTGGAACTCAAGGGCCAGTTGGCGCCATCGCCGTTGAAGGCGGACCTGGCGCTGGACCTGAAGAACTTCGACCTGTTGCCTCTGCAGCCCTACGTCACCGACTACGTCAACCTGCGGCTGCTGCAGGCGGCCGTCTCCAGTAAGGCGCGGCTGCGCCTCGACACCGGCAAAGATGGTGTGGTGGAGGGTGGTTTCAAGGGCGATGTCAATGTGAACCGCCTTTCCACTGTCGACAAATCGAGCTCGAATGACTTCCTGAGCTGGAAATCGCTGGCCTTTGGCGGCATGGACGTGAACTTCAAGCCGTTCACCCTGAACATTGACCGCGTGGCGCTGGACGACTTCTTCGCCCGCGTCATCATCGACCCCAACGGCCGCCTGAACGTGCAGGACGTCATGCGCAAGGAAGGCGAAGAAGGCAAGAGCCTGACCGAAGCCGGTGCGCGCGCGCAGGCCGTCAAGGATGCCAAGGCCACGGCGAAAGAACTGGCTCAAGCTGCTCCGCCTGCTGCAGCGCCGGCGCCGAAGGCTGCGACGGAAAAATCGGCGGAGCCGCTGCCGCCGATCCGTATCGGCAAGCTGCTGCTTTCCGGCGGGCGTGTGCGCTTTACCGACAACTTCATCAAGCCGAACTACACTGCCAACCTGAAGGACCTGGGCGGCACGGTAAGCGGCTTGTCGTCGGATCCCGCGCACAACGCAAATGTCGACCTGCGCGGCAACGTCAGTGGTGCACCGCTGTTGATAGCGGGCCGCGTGCATCCTTTGAAGCAGGAGCTTTCGCTCGACCTGCGCGCTGAAGTGCGAGGCATGGAACTGTCGCAGCTCTCGGCTTATGCCGATAAATATGTCGGCTACGGCATCGAGAAAGGCAAGATGACGTTCGAAGTGGCCTATGCGCTGGAGAACCGCCAGTTGAAGGCCGAGAACCGCCTGGTGCTCGACCAGCTTACCTTCGGCAAGGAGAGCACGAATCCGGATGCTACCAGGCTGCCGGTGAACCTGGCCGTGGCGCTGCTTAGCGACCGTAACGGCGTGATCGACATCAACGTGCCGATTGGCGGATCGCTGGACGACCCGCAGTTCTCGCTGGGCGGCATCATCCTTAAGGTGATCGGCAATGCCATCATGAAGACCGTCACTTCGCCATTCGCCCTGATCGGTTCTTTGTTCGGTGGTGGCGAGGAATTGTCGATGCTCGAATTCGACCAGGGCCGTTCGGCATTGCTGCCAGCATCGGAAGGCAAACTGAAATCGTTGGCCAAAGCGTTGACTGAACGTCCTGGCCTGAAGCTGGACATCACGGGCCGCTTCGACGATACGGCGGAACTGGAAGCGCTCAAGCGCGCGGCGCTGGAGCGCAAGCTGCGCCAGCTGAAGACGCGTGACCTGCAGGCGCGCGGCAGCGCGCTGCCGGAAGGCGGCGTAGTGGTGGCCAAGGAGGAATATGCCAGCTTGCTGGAGCGCGCCTACAAGGACGAGAAATTCGTCAAGCCGCGCAATGCCCTGGGTTTCGCCAAATCGCTGCCGCCGGAAGAAATGGAGAAGCTGATGCTGGAAAATATCAAGCTCGACCAGGACGACTTTACTACCCTTGGTAATCGCCGTGCGCAGGTGGCCAAGGACTGGCTGGTGGGGCAGGGCAAGGTGCCGCCTGAGCGCATCTTCCTGGTTGCGCCGAAGACCGGTGCAGCAGGCCGCGTCGACTTCGCCTTGCACTAGGAGCCAACCATGCCAGTGCTGGGACTGGGCAGCGCACATTTGCACTATGAGCTGATTGAGGGCGATGCGCGCAAGCCGCTACTGGTTTTCCTGCATGAAGGCCTGGGCTGCATCGGCATGTGGAAGGAGTTTCCTGAGCGGCTGTGTGACGCTACAGGTTGCGCGGGGCTGGTCTATGAGCGCCAGGGCTATGGCTTGTCTTCGCCGCAGCCTGCGCCGCGCAACATCCATTACCTGCACCAGTTCGCGCTGGCCGAGCTGCCCGCAGTGATGGAGCGCCTGGCACCGGGCCGCGAGCATATCGTGGTGGGGCATTCGGATGGAGGCAGCATCGCATTGATCTACGCGGCGGGTCGCCCGCAGGGCTTGCGCGGTGTGATCTGTGCGGCGGCGCACGTGTTTGTGGAAGACATCACGATCGAAGGCATCCGCGCCGTGCTGGCTGCCCATAGCGCCGGCAAGATGCGTGCACTGGCGCGCTATCACGGCGACAAGGCGGAGCAAGTGTTTTCGTCCTGGGCCGATACCTGGCTGGCCATGTGGTTCAGGCAGTGGAATATCGAATACCTGCTGCCGGCGATTGCTTGCCCGCTGCTGGCAATGCAGGGCAGTGACGACCACTACGGCTCCGGTGCACAGCTGGATGCCATCGAGCGAGGCACGCCTGGCGCTCGCCAGATGCTGTTGCCCGGCTGCGGCCATAGTCCGCACATCGAACAGCCGGAAGCCACCTTGCAGGCAATGGCTGCATTCATCAATCCTTTGGCTGGGTAGGCGAAGGTTTTTGCGGCTTTGCGTGCTTGAGCATTGCGGCGAGCAGCGTAACGTCTTCATCACTTTCCGGCGCTGTTGCGGCGCTTTGCTGCCTGCGCGGTGTGGAGGCTACCTTGGCGGAGTGCCGGTATGGCGGCTTTGAGTCTGCGGGCTTTGCAGCCTTCAGGCCGAGTCCAGCGCCGGTCGTCGAACTTGGCGTCGGCGCTGCCGCAGCCGCAGCCGATGCAGCAGCAGGTTCGCTTTGCGCCAAGGCCGCATTCACGATGATTGCGGCCTGCTGCGGGGCGGTTCCTGGCATGGCGGCGGACGATGGCGGCACCGCCTGGGGTGCGGCACGCATTGCCGGTTCTTGAAGCCGATCACGTGCGGGCGCTCCGTTTTGCAGCCACACCCAGGCAGCAGCGCCGGTGGCCAGCAGCGTGGCAACAGCGGCAAGGCGTGCACGCTGCGGCGGCTCCCAGCGCAGCCATTGGCGGGCCGGGGCTGGCACGCTGCCGCCGTTCGCCAACCTCGCCAGGATGCGATGGCGATCATCCCGCAGCGCGGGGCCTGCAAACAAGTCCGGCCGCATAAGCCCTCCCAAAGCTTGATTTCGCTCGACCCGTCCGACTGCGGGGCGGCATAGGATTCAAGTGTCGCGCGCCGCATGCGCTTTCGTATTGATGGATCGCACCATGTTGCCATTTATCGTCGCGAGCATCTTCGTGGTGGCCAGCGTCACCGGCTGGCTGTTGCTATTTCCACCCCAGCGCAGGCCGAGCCTGCGCCAGCGGCGCATCCTGCTGCTCGGCGCAGGCACTGCGCTGCTGGCCGGTGTCCCGCCGTTGCTGGTGCGCTTGCTGCGCCCACGCCAGATGGTGCCTGACTTCGACGACAGCAGCCGTCCGGTCGATCCGCAAGTTACGGCTTTGCTGCAAGGGGAACAGCTGGTGCCGCCGCCGCCACTGCCTCCGCTGGCATTCGCCACTGCAGAAGTGGAGTTGCTGCGGCCAATGCTGTCGCAAGCTGACCGTGACTGGCAGCGGCTGGACAAGGACTTCGCGCGGCGTCTACTGGCGGTATTCGATGTGATGCGCGAGCGCCACGGCTACGAGATGGCTTTGCTGGAGGGCTACCGCAGCCCGGAACGGCAGGACCGGCTGGCCTCAGCAGGCAGCCATGTGAGCAATGCACGCGCCTTCCAGAGCTTCCACCAATCCGGGCTGGCCGCTGATTGCGCCTTTATCCGCGAGGGGAAGCTGGTCATCAGCGAACGCGACCCCTGGGCCATGCGTGGCTACCAGTTGTACGGCGAGGCGGCGGAAGCGGCCGGCATGGTGTGGGGCGGGCGCTGGACCATGATGGATTTCGGCCACACCGAATTGCGTACACGCGACATCAGGGCTTGAGGCGGCTCAAGAAGCGCCGCACGGCTTGGTGGCAACATCGGCCAACCTGCCTCCCTTTCCCAGCCCATCATGCTGCAACGAACCTGGTACCTGCTTACCGACAGGCGCACCCTGAATGTACTGGCCTTCGCGCTGCTGGCCGGGTCGTTCTTTCTCGGCGCCCAACTCCTGCAACTGGCACTGGTGTGGGCGCTGGCGGGTATCGCAGCGCTTGCCGTGCTGGTGTTGGCAGTGTGGTGCACCCGCCGCTACCGCGCGCACCGGCACGAAGCCGAGCCGCTGCCGCCGGCTGAAACGCGCGCCGAAGCCGACCTGGAGGCGGTTCGCTGCGCAATGCAGGAAGCGGTCGGAACGATCCGGAACTCGCGCCTTGGCCGTGCAACCGGGGCGCGCGCCCTGTATGAACTGCCGTGGTATATGGTGATCGGCAACCCGGCCGCCGGCAAAAGCAGTGCGATTACGCAGTCCGGCCTGCAATTCCCCTTCTCTGATCCGAAGGCGATACAGGGGGTAGGTGGCACGCGCCAGTGCGACTGGTTCTTCACGGCAGAAGGAATCCTGCTGGATACCGCAGGCCGCTATGCGGTGCAGGCCGTGGACCGCGAGGAGTGGCATGGTTTCCTGGGGTTGCTGAAAAAACACCGGCCACGGGCGCCCATCAACGGCATCGTTATCGCTGTCAGCATCGCAGAGTTGCGCGGCGACGACACCGAAGCGGTATTGCAGCTGGCGCGAAGCCTGCGCCAGCGCGTGCAGGACCTGATCGAGAAACTGGAGGTTTTCGCTCCGGTGTATGTGATGTTCACCAAGGCCGACCTGGTGGCCGGCTTTACCGATTTCTTCATGGATGCGGAAACGGCGGAACGCGAGCGGCCGTGGGGCGCGACCATGCCGTTCCGGCAGAAGGCTGGCTGTCGCGACATGCTGGCATTCTTCGAGCAAAGCTTCGACGAATTGTGTGAAGGGCTGCGCGAAATGGGCATAGCCACTATGACCCAGCGCCGCCGCGAGCTGGTGCCGGCGGGAGTACATACTTTTCCGCTGGAGTTCGCGGCCTTGCGTGCGCCGTTGAAAGCCTTTCTCGCCACGCTGTTCGAAGACAATCCCTTCCAGTTTCGCCCATTGTTCAGGGGCTATTACTTCACCAGCGCATTACAGGAAGGGCAGCCGCTTTGCGCCCAGTCGTTGCGGGTGGCCCAGCGCTTCGGGCTGACGCAGCCTGCCGATGCCGCGCCGCGCGCGAGCGCGGGCACACAGGCGGGCTATTTCCTGCCGCGGCTTTTCCGTGAAGTGATCTTCGCCGACAAGGATCTGGTTTCCCAATATGCGACACGCAAGCAGCGGGTGTTGCGCAACGGTGGCTTTGCGCTTGCGATCCTGCTGCTTGGCGCGATGCTGGGCGCCTGGACCTGGTCGTATTCGGGCAATTCACAGCTGGTCGCCAACGCTGCCGCGGACCTGGACAAGGCGGTCCGGCTGCAGGCGCAACGCCCGGACCTGCAATCCCGCCTGGAAGCGCTGCAGCTCCTGCAAGACCGTATCGAGCAAATCGATAAGCTGGATCGCGAGTCGCCCTGGTTGCTGGGCATGGGCTTGTACCAGGGCGATACGCTGGGCCGCAAGTTGCGCAGCGAGTATTTCAAGGGCATGAGCGAAATCCTGCTCAAGCCTGTGGCGTCAGGCCTGGAGACGCAACTGTTTGCGCTGGGCCAGCGCGAGGCAGGCAATGTCGAGGATTCCTATAACGCGTTGAAGACCTACCTGATGCTGGCGGACAAATCGCATGCCGAAACGGGGCACCTGGCCGACCAGCTCACGCGCCACTGGCGCAATTGGCTGGAGGCTAATCGCGGCGCCATGCCGCGCGAGCAGCTATTGCGCAGTGCGGAGGCACTGCTGGCGTTTTACCTGGCTCAATTGAACGACCCTGCCTGGCCGCGCATTGAACCCAAGCTGGCGCTGGTCGATGCTGCGCGCGACCAGCTGCGGCAAGTGGTGCGCGGCATGACGGCGCGTGAGCGCGTATATGCCGAGATCAAGGCGCGCGCCAGCACGCGCTATCCCGCGATGACGGTGGCGCGCATCGTCGGTGAACAGGATCGCGAGCTGGTGCAGGGCAGCCATGCGGTTTCAGGCGCATTCACGCGCGAGGCGTGGGAGGGCTACGTTCGCGGCGCGATCCGCGAAGCTGCCAATAGCGCCCTGCAATCGAGCGACTGGGTGCTGAAAACGGCGGAGCGCAACGACTTGACGCTGGAGGGAAGTCCCGAACAGGTGCAGAAGGCGCTGGCCGACAGCTACCTGGCGGACAAAGCTGCCCAATGGGGGGACTTGCCCTTGCACGAGTGGCTGCGTGCCGTGGTGAAGGACCCGGCGCAGATAGCGCAACTGGACGAGCTGCTTGGCGCCGCTCCGTAAGCCTGGTGTATGATCCGCGGCATGAACACCACGCCGCGGCGCCAGAAGTGCGCCTCTTGCCTGCGCCCCGCCGCCACCTGCATCTGCCATTGGGCAGCGCCAGTGGCGAGTGCGGTCGACGTCCTGATTCTGCAGCACCCGATGGAAGTGGAGAACGCCAAGGGCAGCGCACGCCTGCTGCACCTTTGCCTTCCCGGCAGCCGTATCGAAGTCGGCGAACAGTTCGATGATGCGGCACTGCGCGCCCTGCTTGGCGCAAATGGCCGCCAGCCGGTCCTGCTGTATCCCGACACGGCGGGCGACCGATCGCTCGGCATCGCTGCGCCGCCGCCATTCCACCCCGCGCTGGCGCCAATGCAACTGGTCGTACTCGATGCGACCTGGCGCAAGAGCCGCAAGATGCTGTACCTGAACCCGGCCCTGCAAGCCTTGACGCGCCTGCCGCTGCGCGACACGCCGCCGTCGCACTACCTGATCCGCAAAGCGCACGCGCCCGACCAGCTCTCGACGCTGGAAGCGACCTGCTATGCGCTGGCGCAGCTGGAGGGCGACGAACACCGCTACGACCGCGTCATTGCCGCCTTCGACGGTTTTGTCGCGCAGCAGCAAGCGCAGGCTGCGCGCGGCCGGGACGCTAGCTGAGAAGCTTCAGGCCAGGCGGCAGCGCTTCACCCAGCATGCGCTGTTCGCTGGCCTGGTCGAGCTGGACGACTTCACGCACCATGGCGGACCAGCTTGGCGGCGCGCCTGCGGCCTGCAGCCTGCGTACCACCTCGGCGCGCAGGACATCGTTGATATCGCGCGAGCGGTCGCCTGTCATGCGCGCCAGGTGCGCGGCCGCGAAGCCGGCCGGTTCGACCTTGCGCCAGTCCAGCAGCAGCACGGCCTGCAGCCATTGCTCCACTGTTTCGACCGGCGCTACGTCATGCGCGCTGCCATGGAACGGGCGGCGCGCGCCGACCCGGCCCAGCGACCACAGGTAGCGGGTCTGGACGGCCAGGGTTTTTGCCTTGGGCAGTTCGCCCACCATCCAGTTGCCGATTTCTGCCTTGTAGGCGGCGGGAATACGTTCCAGCGAGGCGCCCAGGCGCAGCATGTCCTCTTCGCTGCCATTGACCAGTGTGACGGGACGGCGGCCACGTTCGCTGGCGTCGGCCTGCAGGTTGAAGGCGAAATCGTCCAGCAGGCGCAGTTGGGCCGCTGGTGGCAGGCCGCCCGATACACGGCGCCACAGCGTCCACCATTCGGCGCAAACCTGGTTGTCCTTGTGGTTTTGCACGCCCGTTTCGAAGATTGCCCAGAGCTGTTCGATGCGCCATTCGTCCAGTGTGTGGCCAAAGCCGGGGCGCAGGCAGTATCCGGCGAGGTTCATCCAGGTGCGTTCATGTTCGGCCGAACGGCGGCGGCCTTTGGCGCGCTCCATTAATGCATCGAAGAGACGGCGCAGCAGCGGCGTCGCCCAGCGTTCGCGGCTGCCGAGCAGGTGCTCGAGCTGGCTGCGAAGCTGGCGCACTTCCTTGGCGTCCACTTGTTGGGCGCGGCTGCCGAAGATGCGGTCGATCTTGTCCAATGCATCGGGCAAGCGGGCCGGCAGGGCGGGCTCCGTTGCCGCATCGTCGTCGGCATCCTCGCCACCCGGAGCGGTCGCGTCGTCCGCACCATGCTCGCGCAGCTGGAATTCGAGCTGCCAGCGCTGGCCGTTGCCTTCGCAATGCACTTCCAGTGTGCCGACTTCGGTCAGCGACGCCGCCAACTGCACGGTGATTTCCTTGCGCGCATTGGCATCCTTGCTGTCGCGCAGGACGGTGGCAATGGCGGGCAGCGCACTCAGGTCGTCCGGCGCCAGGTCCGCCACGTCGCCGGCTTGCGGCGGGACGGCATCGGCCAGGGTAGTGGCGATGTGAAAGCGCACCGGGCGCCCGAGCCGCAAGGCAAAGCTGCGTTCGTCGAGGCGTACTTCGTACCCGCTTGCGGTGCCGCGCGGCAGCAGGCAGACAGCACGGCGCGTGACGCCCGGGGCACGCGCATTATCGAGCAGCAGCCAATAGCTGCGCGGGGAACCACCGGCAATGGCAGGCGCCATGCCCTGCCGCGCCAATGCGTATGCCACGCCGCCGCGTGCGACGGCGACATCGGGATCTTCGTTATGCAGCACGCGTACTGGCTGGCCGCGCCAGGCCGACAACGTGTCGGACAGCCGCTCCGCTAGTCTCGCTGCACGGAACACGCCGCCGTTCAGCAGCAGGGTGTCGGGCACCGCTAGCTTGCCGTCGTCCTGCAGGCCCAGCGCCTCGCGTGCAGCCGCTGCGTGCTGGCGCAGGAAGCTGGCCAGGTGGCGCGTAATGGCCGGATCGCTGGCATAGGGCAGGCCGAATTCAACGATGCCGCCACGCTTGGCCTGTGCCGGTTGCTGCGTCTCGTTAAGGGGGAAAAAGCCATCCAGCACAATGCGCTCGACGTCGACGCGCTGCAACGCGACGGAACGGCTGCCGCCAATCAATTTGGAGCCGGAACCGAGCAGGGTGACGGCGACTTGCTCCGGCGCGTCGGCGGCGAGCAGGGTCTCCTTCGCCGCGCGGCAGCGCTCCGTCAGTTGCGCGAGCCGCGCGGCGGACAAGCGTTGCGGCGCGGCCGTGCTGCCCGCCTGTCCGCTGCCGGCGTTGGCTTCGGCGCCAGCGGACAGGCGCTGCTCGGCGAGGTGCGCCAGCGCCAGGTCCATATTGTCGCCGCCGAGGATCAGGTGGTTGCCGACGCCGATGCGCGTCAATTGCGGCTCGCCGCCAGCCATCTCCACCTTGACGAGCGTGAAATCGGTGGTGCCGCCGCCAACGTCGGCAACGAGGACCAGGCGCGCCTCAGCCAGGTCGGCAGCCAGCGAAGCCCGATGGCGATACAGCCAGTCATACAACGCTGCCTGCGGCTCCTCAAGCAGCCGCAAGGCCGGCAGGCCCGCCATGCGCGCCGCTTCCAGCGTCAGGGCACGCGCGCCCTCGTCGAAGGACGCGGGAATGGTCAGTACGACTTGCTGCTGTTCCAGCAGCGCGGAGGGAAAGCGCGTATTCCAGGCCGCCCGCAAATGCGCGAGATAACTCGCGCTGGCGGCAACCGGCGACACGCGCGCGACATCGTCCGAAGCGCCCCAGGGCAGGATCGGCGCCAGGCGGTCGACGCCAGTGTGGGACAACCAGCTCTTGGCGCTGGCGACCAGGCGTCCCGGCACTTGTCCGCCCAGTTTGCGCGCCAGGCGGCCGATGACCGCACCTGGCGGCGCATCCGCCACGACCGGTTCCGGCCAGGGCAACTGCAATTCGCCCTCGGCAAACTCGCCGGCAGCAGGGTGATAACGGGAAGAGGGCAGCAGCACCGCGCTGCCAACTTCGCCGGGCGCGGTGAGCTGCTCCACCTGGAACAACTGCACATCGCCGCCTGGCGTGGCATAAGCGAGCACCGAGTTGGTAGTGCCCAGGTCGATGCTGACCAGGTACTGCGTCATTGGCCTTCGCCAGTGCCGCGTACGTCGAATTCGACCTTCCAGCGCTGGCCGTCCTGCGCCACGGCCAGCAGTTCCAGTGTGCCGGACTCGCTGGCGTAAGCATGCAGGCGCACCTGCACCACCTCGCCAACGGAACGGCCTTCCGGCGACAGCGTGGCCTGGATTTCGTTCAGCTCAATCAGTTCGTCCGGGCCCCAGAAATCGAGCACGGCGCCAATCTGGTCCTGACGCCGCACGGAAGAACCGAAGAAGCGGAAGTGCACCGGCTCGCCCACCACCAGGCCGAACTCCTGGCCCGGCAATTCCAGCTCGCTGCCTTCTTCCATGCCGAACGGCGCAACGCACAGCGCCTGGATCGGCGGCTCCATGCCTGGAATGGCCGGCATCGACGATTCCACCGCAACGTAGTAGGAACGCGCGGTACCGCCGCGAATGCGCACCCCCGCGCCGCGCCGCACATAGCTGTAGTAAGCCGCGCCGCGGGCCACGGCCAGGTCCAGGTCAGCGCCGCCCAGCATGCGTGCCGGTTCTGCGCCTTCCATATACAGCCATTCGTTGATGGTTTCCATCACGCGATTGGCCAACAGTTCGGACTTGAACACGCCGCCATTGAACAGCACTGCGCTTGGATGCAGGAAGGTATGTGCCGGATTGACGGCAAAGCCCGCCAGTTCCGCCGTGGCGCCGGCCTGGCGCGCCAGGAAAGCCGCCAGGTGTTTGGTGATCGCCGCGTCCTGCGCGTAGGGCAGGCCAAGCTGGGTCAGGCCGGCGCGGGTACGCACTGCCGGGCGCGCGGATGCTTCCACTTTCGGGAAGAAGCCGTCGGTGATGAAGCTCGTGACTTCGGCGCGCGTCAGTTCGGTGCGGATCGAACCGCCAATCAGCTTCGAGCCGCGGCTTGGCACCACGATAGGCCAGGTCTCCGCTTGCGCGTTGGCCAGCAGGTTTTCCTTGGCGGCGCGGCAGCCATAGGTCAGAGCGCGCATTTGCCAGGCGTCGAGCTGGGTGCCGTTTGCAGCCAGCTTGCGCGCCACCAGGTGGGCCAGCGCCAGGTCCATATTGTCGCCGCCCAGCAGGATATGGTCGCCCACGGCCACGCGGTGCGGTTCCAGCTTGCCGTCGCGCTCGAGGATGGCGATCAGCGAAAAGTCGCTGGTGCCGCCGCCCACGTCCACCACCAGGATGATGTCGCCCGGCTTGACTTCCTTGCGCCAGCGGCCATCGCTGTTCTGGATCCAGCTGTACAGGGCCGACTGCGGCTCTTCCAGCAGCGTGACGTTCTCGTAGCCGGCGGCGCGTGCCGCTTCGGCGGTGAGTTCGCGCGCTGCCGGATCGAACGATGCAGGGATCGTGACCGTGACAGCCTGCTGCGTGAACGGTGCGTCCGGATAGGCGCTGTCCCATGCCGCGCGCAGGTGTTTCAGGTAGCGCGTCGACGCTTCCAGCGGCGACACGCGCGGCACTTCTTCCGGTGCGTCGTGCGGCAGGATGGCGGCGCGACGGTCCACGCCAGGGTGGCACAGCCAGCTCTTGGCGCTCGACACCAGGCGGATCGGCGTGGTGGCGCCGCGGCTGCGGGCCATTTCGCCCGTCACTGCCGGCTGACCGTCGGCGGCAGCCCAGGGCAGGGCCAGTTCGCCGGCAGCCAGTTCGTCCGGATGCGGCAGGTAGAGGAAGCTTGGCAGCAGCGGCAGTTCTTCTACCGTGCCGGGCGCGGTGAGCTGGGGCACGCCCAGCACGCCGTGTTTGGTCTTCTCGCCGTCGCTGCCGGCCAGTTCAACGTACGACAGCGCGCTGTGGGTGGTGCCAAGGTCGATGCCGATGGCAAAACGCGGATCGCTCACAGTTCCACCTCGGCCGGTGCCAGCACCTTGGCGTCATGCGCTTCCGCCAGTTTCGGCAGGCGCACGCTGGAGGCGCGCCAGCCGCGGTGGCTCAGGGTGCCGGTGAACGGCGCCTTGCCGACCACATTACCGGTCAGGCGCACGGCGGAAGCGTCGAAGCCTTCCGGCAGGGTTACGCGGCTGCCTTCCGCTTCGCTGCGGACGGCGTCGATGGTGAAGTGCTCGCGCAGGACCTTGGAGCAGCCTTCATGCACCACGCGGGCTGCGGCGCCGATATCGGCGTCGGAATAGCCGGACAGGTTTTCCTGGGTAAAGTCGATCAGGCGTGCTTCGCGCTGGAACAGCGACAGGAGCTGCAGTGCTGCATCTGGCGTGGCTTCGCGCAGGGGCGCGGCGGCTGGAGCTGGGGCAGGTGCGGTGACAGGTGCTGGGGCGGCAGCCGGAGCCACGGCAGGTCCGACGCCGTCGTCACGCACGCGCGCAGCGAATTCGGCATCACCCAGGGTTTTGAAAAATGCGCCAAAGGCGAGGGAAATCCTGCTCCCAAAGGAGGGCAGATTGTTCGATTTGCTCATGTTATTGCTCTTTGAATGTCGGGGGATATCCCGGAGAAGTGTGCATGATACCAGCTTGGCTTGCAGCCGCGGCGAGGGCGGTTTAGAATACTGTATAAACATACAGTAATGTATCGAGGCGCCGCATGCAGGACCATGAACTAGAAGGGCAGGTGATGCTGCCGCCGCAATCGCTCAAGGCTAAAAAAGGGCGTGGAGCGGTATCAAACATGCAAGGCAGGTATGAACTGCAGGAGCGCGAAGCCTTCGATGACGGCTGGGCGCCCGATCCGGACGATGCGGAGGCGGAGCTGCGCCCCCCGCGCACCATTGTCACTGCGGAAACGGCCAAGACCATCCTCACCCGCAACCAGTCTCCCGATATTCCATTCAATGTCTCGCTGAATCCCTATCGCGGCTGCGAGCATGGCTGCATCTATTGCTTTGCGCGGCCATCGCACAGCTATCTCGGCTTGTCGCCGGGGCTGGATTTCGAAACCAAACTGTTTGCCAAGGTGAATGCGCCGGAACTGCTGCGCGCCGAATTGTCCAAGCCCGGTTATGAAGTGGAATCGCTCGCGCTGGGCGTGAATACCGACGCCTACCAGCCTTGTGAGCGCGAATACCAGCTCACGCGGCGGGTGCTGGAGGTGCTGGCCGAGTGCAACCATCCGGTCGGCCTGATCACCAAATCCTCGCTGATCGAACGCGACATCGATATCCTGGGACCGATGGCCGCGCGCAACCTCGCAGCCGCATCGGTCACCATTACCACGCTGGACAGCAAGATTTCGCGCACGCTGGAGCCACGCGCCGCCGCACCCGCGCGCCGCCTGCGTACCATCGAAACGCTGGCCAAGGCCGGCATTCCGGTAGGCGTGAGCATCGCGCCTATCATTCCCTTCGTGACCGAGCCGGATATCGAAAAAATCATGGCCGCCGCGCGCGATGCCGGCGCCGTGATGGCGACCTACGTCGTGCTGCGCTTGCCCTGGGAAGTCAGCCCGCTGTTCAAGGAGTGGCTGGAGGCGCATTTCCCTGACCGTGCCGCACGGGTGATGAACCGCGTGCGCGACATGCGCGGCGGCAAAGACTATGAAGCCGAATTCGGCTCGCGCATGCGCGGTGAAGGCGTATGGGCCGACCTGATCCAGCAACGCATCGAAAAAGGCATCACCCGCTACGGCTTCCACGGCCGCCACAGCAAATTCCGCTCCCTCGACTGCACCCAATTCAAGCGCCCGGACTACATCCCGCCTTCCGGTGCCCGCGCGCGCGCCGCAGCCAAAGCGGGGCAGATGGACTTGTTCTAAGCTTTCGCCTGGCCGAGATAGGCTTCGATCGCGTGAACGTGCTCATCATGGTGGCCCATCTCGCGCAAGGCGGCAGCCAGGCGCAGCAGGTATTCGATATTAGGGCCGCTGGGACCGGAAGCTGAAGCGATATGGCGGGCGATTTCTTCAACGGATGCTTCGCCCAGCCAGGCAGCGTTGTCAGCGGCGGCGATGTAGATCAACCCTTCCTCCACGCCGCCGGCCTCGAAGTGGATGTCGATCGCCACGCGCAGGTAGCCATTTTTTTCGCGATGGTCGAGGTGCGCAAATTCTTCCGGCGTGACAAGGTAGGCCATGCCGTGGCATACCGCTCCCTCGGCAGGAATCAGCGTAGCCACGCGGCCAGGCGCTTCCGGCGTGCCGCGATGGTCGTGCGAGCCCTGCCAGAAGCGGCGCGACCAGCCGAAGATATGCGCGGGACGGCGCTCGATGTAGGGAAAGTCGGCCTTGTAAATCAGCGATCCGTAACCGAACAGCCACACCTGGTGGTGGCCGTCGAATTTGTCCATTGCCTTGTTGGCTTCAATCGTATTGTGCGACATGCGGCAAATTATAGGGAATACTCGCCCAGCACGCTGATGAAGCGCTCGGCAGCGGGCGAGGGCGTGCGCGAGGTCTTGGTGTAGATGAAGAATTTGCGTTTGAGCTCCGGCTCGACCAGCGGGCGCATTTCGAGCCCGTAACGGCGCACCATCGGTTCCGCGTAAGGCAGGCAGGCGGTAATGCCGAGCCCCTCGGCGACCATGGCCAGCGCGGTCGTCATGAAGGTCACTTCGTTGTAAGGGGCCAGCGTGGTCATGTCGCGCAGCAGGCGCTCGGTGAACTGGCCCTGCAAGGCGATGAAGGGATGCTGGTTGACCTCCGCCCACGCGACCGTGCGCCGCGCGGCCAGCGGGTGAGCGGGTGGGAAGACCACAACGAACGGCATCTCGAACAGCAGTTGCGCATCGACTTCGGCCGTGACGTCGCGCTCCGGGCCGATCCCCACGTCCACTTCTCCGCTGACCACGCGCGCCGCGACATTGTCGACCGGGCAATCGACCAGCTGCACCTGCACATCGGGGTAGGAGGCACGGAAGGCGCCGATCACCTGCGGCAGCAGGGTGCAGGCCATCATCTGCGGCGCCGCCACGCGCACGATGCCCTTTTTCAAAGCCTTGCGGCTGGCGATATCCGCCATCGCCCCATCCAGGTCCTGCAGCATCTTGTCGAACAGCGGATACAGCTCGCGCCCGACCTCGGAAAGCTGCACCCGACGCGTGCTGCGCTCGACCACTTTCACGCCCAGCAGCTGCTCCAGCTCCTTGATTTGCCCCGACAGGGCGGACTGGGTGACGTGCAGCAGGTCGGCAGCCGCAGTGAAGCTGCCGGTGCGGGCGACTGCGACCAGGGCACGCATCTGGCGGACGGTTGGACTCATCAGAAAAGCTAATAAATGGACGTGAAAATATCGTTTGTATGATAGCTGAAACAAGAGTTTAATGGCGGGATACAAAGGAGCCCTGCCATGAAAATCAAGCAAATCCACCACGTTGCCTACCGCTGCAAGGACGCCAAGGAAACCGTCGAGTGGTACGTCAAGCACCTGAACATGAACTTCGTGCTTGCCATCGCGGAGGATGAGGTGCCTTCGACCAAGGCCCCCGACCCATACATGCACGTCTTCCTGGACGCCGGCCAGGGCAATATCCTGGCCTTCTTCGAGCTGCCGACCCAGCCTGCCATGGGCCGCGATGAAAACACCCCGGCCTGGGTACAGCACCTGGCGCTGGAAGTGGGTTCGATGGACGAACTGCTGGCCGCCAAGGAGCGCCTGGTAGCCGCCGGCATCGAGGTGCTGGGCCCCGTCAACCACACCATCTTCAAGTCGATCTACTTCTTCGACCCGAACGGCCACCGCCTGGAACTGGCAGCCAACACCGGCACCCCTGAAATGATGCAGAAGCTGGACGATGTGAAGTGGGAAATGCTGGAAGAATGGTCTAAAACGAAAAAGGCGCCCAAGCACGCAGCGTGGATGCACGCGCCACAAGAATAAAGATTCAAAGCGAAGGAACACAATGAAACTCGCCTCCCTGAAAGACGGCGGCCGCGACGGCCGCCTGGTCGTCGTTAGCCGCGACCTGAAATCCTGCCAGCCGGTACCGAACATCGCGGCCACCATGCAGGATGCGCTGGACAACTGGGACACCGCAGCACCGCAACTGAAACAAATCTACGCCCTGCTGAACCAGGGCAGCGCGTCGGGCGCCCAGCCGTTCGACGAAAGCCTGTGCCACTCGCCGCTGCCGCGCGCCTACCAGTGGGCCGACGGCTCGGCCTACATCAACCACGTGGAACTGGTGCGCAAGGCCCGCAATGCCGAAGTGCCTGCATCGTTCTACACCGACCCGCTGATGTACCAGGGCGGCTCCGACAGCTTCGTCGGCCCGCGCGACGCCATCTACGCCCTGGATGAAGCCTGGGGCATCGACCTGGAAGCGGAAGTGGCCGTGATCACCGGCGACGTGAAGATGGGCGCCAGCGAAGAAGACGCCGCCAAGGCGATCCGCCTGGTCATGCTGGTCAACGACGTCTCGCTGCGCAACCTGATCCCGAACGAGCTGGCCAAGGGTTTCGGCTTCTTCAATTCCAAGCCGGCCAGCGCCTTTTCGCCGGTGGCTGTTACGCCGGAAGAACTGGGCAAGGCCTGGCAGGACAACAAACTGCACCTGCCGCTGCTGGTCCAGATCAACCGCCAGCCCTTCGGCAAGCCCAACGCCGGCGAAGACATGACCTTCAGCTTCGCCCAACTGGTGGCGCACGCCGCCAAGACGCGCGAGCTGTGCGCCGGCACCATCATCGGCTCGGGTACCGTGTCGAACAAGCAGGGCAGCCTGCACGGCTCGAGCATCGCCAACGGCGGCGTGGGCTATTGCTGCCTGGCCGAAGTGCGCATGTACGAGACCATCGAAGGCGGCAAGCCGGAAACCGGCTTCCTGCAATTTGGCGACACCGTGCGCATCGAGATGCATGACGCGCAGGGCAAGACCATCTTCGGCGCCATCGACCAGACCGTGCGCAACTACGGGGAACGTTAATGAAGCTCTATACCTACTTTCGCAGCTCGGCCGCCTACCGCGTGCGCATCGCGCTGAACCTGAAAGGCCTGGAATATGAAGCGGTGCCGGTGCACCTGCTGCGCGACGGCGGTGAGCAACTGGCGCCGGCCTATCGCGAAGTCAATCCGGCCGGCCTGGTGCCGGCGCTGGAGGACAACGGCATCGTGCTGACGCAATCGCTGGCCATCATGGAGTACCTGGAAGAAGTGCATCCGATGGTGCCGCTGCTGCCGCAGGATGCCGTGGGCCGCGCCCGCGTGCGCGCCCTGGCGCAGACCGTTGCTTGCGATACCCATCCGCTGATGAACCTGCGTGTGCTCAAGCACATCAAAGGCCCGATGGGCCTGAGCGAAGAGCAGAAGATGGATTGGTACTACCACTGGATGGGCGAGGGCATGAAGGCGCTCGAGGCGCACCTGGAGCGCGACGGCGACGTGGGCCGTTTCTGCTACGGCGATACGCCGACCATCGCCGATTGCTGCCTGGTGCCGCAGGTGTACAACGCGCAGCGCTTCAATATCGACCTGGCGCCTTATCCGAACGTGGCGCGCATTGCGGAAAACTGCGCCGGCCTGCCGGCGTTCAAAGCCGCCCATCCCTCGGCTCAGCCCGACGCGGAGTAATCAGAACTGCACGACGCGGTTGCGTCCTTCCTTCTTGGCGCGGTACAGAGCTTTATCGGACCGTACCAGCAAGGAGGAAGGCGTATCCGGCGTGCCATGCGGATTGGCCGCCGCCACGCCGATACTGATCGTCAGTTGCACCTCGACCCCGAATTCCGTCCGCAGCCGCAAGCCTGCAGCCTGCTCGCGCAGGCGTTCGGCCGCGTGCACCGCTACCGCGATGTGCGTCTCCGGCATCAGCAGCACAAATTCCTCGCCCCCGAAGCGCGCCACCATATCCACCGCGCGCAGGTTCGCCGTCAGCAGGGTCGCAGTCTGGATGATCGCCAGGTCGCCCACCTCGTGGCCGTAGGTATCGTTGATGCGCTTGAAGTGGTCGATATCGATCATCAGCAGCGCCAAGGGATGGTGGAAGCGCCGCGCCCGTTCCAGTTCCTGCGCGATCTGTTCCGTCATTTTGCGCCGGTTGGCAATGCCGGTCAGCGGGTCGGTGGTGGCCAGCGTCTCCAGCTTGCGGTTGGCCTGCAGCAGTTCCAGCGTGCGCTGCAGGATGCGGTCTTCCAGGCTGCTGCGCTCGGTCGCCAGCTCGGCCATCGCCCGGCGCCGCGCGCGCAGCGACAGCACCAATGCGGTAATCAACATGCCTTGCAGGACAATCAGCCCGCCCGCCATGATGATCTGCCAGCGGTACAACTCCCACACATTGTGCGGGCGATTCAATATCACCGCTTCCTGCGGGAGATTGCGCAAGCCAGCCTGGCGCGCCGTCGGATAATCGAAATAGTAGCCCTGCACCTGGCTGGTCATGGCCGGCTGGCCGAGCAGCAGGCGTGCCATCATGCGGCCCACCGCCTCGCCGCTGACGACATAGCCGCCCACCACGCCCGGCATCACCAGCGATTCGGAATGCGTGAACAGCGGCGCCTTGGTCGCGGCCGCAACCTGCAGCGCCAGTTCGCGCGGCTGGATGCGCGCATTGCCTTCGCCGCGCAGCGATGCCAGCATGAAGATCGCGCTGCCGCGCCCCAGGCGCACTGCGCGCTGGCGCAATTCATCGACGCTGCCATCGTCCCAGATCTCGAAGCGGATGTTCGGGAAGCGCGGCGTGACACTGCGGATGCGGTCAAGCCAGAGCTGTCCGCGTGCAGTCTTGTCGCCGACGATGGCGACATGCCGCACGTTCGGCGCCACCAGCGGAATCACGCCAATTGCCCGTTCGAAATCGGAGCTTACCTCATATCCCATGCCATCGCGCGGCATCCATTGCACTCGCCCGTGGTTGACGTAGTGGCGCGGCACGCCGGCAAACAGTTCCGGGTGGCTGGACAGGAAGCGCGCCGCGACGAAGTTTTCCGTCACGATGGCGTCGAATTTGACGTCGGCGTACTTGGTGGCGAGGTAGGGCGCCATGCCCTCCTGCGATTTGTCTTCGCCGACACGGTTGGCATCGAAACGCTCTTCGAAGATGGCCGGCGTCGCACCCTGGCTGCTGCGTCCCAGTTCGTCGTACAGGCCTTTGTGCACCAGCCTTTGCCAGGCTGAGGAAGAATCTGCGCCGAGCGAATACAGCACCAGTACGCGCCGCTCGTGCGCCAGGGCATGGCTGCCGGCGCCGGCAAGCCATAAGGCGGCGGCCAGGCGCAGGAATGCTCGGCGATGGAGGAGGGGGCGCATAGGGAAAACGAGTGTAGCACGGCGATGCTCAACTTTATTTCCCTAGCGGCAATTCAAGTGGTAAATTTGCAACGTTAAGCGCAGATTCAATCGACCAGCAAGGAGTAGAGCTGGGCCGGCGTAATCGGCTTGACAAGATGGGCGGCAAAACCGGCTGCCCGCGAGCGCGCCTGGTCCGCCGGCTGACCATAGCCGGACAAGGCCACCAGCCGCGTCTTGCCAAAACCGGGCCGGCGCCGCAGCTCGCTGGCCAGTTCGTAGCCGTCCATGCCGGGCAGGCCGATGTCGAGGATGGCCAGGTCAGGCACGAAGCTGGCGCTGGCGCGCAGCGCACTGGCAGGGTCGCCCACTGCATGCACTTCGTGGCCGCCGACTTCGAGCAGGTCGCGCAAGCCTTGCAGCACGTCCTGGTTGTCGTCCACCAGCAGCACGCGGCGCCGCGTAGCGGCAGCCAGGTGGCCCGGGGCAGCGCCCAGCGAAGGCGCACTTGCCAGTTCTGCCGCCAGCGGCACGCGGATGGTGAATTCGCTGCCGGCGCCCACGCCGGCGCTGTGCGCCTCGATCTCGCCGCCATGCAGCTGCACCAGGCTGCGTGCAATCGCCAGGCCCAGCCCCAGGCCGCCGCGCGAACGGTCCAGCGATTGCGGGGCCTGCACGAATTTGTCGAACAGGTGGGGCAGCATGTCGGCGCCGATGCCGATGCCGGTATCGCGCACCTTGATCACGAGGCGGCCCCTGGCGGTGGCCGCGCTTACCCGGATCTGGCCGCCGGGATTGGAATACTTGGCGGCATTGGTCAGCAGGTTGACCAGCACCTGCACAAAGCGCATCGGGTCGGCATCGATCGCCAGCCCCTGCGCAGGCACGTCCAGTTCCAGGCTTTGCTGGCGCTCTTCCAGCAGGCCACTGACCGTTTCCAGCGCCTGTGCCAGCAGCTTCGACAATTCGACGCGCTCCAGCCGCAGTGCGATCTTGCCTTGCGCGATGCGCGCCACGTCCAGCAAATCGTCCACCAGGCGCACCAAGTGGTGGGCCTGGCGTTCGATGGCGGCATGCTCGCGCGCCAGCCCGCCCAGGCCTTTCAGCCGCATCAGTTCCAGCGCAATCAGGATCGGCGACAGCGGGTTGCGCAGCTCGTGGCCCACCATCGCCAGGAAATCGTCCTTGGTGCGGTTGGCCAGTTCCGCATCGCGCCGCGCGCGCACCAGCTCCGTCACTTCGAAGGCCACGATGGCCACGCGGTCCACTTCACCGCGCGCATTGCGCACCGGCTGGTGTACATAGTCGAAATAGCATTCCAGCAGGCCGCCATCGCGCTTCAGCATCACGCGGCGCGCCTTGCCGGTTACCGGCTGGCCGCTGGAGAGTGCCAGTTCCATCTCCTCCACCATGCCCTGGCCTTCCAATTCGGGGAAGGCACGCCGCATGGGCAAGCCAATCAGCTCGCGCCGCCAGCTCAGCTCCACGAAGCGGTCGTTGGCCAGTTCGAAGCCCAGGTCGGGGCCGCGCACGATGGCGATGGCAGCCGGCGCCTGCTGGAAGGTGTTGGCCATGCGCACCATATGGGCGCGTTCGGCCTGGCGGATGCGGGCTCGCATCAGCTGCGAATCGACGCGCGTCACCAGCTCGCGGGCGGAGAAGGGCTTGACCAGGTAATCGTCGGCGCCGGCATTGACGCCTTCGATGCGCGCCTCTTCGCCGGCACGGGCCGACAGCAGCAGCACCGGCACGTCATGCAGCAACTGGTCGGCGCGCATGGCGGCGATCAGGCCGAAGCCGTCGAGTTCCGGCATCATCACGTCCGATACCAGCAGGTCCGGCACTTCGCCGGCCATGGCCTCCAGTGCCTCGCGGCCGTTGGCGGCGGTGCTGACGTGCCAGCGCTGGCGCAGCAGGCGCGCCAGGTAGTCGCGCATGTCGGCGTTGTCGTCCACCACCAGCACGCGCGCGCCAAGGGTCAGCACGCTGTCGTCTTCGGCCAGGTCGAGGAAAGGTTCTTCGCTTTCCTCTTCAGGCAGCCAGCGCTGCGCCTCCAGGCGGAAGGCTTCGCGCACGTCGCTGGTGTCGGGATAGGCGTCGCTGGCCAGCTGGTCTTGGCGCAGGTGGCCGTGGCCGAGCGGCAGCGTGATGGAGAAGGTGCTGCCCGCGCCCAGCGTGCTTTCCAGTTCAATACGGCCGTGCAGCAGCTCCACCAGGTCGCGCACCAGCGCCAGGCCAATGCCGGAACCTTCATGGGTGCGCGAGCGCGCGCCTTCCACCCGGCGGAAGCGCTCGAAGATGCGCTGCTGCTGGTCGTCCGATATGCCGACGCCGGTGTCGGTGACTGCCAGCACGGCTGACTGGCCATCCTGGCGCAGGCTGACCGTGATGCCGCCATCAAAGGTGAACTTGAAGGCGTTGGACAGCAGGTTCAGCACGATCTTTTCGAACAGGGCGACATCGACCCAGGCGGCGGGACCGATTTCTTCGCAGTCGACCGTCAGGGTCAGGCCAGCGCTTTCGACCGCGGAGCGGAAACCGCTGGCCAGGTCCCGCGTGAGGGCGGCCAGGTCCACCCTGGTGTAGCTGGCGTGCATGCGGCCGGCCTGCACGCGCGAGAAATCGAGCAGGGTGTTGACCAGCTTTTGCAGCCGTCGGGCATTGCGCTGGGCCAGCCGCAAGCGCTCGTGGTGGACGGCCGGCAGACGGCTGGCGCTGTCGTCCAGCGCTTCCTCAATGGGGCCCAGCATCAGCGTCAGCGGCGTGCGGAATTCGTGGCTCACATTGCTGAAGAAGGCGGTCTTGGCCCGGTCCAGTTCCGCCAGGGCTTCCGCGCGCTGGCGCTGCTCGGCCGCGGCGCTGGCATTCTGCACAGCGGCCGAGAGCTGACCCGCCACCAGTTCGCAGAAGGTGCGGTATTCGGCGTCGAGCTGGCGCGCGGGACTGGTGCCCAGCACCAGCACGCCGTCGGTAACCGGCAAGGCCAGCGCCACCCGCACCACTTGCCCGGCCAGGCCCAGCGGCAAGCCGGGCATGCCGGCCGTGGCGATCGCTACCGGTTCGCCGCTGGCCAGCACCTGGTCGACCGGCCACAATGCGAGCTCGCAGGCCGCGTCGGCCACGTGCGCGGTTTGCTGCAGGCGCACGCTGTCGCCCACGCGCTTGAACAGCAGAGCGAACGGAATGTCGGCCGGATTGTCGGCAATGGTATCCATGGCGGTGGCGCAGGCACTGGCCACGTCCTGCTCGCGCAGGGCGCTGGCCGAGAGTGCCGACAGTGCGGCCAGGCGGCGTGCATTCAGGCGGGTAGCCGTGGTATCGGTGGAAGGGCAGAACAGGCCGCCGACGTCGCCGGCTTCATTGAAGATCGGGCTGTAGGAGAAGGAATACCAGACTTCCTCCACCCAGTCGCCGCGGCTCATGAACAGCTGAACCGCGTCGACATAACTTGGCGCGGCGCGCTGGAATACCTTGTCGGCCAACGGGCCGCAGAAATGCCAGATCTCGGCCCAGACTTGCTGCGCCGGCAGCCCCAGCGCCCACGGGTGCTTGGCCGCGCCCAGCACATCGATATAGGCGTCGTTGTAGAGGAAGGTCGCCTGCGGTCCCCAGCCAATCCAGATCGGGTGGCTCGAGTTGAGCATCAGGTTGACGGTGGTGCGCAAGCTTTGCGGCCAGGCCTCGAGCGGGCCCAGCGGCGTGGAAGACCAATCGAAGGCGGCGATCTGCTGGCCTAGGGCACCTGGGGACGCAAGGAATTGCAGGCCTTCCGATTTGATAGTCACGCGTTTCTCGAACTGTAATTTTTAGCAATTCTGCACTGTACGAAACTTGAATGGCGCGCACAAGAGCCCTGCGCAAAACGCCGGCCGGCTGCGTTTGACAGCACGATGCAAGCAACGGATACTGGGGCGATGACGATGCCGCCTTTCCCCATCCGCAAGGAGTGCCCGCCGGGCGCCTGCGACTGCAAGCGCGAGTCGCTGCTGGAAGACCCGCGAGCCGACCTGCGTATCTTGCGCCTGACCAAGGAGGAGGAAAAACGCCTGCTTGAGCGCATCGAAGCCATTTCCACCTATGGCGAGCTGATGCGCATCGGCCAGCGCCTGGAAGAGCAGCTTGGCGTCTCGGTGCGCATCGCCCCTGGGCCAAATGAGGTGCGCACGGTGCGCGGCTTCCAGATCGAGCTGGGCGAGCGCCCGGGGCTCTGCCGCAAAACGCGGCAATCTGTACCCGCGGCGATACGGAAATGCCTCGACCGTCATCCGGAAATCGCTTTTGCCATCTTGAATGCCCACGATTTGTTTGCTGGGCAGTAAAATATATTTACTTCCTATCAAATAGAAAGCTGTAATGTTTTGCAAGATTCCGCGCATGCGAGGCATCTCCCTCCTGGCTGCCGCGCTGATCCAGTCGCCAGCCTGGGGCCAGGATGTGTCGGCTCGCCTGGGGCAATTAAGGGAATTTTCCTATTTGGCTACCAATAGCACGCTGGCCGAATTGAAGAAATTGAAACCGCAAGTGGCGCAATGGCCGCAGCGCGACCAGGCGGCCTATTATTCCGTACTCAGCAAGGTAACCCGCACCTCGGACCGCGCATTGTCGCTGCAGGCGGTGGCGGAGGAAGAGCGCATCGGCCGCCAACTCGATGATGAGTCGATCATCGCCAACAGCCTGCTCGACCGTTCCTACCTGTTCTCCGCGCTCGAGGACCGGGAAGCCGCCAGCAAGAACCTGGAGATGGCGCGCCAGCTCGCCGAGCAGACCAGCGACTATGCGCTGCAAGCCAAAGTGATCCTGACCGTTGGCCAGCATGAAATCCGGCGCGGCAATGGCCGCAAAGGGCTGGAGTATATGGATCACGCGGTGGCGCTGGCCGACAAGTCGGGCCAGCCCATCGCCCAGTTCATGGCCCTGCGCGCCAGGGCGTATGCCTTGAATGGCCTGGCCGGCGGCAGTCAGGAAGCGCTCAAATCGGTCGACGTGCTGAAAGCCAAGGCGGCGCTCATCCCGCTCGACGGCCCCGTCATCCGGGCTCGCTATGCCGAGTGGGAAATCGCCGAAAGCGCGGGCCAGGTGGCGCGCGCGCGGGACGCCCTGAACGATGTCGTGGCATGGCTCCAGAAGCGCCATATGGATGAAGACGTGCCCGAGCTGCAGGTCACCCTGGCCGACATGAGCCTGAAGAGCCAGGATTACAAGGAGGCGTTGTCCCTCAGCCGCGAATCGAAGAAGGCAGCCCTGGCTACCGGCAACACCGAAATGGCGGAGATTTCGCAGTTCAACGAAGGCATTGCCTTGATCTACCTGGGCCAGCTTGACGCCGGGCGCGCAGCGATCGAGGCGGTCAACATCGAAATGATGGACGCCGACGCGCTGTCCGAATATGCGCGGGCGCTGGACTATGTGGGCCTGAAAGAGCTTGCCCTGCAAGTCTACGCGCGGGCAAGGCGCAAGGCGCTGGACGCCAGCACGGCCCAGTCCCAGCTTCAGAAGAGGGAGCGGGAAGACGAAGAACTCTTGCGCGAAAAAGATGAAACCACCAAGGAGCTGCGCAACGCAAGAAAGTTACGGCTTGCCTGGTCGGTTGCCGCAGCGCTGGCGGCCATTGCGGTACTGGTGGTGGCTTTCCTGTACCGCAAGCTGCGCGTTGCCAACGTCAGGCTGAGGAATTCCGATTCCCCGGCGGAATAGCATGTTAAATTTGCATCTCGGCATGAATCACCCACCGGGAGGCAAGCATGAAAAGCAGCATTCCAAGACGTGTATTCCTGAAACAGGCCGGCATGGCCGGCTTGGCAACAGCGCTGGGCAGCCCGGCGCTGCCAGCCTTGGCTGGGCCGGCCGGTCCGCGCAGCGTGACGCTGCCCTTCGAAAACGGCGAGCGGGAACTGCTGGCTTTCCCGCAAAAGCGCCCGATGATCGTGCTGACCAGCCGCCCGCCGCAACTCGAAACGCCATTCAGCGTCTTCGGGGAAGGCGTGCTGACGCCCAACGATGCTTTCTTCGTGCGCTACCACTGGAGTGCCATTCCAACAGCCATCGACCCGCAAGCCTACCGCCTGAAGATCGGCGGCCACGTCAACACGCCGCTGGAACTGTCGCTGGCCGAACTCAGGCAGATTGCCGAGCCGATTGAAATCGTGGCCGTCAATCAATGCTCGGGCAACAGCCGCGGCCATTTTGCGCCGCGCGCCAACGGCGGCCAACTCTCCAATGGCGCCATGGGCAATGCGCGCTGGACTGGCGTGCCGCTGAAAAAAGTACTGGAGCGTGCAGGCGTCAAGGCCGGTGCGGTGCAAGTGGCGTTCAATGGCCTCGATACCCCGCCCGCCGGGGATGGCCCCGATTTCGTCAAGTCGCTCAATATCGACCACGCGCTCGATGGCGAAGTGATGCTGGCCTGGCAAATGAATGGCGAAGATCTGCCGATGCTGAACGGCTATCCGCTGCGCCTGGTGGTGCCGGGCTATTACGGTACCTACTGGATCAAGCACTTGTCCGACATCACGGTGCTGGACAAGCCGTTCGACGGCTTCTGGGTCGCCACCGCCTACCGCATCGCCGACAATGCCTGCGCTTGCGTCGCGCCGGGCACGACGCCTGCCAGAACGGTGCCGATCGGCCGCTTCAACGTGCGCTCCTTCATCACCAGCCACCAGGACGGCGCGCGGCTTAAGGCCGGCAAGCCGGTGGTGGTGAAGGGCATTGCCTTCGACGGCGGTTATGGCATCAGCGAAGTCGCCTTTTCGTCCGATGGCGGCAAGACCTGGCAAGCAGCTACGCTGGGCCAGGACCTGGGCAAATACTCCTTCCGCGAATGGAGCGCAGCTTTCAAGCCGGGCAAGGGTGAGCACGCGCTGACGGTGCGCGCCGTGAACCGCATCGGCCAGAGCCAGCCCGGCACCCCGCTGTGGAATGCGGCCGGCTACATGCGCAATGTCGTGGAAACCACCCGCGTCATCGCGGCTTGAGGAGGAGAACTGATGAAGACCTTTGCCATCCTGCTCCTGCTGTGCGCCGGCGCGGCCCATGCCGCCGAAATCAAGCTGCCGGACGAAACGGCAGCTTACAAGCCAAGCACGCTGCCCGGCTACCAGCTGGTGCTGGCCAATTGCCTGCTATGCCACTCGGCGCAATACACCCAGATGCAGCCCCCCACCTCGCCGCGCAGCTACTGGGAAGCCACGGTGAGGAAAATGAAGAAACCGTTCGGCGCCCAATTCTCCGACGACGACATCCCCGCCATGGTGGATTACCTGGCCAAAGTCTACGGCGCTGAAAAGCCCAAGCCGTAGACCGCGCTGGCTGGCGGCGATACAATCTCGCCTTTGCCCATCGCCGACAGCCGCCATGACGATCCCCAGCCCCATCCTGCAAGCGCTCGACCGCGCCCACCCTTCGTGGCGCCCGATTCTGGAGCGCGGCCTGCAGGCCATCGCGGCGGCCAACCCGGCCTACCTGCCGGAACTGGCGGCCGACAGCTACCTGCCGACTGAATTGCGCCTGTTTGCGGCCTTCCAGCAGCCGCTGGACCAGGTGCGCTACGTGCTGGTGGGCGAGGGTCCCTATCCGCGTGCCGAAAGCGCAACCGGCGTCTGCTTCATGGACGGCGCGGTCAAAGGTTTGTGGTCGGAAGAGGAGGGCGGCGGCTTGTCCAAGCCCGTCAACAAAGCCACCTCGCTGCGCAACTTCATGAAGATGCTGCTGGTCGCCGACGGCCAGCTCGACGAGTCAAATACCGCCGGCGAAGCCCTGGCCGCCTGCTCGAAGCGCGCTAAGGCCGGCGCCGCCATCCAGACCCTGGCCGAGATGCAGGAGCGCCTGCACCGCCACGGCTTCCTGCTGCTGAACGCCTCCCTGGTCTTCCGCCCGCACGTTGCTCCGGTGAAAGACGCGAAAGCCTGGCTGCCATTCTTCGAAACGGTGATGCAAGCCTTGGCGGCCCGGCAGCCGAAATTGATTCTCTGGGGAAAGATCGCCGAGCAGCTCAACAAGCTGCCGAGCGTGCAGGCGCTGCCGCAAATTGTGGCGGAGCACCCGTACAACCTGTCTTTTATTGCTAACAAGGAAATGCAAGCGCTGTTTGGCCCGATGGGATTGCTGAAGCGCTAAGGTTGGCGCGCATTGCCCCTCGGACACTCGGAGGCGCGTCCGGCAAGGTCTGCGCAAGTCTGTTATACTTGACTAAATCGTTCAAGTAATCAGGTTTGGATTTGCGAGAACAGAACGATATTTTAACTGAGTTGAACCGAGGTTGTGATGCGTCTGACTACCAAAGGCCGTTTTGCAGTGACTGCGATGATTGACCTGGCTATGCGCCAGGGCAAGGGTCCGGTGACGCTTTCCGGAATCAGCCAGCGCCAGTCGATTTCCCTGTCTTATCTCGAACAATTGTTCGGCAAGCTGCGTCGCCATGAAATCGTGGAATCGATCCGCGGCCCTGGCGGCGGCTACAGTCTGGCCCGCAAGGCAGACAAGGTAACCGTGGCCGACATCATTATTGCTGTCGACGAACCGCTCGATGCAACCCAGTGCGGCGGCAAGGAGAATTGCCACGGCGCCGACCACGCGAATGGCGCCCGCTGCATGACCCACGAACTGTGGGCCACCCTGAATGAAAAGATGGTCGACTACCTGGATTCCGTATCGCTGCAGGACCTGGTGGACCAGCAAAAAGCCAAAGCCGCGGCAGAGCAGCCAGTCCATGTGCACCGCAACAGCAACCAAGCAGCCCTCGGTTAACCGAATTGGAGTAATTTAGATGAACGCCCCCGAAAAGAACGTCGCCCAGGTAGCGCCGGTAGAATTCAAAACCGCGCCGCACTTCCCGATCTACATGGACTACTCGGCCACCACGCCGATCGATCCACGCGTTGCGGACAAGATGATCCCTTACCTGCGCGAACAATTCGGCAACCCGGCATCGCGCAGCCACATGTACGGCTGGACCGCGGAAGCAGCGGTGGAAGAAGCGCGCGGCCACGTGGCCGCCCTGGTCAACGCCGACCCGCGCGAAATCATCTGGACCTCCGGCGCCACCGAATCGAACAACCTGGCCCTGAAAGGCGCGGCCAACTTCTACAAGTCCAAGGGCAAGCACATCATCACCGTGAAAACCGAGCACAAGTCCGTGCTGGACACCGTGCGTGAACTGGAGCGCCAGGGCTTTGACGCCACCTACCTGGATACCCAGGACAACGGCCTGATCACCATCGAGCAGCTGGAAGCGGCCGTGCGCCCGGACACCATCCTGATCTCGGTCATGCTGGTCAACAACGAAATCGGCGTGATCCAGCCGATCAAGGAAATTGCCGCCTTCTGCCGCAAGAAAGGCATTATTTTCCACTGCGACGCCGCCCAGGCAACCGGCAAAGTGGCAATCGACCTGCAAGACCTGAAGGTCGACCTGATGACCTTCACCGCGCACAAGACCTACGGCCCGAAAGGCGTGGGCGCCCTGTACGTTTGCCGCAAGCCGCGCGTGCGTATCGAAGCGCAGATGCACGGTGGCGGCCATGAGCGCGGCCTGCGCTCGGGCACCCTGCCAACCCACCAGATCGTGGCGATGGGCGAAGCCTTCCGCCTGGCGAAAGTGGAAATGGACTCCGAGATCGAGCGTATCCGCGCACTGCGCGACCGCCTGGCCAAGGGCCTGCAGGAAATCGAAGAAACCTACGTCAACGGCGACATGGACCACCGCGTGCCGCACAACCTGAACGTGAGCTTCAACTTCGTGGAGGGCGAGTCCCTGATCATGGCCGTGAAAGACCTGGCCGTGTCCTCCGGTTCCGCCTGCACCTCGGCTTCGCTGGAGCCTTCGTACGTGCTGCGCGCCTTGGGCCGCAGCGACGAACTGGCGCACAGCTCGATCCGTTTCACTATCGGCCGCTTCACCACCGAGAAAGACATCGACTTCGCCGTCGACCTGCTGAAAGGCAAAGTGGGCAAGCTGCGCGAACTGTCCCCGCTGTGGGAAATGTACAAGGATGGCGTGGACCTCTCGACCATCCAGTGGGCAGCGCACTAATTACAGAATCTAAGGAGCATCAAAATGGCATACTCGGAAAAAGTCCTCGACCACTACGAAAACCCGCGCAACGTCGGTTCCTCTGAAAAAGGCGACGAAACCGTCGGTACCGGCATGGTCGGCGCACCTGCTTGCGGCGACGTGATGAAGCTGCAGATCAAGGTCGGCGCGGACGGCAAGATCGAAGACGCAAAATTCAAGACCTACGGCTGCGGCTCGGCAATCGCCTCCAGCTCGCTGGTGACCGAATGGGTGAAGGGCAAGTCGCTGGACGAAGCGCTGGCCATCAAGAACACCCAGATCGCGGAAGAACTGGCACTGCCGCCAGTGAAGATCCACTGCTCCATCCTGGCGGAAGACGCCATCAAGGCAGCTGTGAACGACTACAAGGCAAAGCACGGCGCCTAATCAGCGCGCGGAGGAAGTATGGCAATCACCCTGACCGAAAAAGCAGCCAAGCATATCAACCGCTACATCGAGCGTCGCGGCAAGGGCATTGGCCTGCGCTTTGGCGTACGCACGACCGGCTGCTCCGGTCTGGCCTACAAGCTGGAATACGTGGACGAAGTGACTCCGGAAGATTCCGTCTTCGAATCGCACGGCGTGAAGGTCTTCGTTGACCCGAAAAGCCTGCCGTACATCGACGGCACCGAGCTGGACTTCGCCCGCGAAGGCCTGAACGAAGGCTTCAAGTTCAACAATCCGAACGAGAAGGACGCATGCGGCTGCGGCGAAAGCTTCCGCATCTAACATCGTGCAGAACCACTTCGAACTCTTCCAGCTTCCCCAGCAGTTCGCCGTTGACATGGCGGCCCTGGACGCCGCCTACCGCGAAGTCCAGAGCCGCGTCCACCCGGACAAATTCGTCAACGCCACCGATGCCGAAAAGCGCGTCGCCATGCAATGGTCGACCCGCTCCAACGAGGCTTACCAGACCCTGAAGAATCCGCAGAAGCGCGCGCAGTACCTGTGCGAGCTGAATGGCGTCGATCTGAAAATGGAATCCAATACGGCCATGCCGATGGAATTCCTGATGCAGCAGATGGAGTGGCGCGAGGAGCTGTCCGAAGCGCGCGCCGGCAAGGATGGCGACCTGCTCGACAAGCTGGACGGCCAACTGCGCGCGGCCCGCAAGGCCCAGCTGGCGGAGATCGAACAGCATTGCAATAGCGGTGACTACCACGCGGTCGCGCAAGGTGTGCGCGCGCTGATGTTCATCGAAAAATTTGGCGAAGAAGTGCGCTTCGCTTACGACGCCATCGAGGCGTAAAAGAAGAATAGGTTTCACCATGGCTCTTTTGCAGATTTCCGAACCGGGCATGTCGACCGCCCCGCACCAGCACCGCCTGGCAGTGGGTATCGACCTCGGCACCACCAATTCGCTGGTAGCGACCGTCCGCAGCAGCATTCCCGAAGTGCTGAACGACGAAGACGGGCACCCGCTGCTGCCTTCCGTGGTGCGTTATCTGCCAAACGGCCATGCCAACATCGGCTACAAGGCGCAAGCCCACCAGACCACCGACCCGAAGAACACCATCGTGTCGGTCAAGCGCTTCATGGGCCGTGGCCTGAAGGACATCGCCTACGCCGAGAACCTGCCGTACGATTTCGTCGATGCGCCCGGCATGGTGCAGCTGAAGACCGTCGCCGGCGTGAAGTCGCCGGTTGAAGTGTCCGCGCAAATCCTGGCCACCCTGCGCCAGCGCGCCGAAGACTCCCTGGGCGACGACCTGGTCGGCGCAGTGATCACCGTGCCTGCCTACTTCGACGAAGCACAGCGCCAGGCCACCAAGGATGCCGCCCAACTGGCCGGCATCAACGTGTTGCGCCTGCTGTCCGAACCGACAGCCGCTGCCATCGCCTACGGCCTGGATAACGGCTCCGAAGGCATCTTCGCCGTGTACGACCTGGGCGGCGGCACCTTCGACATCTCGATCCTGAAGTTGTCCAAGGGCGTGTTCGAAGTGCTGGCCACCGGCGGCGACTCCGCGCTGGGCGGCGATGACTTCGATCACCGCCTGTTCTGCTGGGTGCACGAGCAGGAAAAGCTGGCGCCATTATCCGACGAAGACACCGCGACTCTGATGGTGAAAGCGCGCGAAGCGAAAGAGCTGCTGTCGACCAAGCCGGAAGTGACCATCGACGCCGTGCTGCGCTCGGGCGAAGAAGTCCACCAGCGCATCACCCCTGAAATTTTCGCCGACATCACCAAGCACCTGGTCGCCAAGACCATGAACGCGGTGAAGAAGGCCCTGCGCGACGCCAACATCGATGCCGACGATATCGACGGCGTCGTCATGGTTGGCGGCGCCACCCGCATGCCGCACGTACAGCGCGCTGTGGGCGAATACTTCCACACCATCCCGCACGCCAACATCGACCCGGACAAGGTGGTGGCGCTGGGCGCCGCCATCCAGGCTAACCTGCTGGCCGGCAACCGCGCCGCAGGCGACGACTGGCTGCTGCTGGACGTGATCCCGCTGTCGCTGGGTATTGAAACCATGGGCGGCCTGGTCGAGAAGATCATCCCGCGCAACTCCACCATCCCATGCGCCCGCGCGCAGGAATTCACCACCTTCAAGGATGGCCAGACTGCGCTGGCGGTGCACGTGCTGCAAGGCGAACGTGAACTGGTGAGCGACTGCCGCTCGCTGGCGCGCTTTGAACTGCGCGGCATCCCGCCAATGGCTGCTGGTGCGGCGCGCATCCGCATCACCTACCAGGTGGACGCGGACGGCCTGTTGTCCGTCTCGGCACGCGAACTGCGCTCCAACGTGGAAGCCTCGATCACCGTCAAGCCATCGTACGGCCTGGGTGACGACGACGTGGCGCGCATGCTGTCCGAATCGCATACCGAAGCCGAAGCCGACATGAAAGCCCGTGCCCTGCGCGAAGAGCAGGTGGAAGCCGAGCGCATCATGCTGGCCACCCAATCCGCATTGGACGAAGACGGCGCGCTGCTGAACGACGAAGAGCTGGCTGCGATCAAAGCCTTGATGGCCGCCACCATGGACGTGCTGGTGAAATCCGGCAGCGGCGAAGCCGACCACTACGCGGTGAAAGCCGCCTACGAAGCCCTGGCCCAGGGCACCGAAGAATTCGCATCGCGCCGCATGGACCGCAGCGTGCGCAGCGCACTGGCCGGCAAGACGCTGGACCAGGTTGTTTAATCGACTGAGGAATAGAAGTGCCACAAATCGTCATCCTGCCGCATGCCAAGCTGTGCCCCGAAGGCGCCGTGATCGAAACCGAAGCAGGGAAGTCCGTGTGTGACGTCCTGCTGGAGAACGACATCCACATCGAACACGCCTGCGAGAAATCCTGCGCCTGCACCACTTGCCACGTCCTGGTGCGTGAAGGCTTTGATTCGCTCAACGAAGCGACCGACACCGAAGAAGACCTGCTGGACAAAGCCTGGGGCCTGGAAGCGTGTTCGCGCCTGTCCTGCCAGTCCATCGTCGCGGACGAAGACCTGGTCATCGAGATTCCGAAGTACACGATCAACCACGCCAGCGAAGGCGGCCACTGAGCCGAGGTGCACCATGCTGAAATGGAGTGATGTCACGGCGATTGCCGAAGCCCTGTACGACAAGTTCCCGGACGTCGACCCGACGACCGTGCGCTTTGTCGACCTGCACAACTGGATCGTCGACCTGGAAGGCTTCGACGACGACCATAAGCGCGGCGGCGAAAAAGTGCTGGAAGCGATCCAGCAGGCGTGGATCGATGAAGCGCAATAAACCTGCCGGCGCCGTCAAAGCTGCACCAGCGCCGCGCGCTCCGCTGCCAACCACCGTCACCGACATTCCTGAAGTGAAGCCCGGCCAATCGGTCGCGCTGCTGCAGGAGCTGCACATCCTGACCCGCGACGGCAAGCTGAATCAGGACAGCCGCCGCAAGCTGAAGCAGGTCTACCACCTGTACCAGTTCATCGAACCGCTGCTGAACGACGTGCGCGCCGCCAAAGGTTCGGTATCGCTGGTCGACCACGGGGCAGGGAAGTCCTACCTCGGCTTCATCATCTACGACCTGTTCTTCAAGGCACTGGGCGACGATTCCCACATCTACGGCATCGAAACCCGCGAAGAGCTGGTCGCGCGTTCCGAAGAGCTGGCACGCAAGTTTGATTTCCCCGGCATGAGCTTCCTGCCGCTATCGGTAGCTGAATCGACCACCTCCGACAAGCTGCCGGAACAGATCGACATTGTCACCGCACTGCACGCCTGCAATACCGCCACGGACGACGCCATCGACTTCGCGCTGAAGAAGAAGGCCAAGCACATCGTGCTGGTGCCATGCTGCCAGGCCGAAGTCGCCTCGGTACTGCGCAAGAACAAAGGCTCCTCGCTGGGCAAGAACGTGCTGACCGAATTGTGGCGCCACCCGATTCATACGCGTGAATTCGGCAGCCAGATCACCAACGTCCTGCGCTGCCTGCAGCTGGAGTCGCACGGCTACCAGGTTACCGTCACTGAACTCGTAGGTTGGGAGCACTCGATGAAGAATGAGCTGATCGTTGCAACATACAAGAACCTGCCGCGCCGCAAACCCGCCGAGCGTTTGAAGGAAGTGTTGTCAACGATCGGCCTCGACGAAATGGGTGAACGCTTTTACACTGGCGCAGCCGCCGAGGCCGAGCCATCCGCCGAGGTGGCGCCGTGAGCACCGGCTACACCATCGGGGCAGGTGCAAACCCGCTGATCGCGGCCGATGGCGAACGCTGGATCGACCTGCGCAGCGATACGGTCACCCACCCAAGCGCCGAAATGCGTGAAGCCATGTTCACGGCACAAGTGGGCGACGATGTCTACGGCGATGACCCCACCGTCAACGCCCTGCAAGCCCACGCGGCGGAACTGTTCGGCTATGAAGCCGCACTGTTCGCGCCATCCGGCACGCAAACCAACCTGATCGCCCTGCTGGCCCACTGCGGCAGGGGAGACGAATACCTGGTCGGCCAGGACGCCCACACCTACAAATACGAAGGCGGCGGCGCCGCAGTCCTCGGCAGCATCCAGCCGCAGCCGATCATCAACCAGCCCGACGGCAGCATCGCCTTGCAAGACATCGAAGCCGCTATCAAGCCGAATGATTTCCACTTCGCCCGCACCATGCTGCTCGCGCTGGAAAACACCATCGGCGGCAAAGTGCTTCCGCAGCAATACGTCGCCCAAGCGACCAGCCTCGCGCACGCACGCGGCTTGGCCACCCACCTCGACGGCGCCCGTATCTGCAATGCCGCCGTCAAGCTGGGCATCTCGCTGAAAGACGCAGTGCAAGGCTTCGACAGCGTCTCCGTCTGCCTGAGCAAAGGCCTCGGCGCCCCCGTCGGCTCGGTCCTGTGCGGCAGCAAAGAACTGATCGAGCAAGGCAAGCGCTGGCGCAAAATGCTGGGCGGCGGCATGCGCCAGGCAGGCGTGATCGCAGCCGCAGGCCTGTACGCCCTGCAAAACAACGTCCAGCGCCTGGCCGAAGACCACGCCAACGCAAGCTGGCTGGCCGCCGAACTGGCCAAGATCGGCGTGCTGCAAGTCAGCGTGCCGCAAACGAACATCCTGTTCGTCACCATGCCGCGCGAAGCCTGCGAAGGCCTGAACGCCGCGCTGGCAGCAGAACGCATCCGCGTCTCGATGGCACCGACATTGCGCCTCGTGACCCACCTGGACGTAACGCGCGCCGACCTCGAACACGTCGCCGCCGTATTCGCCCACTACTTCAAGCAATAATGAACAACGAAGACAACACCATCCGCCTCGCCAAGCGCGTGGCGGACATGGTTCCATGCTCGCGCCGCGAAGCGGAAAACTATATCGAGGGCGCCTACGTCACGGTCGACGGCGAAATTGTCGAAGAACCAGGCGCCCGAGTCGCCCCCGGCCAGCACGTCGCGCTGGCGCCCGACGCGACCCTGCTCGACATCGCACCAGTCACGATCCTGCTGAACAAGCCAGCCGGCGCCGACGCACTGGCCTGCCTGCAGCCCGAAGCGCGCAGCAAAGACGCCCAGCGCATCCGCTTCCTCAAGCGCCACCTGCGCAACCTGACCGCCTGTCTCCCGCTGGACCAGCAAGCCAGCGGCCTGTTCGTGTTCACGCAAGACTTCCGCGTCGCGCGCAAGCTGGTTGATGAAGGCGCCACGGTCGAACAGGAATTAATCGTCGACGTCGAAGGTGAGATCGCAGACAACGGACTCACGCTCCTCAATCAGGGTGCCGGCAAAGCAAGCTGGCAAAACGAACACCGTCTGCGCTTCGCCGTGAAGCCACCGAAACCAGCGCTGGTAGTAAAGCTGTGCGCCGACGTCGGCCTGAAAGCCACCGCCGTCAAGCGCCAGCGCATCGGCCGCATCTCCATGTCCGGCCTCCAGCCCGGCGAATGGCGCTACCTCCAAGGCTACGAGCGCTTCTAAACAGTCTACGGCCCAGCCCGTGTCCCACCTTGGGGTCACACCCGAATTGAGACACGAACTCTGCCGTGTGTGGATGAGCCCGTGTCCCGTTTCGGGTGTGACCCCAAGGTGTGACACGAACTCTAGCGTAGGGCGGTGGCGAGGCGTGCGGTCAGACGCTGCACCATCGGTGCGATTGTCATCACGGCGAAGAACGCTGCCGGCCAGGCGGCCAGGAAGGCGCGCCCCCAGCGGGCGGCATAATCCGGGCGGAAGCCGATATTCAGCCAGGTTATCCAGCCGCTCATGATTACACTCATCAGTAGCGACATCAGGAACGCAAAAATCATCCGGGTTCGCAGGTCAGTCATGGCTTTCTCCAGCTAATTAGTGAATGGCTCAAGCGTAGTCAATTCCTGCGGAGTACACTAGAGGTGAATTTTCAATCTCTAATTCCGAAAATGGAATCATGCTTGACGACCTCGCCCTGTTCATCGCCATCGTTGAAGCCGGCAGCCTGAATGCCGCCGCCGAGAAAGAAGGCCTGCCAACCGCCACCGTCACGCGCCGCCTTCAGAAGCTGGAATCCGGGCTCGGCTATCGTCTCTTGCACCGGAGTGCGCGCCGCACCATGCTGACGGCGGAAGGGACCCAATACTACGAACAATGCCGTCCTCTGGTGCAGGCGCTGCGACAGGCAACCCTGCGGCTAGACGCCACGCTGGGCACGGTCGAAGGCACGATCCGCGTGCTGGCACCAGTGAATTTTGCCAGCGAGATCCTGGCGCCGGCCTGGGCTAGCTTCCTTGAACAATACCCCCGCGTGCAGCTGGAACTCGAGCTGTCCAACGAAGTGCAAGACCTGGTCGGCAGCGGTGCCGACCTGGCAATCCGCATTGGCGCCCAGGCAGATTCCACACTCACGCAGCGCAAACTGGGCGACGTACGGATGGTGCTGGCGGCAGCGCCTGGCTACCTTGCCCGCCATGGCACCCCAACCAGTGCTGCTGAACTCGAAGGGCATGCCACCATCGCAACGCTGCCGCTGCGTGAGTGGCGCTTGCAGGACCCGGAGACGGGCGCCGTTACGGTCATCCATCCCGACCCACGCATCCGCGTCAACGAAGTTCGTCTCGCAGTGCTGATGGCAGAAGCAGGGCTGGGCATCGCGTTGGCGCCTGAACTGCAATGCCATGCCAGCCTGGAATCGGGCGCCCTGGCTCGCCTGCTACCTGGCTGGCTGCCGCGCGAGCGCAGTGTCTACGCGGTTTGGTCGCAGCAGCGCTACCTGCCTGCCCGCGTCCGCGCCTTGCTCGAGCACTTGGCCGATTTCACGGCCAAGCACCCTTTACTTCAATCGTGACGCGCCATTATTGTTAAAAATGCTAGTATTGCCGAGAGTAATTTTTCATGAGGTCATCCTTGGCAATCACAGCATCCGCCGGCAATTCAACGGCGACCATTCAAGCGCGCCGCCCTTCTTGGGCGGACATGAAAAAGCACTATCCTGACAAAAGCATCAAGACAGCTGAGTTATACGACGTGCGGCTCGGCGGGAGTTTTAAACATGCGTACGATATCCCTGCATATAAAAATACCTGCGCCGTTCGCATGTCATATGGCTTGAATCGCAGCGGACTGAAGCTGAACAAAGCGCCCAGTAATGGCGGCAACATTGTTGGTAACGATGGCTACAATTATTGGATCCGCGTTGACGATTTGACGCCCGAGCTTATGGCCCGATTCAAGGGTTGTGACGAAGAGCTACGTCTGAAGGTGGCGCCGAATAGCATGGTCGAAAATGCGGAAGCGGTGGATGCGCATTATCAAGAAAGGTGGGAGGCCGCAAGGAATTTCCTCGATACGAAATTGGCCGGACGAAACGGGATCGTGGTTTTCGAGGTACGCGGCTATGCGAATGCGACGGGACACTTTACTTTATGGGATGGTGTAGCCAAAGAGCTTGCATATGCACCTGGGAACGATGACCCCAATACCGATACCTACTATTTTTGGCTTACAACCGTAGTGAAACCCCTGAAAGGGCCCCTGGTCCTGTTGCAGGTATCAAGAATCAGATTCTGGGAGTTGAAGTAATGCGATCAACGCTCTTTGCGATTTTCCTGATATTTGTCGCTTCGATCGCGTATGCCGCAAGTGATGCTGAAGCCGAATGTCCTGTCGACAAAGTGGGTTCTCCCTGGTCGCGGGCCTGCTTCGAATCCGTGGGTGATGTGCTCCAGGTAAAACCCGAATACAGGCATCGGGTCATGCCTAACGCGTCTGGTTTCGAGACGATCTTGGTGGCAGAACCTTTGGAGCTGTTTGCCGTCAATCGCGAGGGCGTCGTAGTTGTGCCTGGCATCGCACATACGGGGGACTTTGATTACCCAAGGGCGGAGCGCGGAGTTGGCCGCTTTTATTCCGGCGGCAAATGCGGCTATTTCCAAAGCAAGTCGTTCAAGATTGTTGTCCCTGCGATTTATGATGCCTGCAGTGCGTTCCGTGAAGGGAAAGCCGTTGTTTGCAGTGAGTGCGTGCGTTATTGCATAGGCGAGGAATGCAAGAATGAACAATTTGTTGGTGGGAAGGGATACGAGCTCGCTTTGAACGGTAAGGTGATCGAGGAGTTTGTACCGTCCACGCTGGAGGATGCTTGCGGGCCGGTTGGTGTGGCTAAGGCCACGACGACGTACGGCAAAGTTCCGATGCTAGTTTGTAATACGCGTCCAGCCCCACGGTCTAGAAAGTAAAAGGTAGAAGATGGCAGGAGAAATCATTCGCCTCGGTGACTCGACGAGTCACGGCGGCAAGGTACTGGAAGGTTCGCAAACGGATATTTGCCACGGCAAGCCGATTGCATTCATAGGTCATAAAGTGTCGTGCCCCAAATGCAGCGGCTCGCACACGATCGTTGAAGGCGTTCAGACCACAACGATCTTCGGCAAGGGAGTTGCTGTCGCCGGCATGAAGACCTCTTGCGGGGCGACCCTGATCGCGAGCCAGTTTACCGATATCGTTGCGCCAGGAGGGGGAGGTGGGGGCTCAGCGCCTGCGCCTTCGGCTGCCACAACCAAGTCGGCCGCCTCCGCAGCAGCTGCCCCGGCAATGGCAAAAGGCACAGCAGCAGAGACCCAGCTCACCACGGTCGATGGCAACGAAGATTCGCCGGTAATAGAGAACCAGGAAAAGTCCATCAAGCGCATCTGGTGGTCGTATGGCGATGACGAAACGCCACTCGAGGGAGCATCGCGCCATTACGTTGACTTGAACGTCCACGTTGAAGCCGAAAACTACGCAAATGGAGAGTCGCTCGACCTGACTCTGGCCAACGATGACGGTTCCGATCTGTTTGAAGGTAAGCGCGATCTCGCGGTCCAGGTCAAAGTCGGCCCGGATGGCATTGGCAAAGCGATGAACGTCTTTAACGGCAGAACCGTGATGCTCGGCCAGCTGGGATGAAGTTCCTCATTCTGTTGGTAATGCTGGCGACCTGCATGGTCGCCGTTGCGAAAGCCGAATGTCCTTCGAAGGAAACAGACGGCTGGTCTGCCGACTGTTTCACGACAGAAGGCAAAACACGTCGCCTCAAACCGCAGTACCTCAAGCGCCTTAAGCCAGACAAAACAGGCGTCGATTTACTTTGGAACGACGAGACGCGTTCTTTTGATGCGGTCAATCGCAAAGGCGTGGTCGTCATGCCGGGAGTTTACGTGACCGGGGATTTCGACTATCGCCAAGCCGAAAAGGGTGTCAGTCGTTTCAGCTCAAACGGCAAATGTGGTTACTTCAAGGTCACATCGTTCAAGGTAGTGGTCCCGCCAATTTACGACGTTTGCTATGCCTTCCAAGAAGGGGTGGCATACACCTGTCAGGGCTGCATTGAGTATTGCGACGAAGACGAGGATTGCCACTTACCCATGATGGTGGGCGGCCGGGGATTCGAATTGGACCTGAAAGGGCGTGTGCTGCGGGAGTACACGCTCCCCCCGCTGGAAGGCGCTTGTGGCAAGGTCGGCGTGGCCGAATCCGGGCTACGCTACGGCGTCCGGCATTGGCTGCGTTGTAATGAGGACCCGAATCACCCATTCAAGGTGCCCAAATCTTGACGTTATGGTAAATTCGATCCATTAAGGCAATGGCTATTGTTGACATGGATAATGATTTTTCCCTCGTTCGCCGCTGCCTGATCCCGGCGGATGCCTTCATCCTGTGCGGCTGCCTGCGCGCAGCCGGCCTGAATGCCACCGTGATGGACGACCAGCACGTGCAGGCGGCTTTACTGCTGGCGCCGGCCATCGGCGGCGCGCGCGTGATGGTGCCACAGGACGAACTTGAACAGGCGCTGGAAGTCGTCGCCGCTTTCGATCGCGGCGAACTGGCAATCGGCGACGACGAGGATGTGGGCGAAGGCGCCCGCGTCTACGAGTTCACGCCTCGCAAGTAAAGACCAGGGCTTGCATCTTGCCTTCAATGGCGCCGCTGCCGAACTTTTCGGCCAGCGCCGCGATTGCCGCATCGGTCGCTTGCTGCAGTCGGGCCGGATCGCGCGCTTCAATGTCGGCCCTTAACGGTGAGCCCTGGCACAGCGCAATGGCGGTGGAGGCGGCGGATTCGGCGCGGCTGGTTGCTGTCACCACTTCATGCGTGATCTTGCCGCTCCAGCCGCCGCGCTTCAGTTCCTCAACGATCACGTCGACGTCATGCCAGCCGAACGGCACGCGCGCCAGGAAGCGCGGCGGGTCTTCGGGAAACACCTTGGCCAGCGCATGGTTGATGGTCGCCGAAAAATCGTTGTGACTGATGCCATCCCATACGTTGAAACAATACACGCCGCCAGGCTTGAGCACGCGCCGCGCTTCGCTGAAGCCGCGCGCCTTATCGGGAAAGAACATCACGCCGAACTGGCAGGCCACGGCGTCGAAGCTGGCGTCGGGGAAGGGCAGCGCTTGCCCATCGGCTTCCTGCCATGCGACGTGCGGCGAGATGACCGCCTTGCGCGCCTGGTCCAGCATGGCGGGATTGAGGTCGGTGGCGACGATCTGCGCGGCAGGGATTTCCTGCAGCAGGTGCCGGGTGACGGCGCCGGTGCCGGCAGCCACTTCCAGTATGCGTGAAGGCTTTCGCTGCGCAATGCGGCGGGCCATATCGATCGCGTAAGGGGTAAACAGGAGCGGCACCATGGCACGCTCATAGGTTTCCGGAATCGAGCCAGTGAAGCTGCTGTCCTTGTCCATGGTTGCCTCCCTTGTCCAAGTCCAGTATAGCGAGTGCTTAGGCGGCTTTGGCGGCTTTTTTCTCGGGTTTCGGCAATTGCACCAGGCGGGTGCCGGCGATGCGGTCGTGCAGGAACTGGCGGTCCTTGTCGAGGAAAGCAGTCAGTGACCACAGCAGGACACTGGTCAGCAGGGCATACAGCTTGTGCTTGTTGCTGAGGTCGCCCAGGTAGGCAACGACAATGCCGGGCAGGATCCACAGCCAGCACAACAGGTAACGCAAGGCGGCGGTGCGGAGCGGCAGGTGCGCCTGGCCCGGCTGCACCAGTTTGATGCGCCAGGTCTGCATCGCCAGGGTCTGGCCCTTGTGGCTCCATTGATGGATGAAGTAGGCACCCAACACCAAGAACACAGTGGCTTGGCGTGCATGCCAGGCGAACGGCGTAACAGCGGCACGGTTAGCGAATTCAACCACCAGCAACGGCAAGAAAAGCACGGCAATGCCGAGCAGGATCTCGTAGACCATCGCGATCAGGCGACGCTTGACGGTCGGGGCAGCGTTATTTGCTTGCATTCGGAACGGCTGGTGGAGCGCTCGGCGCGGCAGGGGTAACGGAAGCCGGCATGCTTGCATCGGCCGCCGGAGCAATCGGATTGGCGGCCGGCGCCGTAGCCGGAGCGGCAACGGCGCCAGGGGGCGCAACCGGTGCGGTCGCTGTGCCGGCAGATGGCGGAGCGAGGTGGCCAGCACCCTGCGAACTGCCCGGCGGCACCACGGCTGGTGAGCCTTGCGGCAAGCCGATCGGCGCCGGCGGCACGGTGCCCGGCGGTACAGTACCTGGTGCGCGCACCAGGCCATGACCTTTGGCCTTGACTGGTGCCGGGGTCTTCACGGTGGACTGTGCCAGGCTAGGGGTCTTGACGACCTGATTGTTCTTGGCAGCAGCCGCTTCCGCCAAGGCTTTCTTGGCTTCCTCCGGCAATTGCTGGTATTGCTCCCACTCGGCAGCACGCTGGCCCGGCGGCGTGGCCTTCTTCTGGGCGCGCGCAAAGTTCTCGCGCACGGCTTTGCGTTCGGCGGGCGAGAGCGCCACCCATTCGCGCATGCGTTCCTGCACGCGCGCTTTTTCGGCCGGCTTCATCTTGGCCAGCCGATTGGCGATGGAAATCCATTTTTGCTTGCGCACCGGGCCCAGTTCTTCCCAGGTCGATTCGAGCGGCGCCAGGGCTTGTTGCTGGGCTGGTTTCAGATCGGTCCAGTGCGGCTTTTCACCTACTGGTTTGGCAGGCGCTGCAGCGGTTGCGGCAGTCGAAGGGGCCGGCGCAGGGGGCGAAGCAGGGCGGCTCACCAGCCACACGACGGCAGCGATCCCCACGCCTGCTAACGCGATTGCTCCAGCAACCCACTTTGTCCTGCCACTTGCACGCGCCATACTTTATTGCTCGCGAGTCTCGAGATAGGCGCCAAAGCCTTGGTCAAGGTAAGCAGACAGCGGCAGTTCGTCGGACAGCACGGCGGCGTCCATTTCTGCCAGTTCCACGATCGATTGCTGTTGTTCGTACTGGTACACGCCGACCATGCCGCCCATCAGCAGCAGCAGTGGCAGGGCCACGCTGACGCGGTTGAGCCAGGCAAACGGGTTGGCGAAGAAGCCGGTAGCGCCGCCAGCCACGGCCGGGGCGGTACGGGTGACGCGCACGCGGGCCGGGGCATCGGCCTTCTTGCGCTTCAGCGCAGCCATGCGGGCTGCCGCCAGGCGATCCGTGGTCGAGGCCGGGAGATCGTCTAGCCTTTCATTGAGCGCGCGCCGCACGCTGTATGCAAAGTTGGTGTCTTCGGTGTTCATAACTTAATTCCCTTGGCTTTGAGCGATTCAGCGAGAGTGTGTGTTGCTCGTGAGCAATGCGTCTTTACGCTCCCTTCGGAACATCCCATCGCTTCGGCAGTTTCTGCTACGTCCATGTCCTGCCAGTAACGCATGAGGAAGGCTTCTCGTTGACGCGCGGGCAGTTTTTGCACTTCTTCTTCAATAATCTGCAAGATCTGTGCCCGTTCCACCTGATCCGCACTCGACTCGGCCGCCAGGGAACCCTCTTCAGCCTCGTAGGATTCCAGTATATCAAAGTCTTCGTGCTCTTCTTGCCCTGGGCCAAGGCCAGAGAAGAGGCTTACCCAAGTATTACGGACTTTTTCGCGGCGGAAATAATCAAGTATCGTCGTTTGCAGGATGCGCTGGAACAGCGCGGGCAATTCGGCCGCCGGCTTGTCACCGTATTTCTCGGCCAATTTGATCATTGCATCTTGAACAATGTCCAGGGCTGACTCGTCCTTTCGGACGGCGTAAACCGCTTGTTTGAAGGCGCGGCGCTCGACACTTTCGAGGAAATCCGATAATTCTTTGTCTGTGGCCATGCGTCGGGAAGAGGGCTGCGCTATATCGCTAGTCTGAACAATCCGGCATTTTAACAAAAAATGCAGAATAAGCTTGACCAATATGGTGCAGCGCGGTAACGTTAAGGACGCTTTGCACACCACAAGGCTCCCCGGTTTTTCGGGACAGGCACACAAAGCCGTTTCGAAAAGCCAGCTTTCTATTGTCAGCAGTTTGCTCTAACCCGTGCCACAAGCGCGAGAGGTAGGCCAGAAACCGCTGCAAAACTCCGGCCAAACGAGTTGCGTTTAGCACGGGCTTGTACTCCAGCTACGCATGGGGGAAGGGTCAGTGTGACCGCAGAAAGAAGGGAAGCTGAGAGTCGTGCACGGTGTCGCCCACTTCGCTAGGCAAGAGCATCCGATCAATCTCCTATGGACCTTGAAAGGAATGTTTCATGAATACCGAAGCTCCCATCACGGGCGCCGAAATCGTTGTCCGCTGCCTCGCTGAGGAAGGCGTAGAACACGTTTTCG
>DASWTB010000402.1:0-2060 GCA_036402315.1 Pseudoduganella sp. | reverse complement strand
AAGGGACCGCTGAATATCTGCATCACCGTGTTTGGCGAAGTGGCGCCCGGGCGCGCCCTGCGCCGCAGCGCCGCCCGGGCCGGCGATGACGTGTGGGTGTCCGGCACGCTGGGCGATGCGCGCCTGGCGCTGGCCGGCTACCGGGGTGAGCTGGCGTTGCCGGCCGACGCGCTGGCCGCTGCCGGCACGCGCATGCATACCCCGACGCCACGCGTGGCGCTGGGCGTGATGCTGGCCGAGCGCAGCCTGGCCCATGCCGCCATCGATATTTCGGACGGGCTGGTGGGCGACCTTAACCACATTCTGGAAAGATCACGCGTGGGCGCCACGCTGAATGCCGACGCGCTGCCGGCCGGCCCGGTGCTGGCGGCCCAGCCGCAAGCCCTGCGCCGCGCCTTCACCGCCGCTGGCGGCGATGACTACGAGATCTGCTTCACCGCGGCCGCCTCGCGGCGCGAGGCGATTCTTGCCGCCGCCGCCGACTGCGGCACGCCGGTCACGCGCATCGGCCGCATCGACGACGCGGCCGGCCTGCGCTGGACCGACGCCGATGGCGCGCCGCTGTCGCTGGAGCTGTCCAGCTTCGACCACTTCACGCAATAGCGCGGCGGTACTCGCCTGGCGGCTTGCCCACCAGTGCTGTGAACTCCTTGATGAAGTGGGCCTGGTCGTAATAGCCCAGATTCAGTGCGAGCTGCGCCAGTTCCGGCGCGGCGCCGGCCTGCAACTGGGCCACGGCTTCGTGCATGCGGTAGCGCTTGATTACCCATTTCGGCCCGACGCCGACGTATTGCTGGAACAGGCGCTGCAATGCGCGCTTGTCCATGCCGGTCTGCTCGGCCAGGGCTTGCACTGTCAGCAGCGCCGGATCGCCTGCAATCGCTGCCACCAGCGCAGCCGCGCGCTGCGCGTCTGGGTCGGCTTGCGGCTGGCGCGCCAGCAGGAAGCTCTCCGCTGCCGCGGTCATTGTTTCCGGCGCATTCGTCGCGGCCTGCGCAGCGCACAAGCGCACGCCGCGCGCCAGTTCGTCGCCTTCCACGCCAAATACATGTGCCAGGGCGATGCGCTGGTCGGCTATGTCGGCGACCGCGCGGCCCAGGAAAGGCCGAAAGCCGCCCGGCCGGAATTTGACCCCGAAGGCAAAGCCCTGCCCCGCCAGCAGTTTGCTGTAGCGCGCCGTATGTACGCCATACACGCCATCGGTATCGTGCTCGATCACCAGGTGCACGTTTGGATGGGGCAGCGTTTCCTGCTGCTGCGGCGGATGCCCCCGCATGTCCCAGCCGACGTACCAGTAATGCTCGACCAGCCCGGCCAATTGCGCGCACGGCGCCAGCCGTTCGTGGCGAAATGTACCCGTCGCAAAATGCGGCACCAGGATGCCGCGTGGTTCGGAATCGATTTGTCGCGTTTTTCCAATCATCAGGCGCAGGAGACTATCATAATGGCCGGCATGAAAACACTGATCCCTTTACTATTCGCATTTGCCGCTGCGGCGGCCAACGCAGGAGATAAACCCATGCAGATCGAAGGCAGCTTCGACGTCAAGCTCACACCCCAGCCGCCGGCCGAAGGCCAGGCCTGGGGCCGGCAAACCATCGCCAAGACCTTCCACGGCGCGCTGGAGGGCAGCAGCCGCGGCGAAATGCTGGCTGCCGGTACCGCAGTCAAAGGCTCCGCAGGCTATGTCGCAATGGAGCAGGTCACGGCAACGCTGGAAGGCCGCAAGGGTACATTCTTCCTGCAGCACTTCGGCCTGATGGACAAGGGCACGCCGACCCTGAAAGTCAGCGTGATTCCGGACTCCGCTACCGGCGAGCTCACCGGCCTGCAAGGCACGATGACCATCGATGTCACCGGCGGCCAGCACCGCTACACCTTCACCTACAACCTCCCGCCGCGCTGAATCTGTCATGAAGTGGTAATAACCAGAGACTATTATCCTGCCTGTCTCCACATTCATACCATCTCCCGTGAATGTTTCAAGCCGCCCCCTTTGAGGGCGGCATTTTTTTTGAAAGTCGGGGTCAGCTCCGGCAATCTGCCACCTTTTTCGCGAT
>DASWTB010000401.1:0-16907 GCA_036402315.1 Pseudoduganella sp. | reverse complement strand
TACGGAGCCAGTACGGAGTACATCGGGAATTTCTGGGACCTGTCGGGAGACGCGAGACGTGCCGTTCCCCTATGAGCGGTGTCTCAAGAGAGCTCTCTCTGACTCGCATCTGAGCTTTCACACTGCAGGGGTCACAAGTTCGAAACTTGTACTTCCCACCAGAAACACTCAATAAAATCAAAGGCTTACAACGCATCGTTGTAGGCCTTTTTTGTTGCCTGTGAGCAGGGTATGAAAAAAGTATGAAAAACCCGAACGAAAGCTCGCGCAGGCAGCGAAAGATCAAGCGCACGGTTGGATAAGAGGCGGTATCTGTCATCATGCAGCCATGTGAAGGGATATGAGTCCATCCAGGACTTCGTCGACTTGGTGGTTAAGGCCGGCGACATCGTGTTCTGATTGTCGTCAGGAGGAGTGTATGAAGTTGAGTGAACAAGAGGCTGAGCAGTTTCGGAATGATGCCCGTGCAAGCAGGCATTTCATGGCGAAACTGCATAACCTTGGAGCGAAGCTGGTATTGGCAGATACCCCGGAGTCGCGTGCAGAGGAGCAGCGCATTTTGACGAGCGTAATCGCGCCATTGGTGCGGGCTTCGAAACAAGTGCTGCTCTACGATTCTGACTGTTTGGCCGAAGAATGGCCCGAGCCGGGACGTGAACGATTGCGCCATATTGCCAAAGCTTCGCGGGGCAGCACCGTGAAGCTCGATCTCGCTCAGGGGGACATCATTGATGGCCTTACACAGTTCTGGGCCGGCGGCTGGACTTCCACGGCGGGATCTCGTTCCCTAAAGCGCGGTATCGTTCTGTTCTTTATTGACGATGCCAAGCTGCCGATGTCGGAAGTGTTCAGCCAATGCACCTGGGCCGGAGTACTGAGCAATCAGCGAAGTGCGCTTGGTGCTTCCGCGTTTGCGCGGGCGCAACGCGACGTCAGGAAGGGGCCTTCCCACAGCGCGATAGCGCTTAGTGATAGGGGAACGCTGTCGCGAATCACCATCTTTGCCGAGGGAGCCCTGCTGGGACGTTACATTGAGCAAATTCTGCGGCACGCCAAATGGTATGACCATTAGCCGACGGCTGGTTATGACCGCTTCGCGCAAAGAGTGGAGATCGTCCTGTTCTACAAGGCGACCAACAAGCATTTGAAATCTGCCGGCGCGACGGCGCCGCCAGTTCTGCTCGCTGCAGCTCCCGCCTTCGCCATTGACCAAACTGTTCGCCCGGTCGATCCTTCGAACTTTGATGTCGCCGGTGTCCGCCTTGGCATGGCAAGCCCAGTGTGGCGCGTGGCATGACGTCGAGCTGGTGCGCCAAGCCTAACGTAACCATCGCCTGCATGGGTGACCGGGGGCCACAACTCCATGTTTTCCGTGTTACCGTGCAACTGATGGACGAGTCGCTCAGCAAAGTAAAAATCGCCGCGCGCGGTGACGCGCCGAAGCCAGCATTCTAGTTTCGCTGCGCTACGAGCGCCGTTCAGGCAGCGACATCGGGCTTGGGCGCCATCGTTTGATTCAGCGAGAGCCGGACTACTTTGTCAAAGCCGGCAAGGGAACGTAGGGCAGTCAGGGGAACGGTGCCAAACAATACTCGCCTGCCGGTGTCGGCGCCGGCTATGCCCAGCGATTTCATTTGCGCCGCTTCGGCTTCCGAAAGAGGGGAACTCAGGCGCACTGAAACGCCCACTGTCCCTTGCTTTTGGCGGGACAGGTGGACATTCAGTGCCGCATCGAACTTGCCTACTGCCATTGCCTACACCTTGATTAAGCCATATCCCCACTTTATATCATGTTTGCCGGCGACGGCGTTTGGGATGGAGGACCCTTTCTTCAACCAAGCCTTCGCCTGGGCGGGCGTGGCCTGTGGTTTTCCTTCCAGCATCAGCGCGAGTAGTCCTGAAATAAATGGAGCTGCCATGCTTGTTCCTGCCATGACCCGGTATCGCTTCGCGATGACGTGGCGCTGCTCTACGGCGGAGGCGGACGACAGACAGGAAGCGATCATGGCGCCCGGCGCCGCTACATCCGGTTTCAAGACACCACTGCGCAGCGGCCCTGGGCTGCTGAACTCGGAAATTGAATCGGGTGCCAATCCAACTGACTCGTCGTCTCCGGATAGGTCTTTCCAAGCATTCCTGCTGGTGTAACTCGCCACAGTGACGACGTCCAGTCCGGCGCCAGGCGAGCCGATGAGGTTGTTGAACACTGGTTCCGTGAATTTGGCTGAGTTCGGCCGGTCAGGATCTACGAGTAGCCAAACGTGCACGGTGCCTGGATTGCCCGTCTTGCGACGCACTTCCACTCTCCAGTTGCCGCCTTGAACGGGCGCCGCATTGCCCTGGACCTCGACCACGAACTGACGGTCCCCATTGGGCGCGGGCGAGTCCGGCGTGGAAATCGTCACAGTGTTGCTGCCTAGCGTGTAGGACTTGACTGCTGGGTCGGTGGCGATGAGTTTCTGCCACGGGCTGCTCGTGCCGTTGGAAGCGACAACGCGCACCTCGCAGCTGGCTTTGCCTGAATACCAGCCGTTGACCAGGAAGTATGGGGCGGCCTCGATCGCCGTGCGCGGCTGAACCTTGATTCCGAAGATTCCTGGGCTTGCGGCCTTCACTGTCTGGACCGCGTGAATGTGGTCGCTCCCTTCATTGCCCGCTGCAGCCACCACCAGCCGTCCTGGCCCACATTCATCGCTGATCGCAATACTAGTGTCGTCTAAGCCATCGTGACCATCATAGTGACCGCCCAGACTTAGATTGACGACGCATGGGCGGCCCAGCTTGGACGCCTCAGCGAAGATCCAGCGGACGCCCTCGACGATCGCGCTGTTTTGGAAATTGGTCTTCACAATCAGGTAATCGGCGCCGGACGCCACCCCCGGGTATTGTTGTCCGTTACCGCCGGCGATCCCCGCGACGTGAGTTCCATGGCCATGAAGGTCTTTGCTCGCAGACATGGCCGGCCCTGTCAGCACCGAGCCGAAGTTGCCCAATCCATTGCCGGGCCCAGTGCCTTCGATCTCCTGGTCCCATAGCTGCAAGATGCGGCCGGCAAACGCCGGATGCGAGAGATCGATACCCGTGTCGACGATTCCGATGATGACACCCTTGCCAGACGCTCCCGTCTTCTTAACGAATTTAGGCACACCCACCAGCGGTGAGGCGATATCCATCAGCGGACGCATCATCCGCGGTGCCGAAACCCTTTCCACCAATGGGGAGGCCGCGAACTTCGCCAGTTTACTGGCCGGCACCAACGCCGTCATGACATCGCCCGAGCCCTTGGCTAAAGGTATTCCCGCCACCGACCTGGTCGCTGGGTTGGTGCATCGCACCAGGACGTGCAGGCTGGAATCGCCTTGGGTGGCTGGCCCTTGTGCTCCGAAGGCGAGTGATTTGCCAAGCGGCGTCGGCTTCTGTGGTGCGCCCACTAGAGCAGCCAGGCTGGCTGACATCTTGCACCCCCGCCGCAACGCCGCGGCGGGTTTCGACTTCGGAGTGGTTTTCGTGATCGGTGCCAGTTTAGCTTTAGCAGTCGACTTTGATGAAGACTTTGGTGCGGACGCAGATTTTGCCATGATCGCCTCGTCTGTTTGGTTATTGTCGAGAAATGCGCTGATTATTAAACACCATGCAATACATGCAATTTCTATTGAATTATCACTAGTCGAGAACAATGCGCATGCTTCAGCGCTTTCCGCGCACGGAGTGCAACTCAGCTGATCAATCGCAAACGGACTTGACGGTACGTTGATCAAGAACGCCGATTTGCATGTGTCCGTCGAATTGGGAACTGGGGGCGCTGGTACGCCAGGCCGTTGGCGGTTGGAGCGTCAATGGAGAAGTCACGGACGCCTACGCAATATGCGCCATTCTCAAAGTGAAGCGTGTCTTAAGATGCCTAGCGAAGCAGGTAGCGTGCCCATCGCCGGATAAAGTCCAGTGTCCTGCCTTGGGATGGCCGCGCTGGATGATTGAACGGCCCTCAAGTTCGGATGCATTATGATACCGGCGTTATCAATCAGTTCGCATCGTATGTATTATCGACAACTGCGCGCTTCGCGCCTACCGTGCCTGTTCGAGCTTCATTTGCGTGTAACGATGGCGGAGATTGTGGCCCGCGCCGAGATAAGATTCGCGCCGGGGCGCGTGATGGCTCTGTTAAGCGACGAAGTCGCTTCAATGCTCTTGGCGGAGAACTTGCCGCCGAGCACCCGTCATGTCATCAGACAGGTCGACAGCTTTGTGCAAATGGTCGACCTGTCCCGGAAAGACCGGCCTTTTCTTCGGCGTCAGCCGCACGCGCTTGCGCTGCACTTCGATCTTTACGCAATACAGAGCGAAATGTTGCTGGATGCTCCAGACGATTTGATTGTTGGCTATACACAGACGATGATGGGCTTCCTGCTGTTCAATCCGGCGCCGCGCAGTATCGGAATGATCGGCCTTGGCGGCGGCTCGCTGGCCAAGTTCTGCTACCGCTATCTGCCCTCCGCCGACATCGCGGTGGCTGAAATCGACCCTGAAGTCATCGCCTTGCGTGACGAGTTCCGTATTCCGCAGGACGACCAGCGGCTGCAGGTGCGATGTGTCGATGGTGCTGATTTCGTGCGCCAATTCGCAGACCGGTTCGATGTGCTGCTGGTGGACGGGTTCGATAGGAAGGGGCAGCCGCCGCAACTGTGCAGCCAGCGGTTTTACGACGACTGCTATCGCGCGCTGGCACCTGACGGCATTTTAGTGACCAACTTGCTCGGTGACGACCCCGATGTGGGCCTGTATCTGGGGCGCCTGCATACAGCATTCGATGGTTCGTTGACCGTGATTGACGCGCTGGACAGCATGAATAAGATCGTGTTTGCTTGCCGGGGCGACATCGAGTCCATGGGTGAAAGTACTTTAAATCGTCGCTTGAGCGCATTGCGGGATGACTTTCCGGTGGTGCTGGATCTCACGGCGCGAAGCCTCTTGCTGGCCCGCCGCGAGACAGCATTGGTGCTTCCTCTCCAGTCGTAGGCAGCCCAGGCTGAGCGTTGTTGGCTGTGAACAGTTGCCCACAGTTGTATGGTGTTAACGGGACGTTTGCCACGCAAGAGAAATCATGGTCTGATAACACTTTCGGTTTGCCTCGCCCTGGAACTTGTTGGCCACGTCTGTTGCAAGCCTGGGTTCCGACCGTTGCGTTCATCAACAATAAGAAGAGGAGGACACGATGGATCGCGCAGTTGCTTGGTCTGACGAGATGTTGCTGGGCATACCAGTGATGGATACGGCGCATAAGTTCTTTCTCGATGAACTCGCGCGACTTTCTATTTTGGCCGACGATGCGATCGGCCGCGCCCTGTCCGACTTGATGGACTTCCTTGAGCGCAATTTCCACGAAGAGGAAGCCTGGATCGGTCGCACGTTTGGCTTCGTTGACGCCAGACACTGCGAGGACCATGCCAGGGTCATCCGTACTGTGCGGCAGGCGGCAGCAGAGCTTCTCCCCGGCGACACGGAATTGGTGCGGCTCACCCTTCGGCAACTGAGGCGCTGGTTCTTGAACCATTTGACGACGATGGACGTTCCGCTGGCAGTGGCCTATGAAATGAACGGCCATCACGACGCACCGCCTCCTTCCAGCTGGCTGCGTGCAGAGTTGGCGCATCGCTTGTACCGCAACGGGATCGCTGTGTAAGCGTCTTTATCATCGGAACCGCAGCCTTAATGGCTAGCAAAGACGAAAGGAAGCCAATGGACGCGTCGACGCAGCATCGCCTGCCGGCCGTAATCAAATCCCAGCTGGCGGAACATCTGGACGTATGGGACGCAGCGAACCAGGCATGGTTCGACTGCGCCGACAAGCTCGCGCATCTCAGCATGCGGGCCTGTCGACAGCTATTGGACGAGTCCCAAGCAATGTCGTGCGAGCTTGCCGGCAGCGCAGGTCCCGCTGAGTTTTGGTCGGCAGCAAGCCAACACACCCAACCCGGGCTTGAATGCCTGGCGGAGTATGGGCGCCATGTGGCTGAGGTCACCGTTGAATTGCGGGACGGGCTCGGTAAAGCAGTGCAGGATGCGATTGCCTGTGCCAGCCGCTATTCAGGGGAATTCCTGGAGGCGGGCGCAAGCGGGCTGCCACAGGGTTCGGAGTTTTTGGATCGCTGGCTCAAGTCAGCGCTGACCTCCGGTGCGCAACGGCCAGATGGCGCGGGCACCAGTCGCAGCGGCAGAACAAGGGCGGTGAAACCGCCGGCGCCAGGATGACTTCAGTCTAATGCCTGAACGGTTCCCTGGATTGCCTGTTAATCGCAGACAGCACGCGTTCCAAGGAGGCTGGTTTCACCAGAAACGATTCAAAACCAGCAAGCGAGGCTTGCATCCTGACAAGGTCATTGTCGGCCCATGCCGTGTGGGCGATCAACGCTGGACATTCTGAGCCATAACGCGCGTGAAGTTCCATGGCCACATCATAGCCGCTCATGTGGAGCATTGCGATATCGAGCAATACCACGCGCGGGCGATATTGCTCCACCATCTGCAGGGCGTCGCTACCGTTAAACGCCACGTGCGCCTGCCAGTCGTGCTCCGATAGCGTATCCGCCAACATGTTGGCGAAGTCCTGCTGATCGTCGACGATCAAGATGGAATTTGAGGCATTCATAAGCAATCCTCCCCCACTTCTGCGGCTGCTTGCCTTCAATCAGCCGCTGCGACATCGTTGTGAATGGCCCCAGCTGGGCAGTCCGCCACGCGGCAGACAGGCCAACTTAACGGCAGGGGAGATAATGCAGCGTAGCACCTTTTCGGCGGTTCGCCAGGACGATGGTCCTTCCCCGCGCGTGCTAGCGTCCCGCGAAACTTGGCCGCCCCGGTGAATTTCAAAATGCAGCCTGTCGCGCTCCGGGAAAATTTGGTTTTCCGCAACAGGGGGGCACTGCTCATTTGTTGGGCATGCAAATGAGTATGCCTCTACACAAGATTTTCTTGCATTTCGCTATGCTGTGGATATCTATCCTTGCAGACCTGAAGAAGGTTATAGCGACAACAAATTGACAGAACGCAATGAACAAAACGCAGTAAGATTTGTGCTAGACAATTTTCCATTCTGCAGGACGAATAGCGAGTTCATCGTGATAAGAATCGAATTGCAGCAGATGAATTGCAGTGCCGGACCGCAAGCGCATGCCAAATGCGCAGTCAAGATAGCTGCCGCCTGCCGCGAAGTGATCCTGGGACAGGCATTGGCACTCGATCAACTGATATGGGATCTGGAGGCGATTGCTGGCGAGGTGGAAGGGATCGCCAGGCAATCCGATTCACTGGCGCAGGCGCCTGCGGCGGACTCCGTGCTAGCGGAGCGTCAACTGAAGCAACTATCGGCGCGAGCCCGCAGCACGGGCAGGCGGATCACCGATCAGGTGCAGCGTATCAATCAGATTATCGCCGCCACGCGCTATGCGGCCGGCCTGCCGGCACATGACGGGGAAACCGTGGCGGCGCCGTCTGCGCGCGATAGCGGCTGGCCTCAGCCATCGGTCATGCCGGCCTGCGAGAGCGATTGAGTATTCAGTCAAGGCATCAAGAAGCACGCCCCTGTCGGGCCGCGCATCCTCCGTTTGTCTTTAATGATAGGGAGAACCTTCATGAAGAAGAGCAAGAGCCCTGGGACCGACAGTCGCGCAGTGCCAACCGTGGGCCATTGCCCCACGGGCGTTTCAGGCCTGGATGAGGTCTTGGGCGGTGGCCTGCCGCGCAGCCGGACGACGCTGGTCTGCGGCAATGCCGGCTCGGGCAAGACGATGCTTGGCATGGAATTCCTGCTGCATGGGAGCGCAAACTATGGCGAGCCTGGCATCTTCGTTTCCTTTGAAGAGACGCCTGAAGAATTGCAGCAAAACTTCGCCTCCCTTGGCTTTGACCTGACGGAACTGTCCTCACGCAAGCTGCTGGCAATCGATTACGTTGAAATTCGCCGCGAAGCAATCGCCGAGGCTGGGGAATACAACCTCGATGGCTTGTTCATTCGTCTTGCAGCGGCGATCGAAACAATCGGTGCGCGACGGGTGGTGCTCGATACGCTTGAGGCCTTGTTCGCCGGCCTGTCGGACCAATCGATCTTGCGCGCCGAGCTCAGGCGACTATTCCGCTGGCTCAAGGACAAGGGCATGACGACCCTGGTCACCGGCGAGCGCGGCGACAGCGGCCTCACGCGGCTGGGCCTGGAGGAGTATGTGGCCGACTGCGTGATCTTGCTCGATTCCCGTGCCACAGACCAGATTGCGACCAGGCGGCTGCGTATCCTCAAGTATCGGGGCGGCTCGCATGGCAGCAACGAGTATCCCTTCCTGCTCGGTGAAGACGGTGTCTCCATCTTGCCGGTCACAGTTCTTGGACTGGATCATTCTGTGTCCGATGAACGGCTCAGCAGTGGTATTGAACGGCTGGATACGATGCTGGATGGGCAAGGCTATTTCCGCGGTAGTACGGTGCTCGTTTCCGGCACTGCGGGCTCAGGCAAGTCCAGTATGTGCGCCCATTTCGCCGCAGCGGCATGCGCTCGTGGCGAGCGCTGCCTGTACTTTGCTTTCGAAGAATCCGCTCCCCAAATCATGCGCAATATGCGTTCGATTGGGCTCGACCTGGAACAGTTCGTCAAGAAGGGATTGCTGCGTTTTCATAATGCGCGTCCATCGCTGTACGGGCTGGAAATGCACCTGGTGAACATGCACAAGCGCGTGCAAGAGTTCAGGCCTTCTGTCGTCATCGTCGATCCGATCTCGAATATCTCGTTCATCCGTTCGGGGCAGGAATCGAAGTCCATGCTGACCAGGCTGATCGACTTCCTCAAGTCAGGACACGTGACGGCGATGTTCAGCGACCTGACGCATTCGGGCGAGCTGGAGAGCAGCACCGATGGCATTTCATCCTTGATCGACACCTGGATCTGCATGCGCGACGTGGAGAACGTGGGAGAACGCAACCGTGGCCTGTATATCCTGAAGTCGCGCGGCATGGCCCATTCCAACCAGATTCGCGAGTTCCGCCTTTCCGAGCATGGCGTCGAGCTGCTGGATGTGTACCTGGGACCACAGCAGGTGTTGATGGGCAGCGCACGCCGTGTCCAGGAATCGAAGGACGCGGCGCAGGAGCTGGCAAGGGTCCAGGAACACCAGCGTCGCAAACGCGATTATGAACACAAGCGGCGTGAACTGGAGAACCGCATTGCCGTCTTGCGGGCCGAATGCGCCGACCTCGATGCCAATATGAACGTGATGAACGCGGAGCAGGGCACTTATCTCAATGAGATCGAAAAAGAGCGCATCGACCTGGCCGGTTTGCGCCAGGCCGACGCCGCGCGTCACCAGCGCTCCGGCGCGACCATCGGTAACGGAGGCGTCAATTGAATATTTCAGCGCAAGCGGGTGACCATGCCGAGACCTGGGTACTGCGGCTATACATTGCCGAACAAACGACCAAATCGGTGCAGGCGTTCGATAACCTGAAACAGATCTGCGAAGAATACCTGGCCGGGCGCTATCTGATCGAGATCATCGACCTGACCAAGCAACCCCAACGTGCCATAGCGGACCAGATCCTGGCCATTCCAACGGTGATACGCCAGTTGCCGAAGCCGATCCGAAAAGTCATTGGCGACCTGTCCAACACCGAGCGGGTGCTGGTTGGCCTGGATCTCTACCGCGCACCGCTGGCCAAGTCATGGACTACCATTTGAAGCGGGAACCGTCGCAAGAGGCGTGCTCCTGCGCCAGCGGCGATATCGACGACTTGCGGCGTCGGCTGGCCGAAGCGGAAGCAACCCTGGAGGCCCTGCGCAATGGGCAGGTCGATGCGCTGGTGGTCAATGCGGGCGGACGCAATGAAATCATTACGTTCAGCAGCGGCGACATTCCTTACCGCGCGATGCTGGAGGCGATGCAGGAAGGCGCCGTCACGGTGACCCAGGACGGTTCTATCGTGTATTGCAATCCGCGCTTCGCCGCCATGGTCGCCGTGCCACTGGATCAGTTGCTGGGACAGTCGATCTTTCCGGTACTGGAATCCGCCAGCCTGCGCGCCGTGAAGACGCTGCTGCAGCGCATGCTGCCATCGTCGATCTATCTGAGCTTGCACCCGGCAGGCGCGGAGCCTTTGCTCGCGTATGTATCGGCCAACCCGGTGCCAGCCAGCGGATTGCCCCATGCGATGGTCATGCTGGTGATGGACATGACCGAACAGAACCGTACTCAGAAAGCGCTGCGCATCGCAGAACAGAAGTACCGCGGGATTTTCGAGAATGCGGTCGAAGGCTTGTTCCAGTTTACGGTCGATGGACACTATATGAGCGCAAATCCGGCGCTGGCGCGTATCTACGGCTATGGTTCCCCTGAAGAGCTGCTCATCGAGCGCAACGCGGAGCCGGATGCATGCCATTTGAATGCAGAGCGGCGGCAGGAATTTTTCGAGATGCTGGCGCAGGTGGGCGAAGTGCGGGATTTTGAGACGCAAGTCCGTTGCCGGGATAATTGCGTGATCTGGGTTCGCAAGAATGCCCGCGCCATCTACGATGCAAAGGGCAAGATCTCGCACTACGAGGGCAGTGTCGAAGACATCACGATGCGCAAGAGCTATGAAGCACAGCTTGAATACCAGGCCAATTTCGACACCCTGACGGGTCTTGCAAACCGGCGGCGCTTGATGGAACGCCTGCGCTACGCGCTGGCAGCTGCCGAACGCTATGGGCACCAGGTTGCGGTCGCCTTTGTCGATCTCGACCGGTTCAAGTACGTTAACGACACCCTGGGCCATGAGGTTGGCGATCTCCTGCTGGTGACGGTGGCGCAACGGCTGCAGGCATGCCTGCGCGAGGGGGATACTGTGGCGCGCCAGGGCGGCGATGAATTCGTGTTGGTGATCGACCATTCCGACGAGTTTGTGGTGACACGGGTCATGCGCAAGCTCCTCGATTCCATTGCGCGCCCGATCCAGGTCGCCGGACATGAAATCACGGTCACCTGCAGCATCGGCTTTAGCCTCTACCCGCAAGACGGGGCGGATGCCACCACGCTGCTTTGCCATGCCGATGCAGCGATGTATCGTGCGAAAGAGCTGGGGCGCAATGAATGCCAGTTCTTCACGCCCGAACTCAATCAACGCATCAGTCGCCGCCTGATGCTTGAGTCGCGCCTGCGGTATGCGCTCGAACGTCAGGAACTCTTCCTGGAATATCAGCCGCAGATCGACCTGAACAGGCGCATGATCGTGGGTGTCGAAGCATTATTGCGCTGGCGCGGTGCCGACGGCGAGCGCACCATCGCGCCATCGGAGTTTATTCCCGTCGCGGAGGAAACCGGCCAGATCGCGCAACTCGGCGAATGGATCCTGCATACGGCTTGTGCCCAGAATCGTGCGTGGCAGACGGCCGGCATGCCGCCAATCCGGGTGGCGGTGAACCTTTCAGCGCGCCAATTCCGCCAGGAGGGCTTGCACCAGGTAGTTCAGCGCGTATTGCGGGAGACGGGGCTGGAGCCCAAGTACCTTGAGCTTGAGCTGACCGAGAGCCTGCTGATGGAGGACGTGGAGGCGGCAATTGCGACGCTGTCGGCTCTTAAAGGCATGGGGGTGCGCCTGTCGATCGACGATTTCGGCACCGGCTATTCAAGCCTGAGCTATTTGAAGCGCTTTCCGATTGACGGCCTGAAGATCGATCAATCCTTCGTGCGCGACATCACAAGCGATGCAGACGATGCCCTGATTGCGGCGACCATCATCACGCTGGCCCATAGCTTGAACCTGAAGGTCATCGCGGAAGGGGTGGAAACCGTGGAGCAGGAAGAGTTCCTGCGGCTCAAGCAATGCGATGAGATTCAGGGCTTCCGCTACAGCAAGCCGCTTTCGGCCGATACTTGTCGTCGGCTGCTAGAGCAAAATCAACCCTTTTCCAGCATCTCGGCAGTGCTGCCGGATGATCGGGCCGGCATGGGGACGGGCTCGATCATGACATGATCTTTTGCTCCCTGCCTGAGCCGTGGGATGATAAATCGTGGCACGCCGGCGGCACACTTGGGATTTTCAGGGAAAGGCCAGCTCGACATTCATGCTGGCCGTGCGATACCGAGCTCGGGGGGCGGGGCGACATCATGGGGCATCCATGCGAGCAATCAAGCACAGTGACGACAGCTCGGGAGAATGGGTGGTGGCGGCCCCTCCCGCGCTGGGCGGTTTTAACGTGGCATTGCACTACCTGAGGAACTGCCGGGTACCTGCCAGCGTCATTGATCACGTCCTCGCCACGCCCAATCGCCAGAAGGCAACCCGGAATGCATCTTTCCGACCGGCGCTCGGGCGCGAGTAGTCGGTCTTGTACGCGCCCGGTTCGTGGAGCGAGCCGAAAGTTGTAGAGATGAGCACAGCTTAAATTAACCGGCTGAGTGTCTTGACTGACGGGTCCACTATAGACTTTCGAACGATTCATCCGTGTACAAATTGCATTCGACGATCGCCAAACTTGACCAGGCGAATCTTGTAGGATCGATGAGATACGCGGAAGGGGGGATGGCCTTGTAGCCCTTAGCGCAGCCAGATGCCCCTTGAGGAAAGCGTACGCACTGGGCCACCGCGCTTTCGTCGCTATTTCCGAATAGTGGAACCAAGCGACCGTCTTTGTCGGGCGCTACGCTCGTGCCGTTCCTTCTCGCGCCACGGAAAAACTCTGCCGAGCCGCACTTGCACGAAGTTCGTCAGGCTGATTGGAGCTTGGAACGGCAAAGCGAGCTGTTGATCGCCTCGCGCGTTTCACCCCATACATAGCTTCATCGGCTAAGCGAAGGAGGCTTTCGAAGGATTCATCTGAATCCCACTTGCATTCGACGACGCCAATACTCATCGCTAAAGGGACATCAATGTCGCGCCGAATCTGATCCAGGTTGGCGTTGACGCGTTCGAGCAATTGCTGTTCGTTCTCGTTTGAGCCGTGGACGAACACCGCAAATTCGTCGCCACCAAGCCGCGCCACGACATCGGTTTCGCGGAAGGTGGACTTCATGACGTTGGCGGCGGCTACAATCATCCGGTCACCGGCTTCATGACCTTGGGTGTCATTGGCGCGCTTAAGTCCATCGATATCGGCGAAAAGCACCAGGCCGCGCTGTTTGGAACGGCGAGCCTGGAGGTAGTCGCGGGTGCCGAAGGTCATGAATCCTCGCCGGTTGTAAAGGCCGGTGAGTTCATCGGAAACCGCCAAGCGGCGAACTTTCTCTTCGGCTCGTTGGCGTTCGGCGATTTCTCTGCGCAACTGAGAATTGGCCTCTTCAAGCTCGGTCGTTCTTTGCTTAACTCTTGCCTCAAGTTCCGCGTAGACGCGAACGTTCTCCATCGCAACCGCTGTCGTATCAGCTAGCGCCTGAAGAACTGCTACCTGTTCTGCGGTTGGCTGGTTGGTTTCCGCCCAATAATTGCCAATCGCACCAATCGGATCACGTGTCCGGATCGGGACCATGGCTAAGCTACGGACGAAAGTGGGGCAGTATGCGTCGACGGGAATCCGCGGATCTTGAAATATGTCAGGAATGACGGTGCTTTTCCTATTGAGCATAACCCAGCCGCTTATGCACAGGCTCATTGGAAAACGGCGACCCTTCCATAATGGTCGAATGGCGTTCTCTTCCGCGTAATAGCATTGATCGCCATCACGGAGCACGAAAGTAGCGCCATCGGCGCCGGTCAGATCTCGCGCGGCCCGGCGCACGATTTCCATGACGCTAGCGAGGTCGCGAGCCAATGACAGCTCCTGCACCACGTCAACCAATTGGCACATCGCTTCGCCGTACCAAGCGGAACTTTCCTTGGAATCAGGATCCAATCTCGAGGCGGTGGCACCGTCGGTGTTCATCATTTTCTCGCGAGGAGCGCTTTAAACTTAACTTTCAATCAACAAGCTAGCTGCGTTGATCGGTCAAGAATATTCTAACAAATTATCACGTCGCGCGAACTTGTAAATAGCAAGTTACGATCCTTTGGCTCGACGGATGCGACAACGCAGATTTTTATGGGACGTGACCCTATGGGAATAGTTCTTCGGCCTGACTGCCTCGTACAGTACACGAGAGTATCTGGGACTAAGGGCCTAAGCTATCGGGGGAGCTTTCCTTTTTTGGTGCGGTGTCTGACAACACTTGGCCAGAAGAGGCGGGTGAAGTTGACAACTTTTGAATTTGCGCATGCGTTCTCTAGCTACAAACGAAAGATTTGCGCAAGTTGAGTATGAGTACAAGTTAGGAGACAGAATGCGTTGGTGGCATCCCAGTGACCAACGTTGGGGGGAATGGGTTTGCGGACGAAATCGAATTGGGGAAAGTGACACTGTGCAGGAGTGTTGCTATGCTATTTGTAGTGAATGTGGCAGCGATCTTTTTGCCGTAGTTCTATTTGTAGAGGCTTCCCCACTAGAAGTCCTGCAAATTGGATGTGAAAGTGATTGGCCGCTGGAATTTACCAAGTAGTCGACTAGGCCAACTCAGCAGTTTCTGATTCAGTGCCCCTCGTTAGCTATCGGAGACCTTGCTAGCGCGGCGCTCGTCCGCGCTAGCAGACCAGGTGGCGTCATCTGGCTTAACGGCGTGAGAAACAACGACATCAACACCGAAGCATATTTCCGACACATAGACTACGTCTCGCACTAGCTGGAGGTAGAGGGCTGCGCATTAGCATACGCGCTTGGCGGCTGCCCCACGTGCCTGCTGAACGCGACGCTGAATGCGCTTGAAGAACCGTAGCCAATCCGTTCAGCGATTTCGGACACCGATAGCTCATTGGCACGAAGCAGGTGCTTTGCTACCTCCATTCTCCAGGCTAGCAGGTAGTCCATCGGTGCAGTTCCAACCAAACGATTGAATCGATCAAAGAAGGACGAGCGAGACAGCGCGGCGATCTTTGCCAACTTCTCGATTGTCCACGAGTAATCAACCCGTGCATGCATTGCGGTCAGCGCGGGCGCAATCCGCGCGTCGCCAAGGCCGCGCAGTAGTCCTGGCGGCGCATTGCCTGCCGTGGATGTTCGCATTGCTTCCACCAACAGAAGCTCCGCCAGGCGCGAAAGCACATATTCACTTCCTGGCTTTGGCTCAGAGGACTCTTCTTTGACCAGATCCACAAGCATCCGCAGGCGGGCTGAATCCCGCACATGCACGATGCTGGGTAAAAGTGAGACGAGCAACGTTGCATCTTGCCGATCGAACAGGAACGCTCCGCCCAGCGAGCGCATATCTGGAGCACCATCCTGCTCGCCATAACGCAATTCCCTACGGTCTTTCGCTACTTTGTTAGGGTCCAGGCAGACCGGCGGCGCTGGTGCGAAACTCGAAATCGTAAAGGCTGGCGTGGACGGCAAGAGGATGAAGTCACCCGCGCTAATTGCAACTGGCTCATGGCCATCGACTGACAGCAGGCAGCCGCCATGCAACATGATGCAGAAGCTCGGAAAACCAAATTCGGAGTAACGGACAGCCCAGTTCCCTTTGCCGCTAATAATGTTGGCAAACGCCGCATGGGGCCTCAACAGCTTGACCACCTCCGAAAGTGGGTCGGATGTTTCTGGACTTTGGCTAAACACTTGTGGACTCTTCGTTATCGAAAGTCTTGCGAGCTTCCTATATTGTTCTCTCCGAGTCAACCCACACTTGGAGAATCAAATGAAAACTGTACTGATCACCGGCTGCTCGTCCGGGTATGGCCTTGAAACTGCGCGTCATTTTCTGTCGCAAGGCTGGCAGGTCATCGCCACCATGCGCACGCCACGTCACGACCTTCTTCCTGCGTCGAGCAATCTGCGGGTGTTGAGGCTGGACGTCACCGATGCTGATAGCATTGCCCTGGCATTGCACGAAGCAGGGCCAATCGACGTGCTCGTGAACAACGCTGGACTTGGGCTTTTCGGCGCGCTTGAAGCTACACCCATGTCCACTGTTCGCGAGATTTTCGACACCAATACTTTCGGCGTGATGGCCATGTGCCAGGCGGTCATTCCACAATTCCGGCAGCGCCGTGAAGGCGTCATTGTCAACGTAACGTCTAGCGCGACTTTAGCGCCGTTCCCTCTGGTGGCCGCGTACACGGCCAGCAAAACCGCGATTGAAGGCTTTACCGAGTCGCTGCAATTGGAGCTCAAAGACTTCGGCATCAGCACCAAACTGGTCGAGCCTGGCTATGGTCCTTCAACCAGCTTCACGGCCAATGGCCAGCAGCGCATGCAGGGACTGATCCCAGCCGCTTACGAACCTTTCGCACAGCGAGTGTTTGCAGGTTTTTCCCGCCTGGAGGCAGTGACCCGAGAGACCGACGTAGCCGAAGTCGTTTGGGCGGCTGCGAATGACGCTTCCGATCGGTTGCGCTTTGTGGCTGGCGCAGATGCACTGGCGTTGGTGAGATTTCCTGACGCCGGCGTCTAAGAAGTGGCCCGCGCGAAACAAGGACGGCCAGATGGTGTCATTCTCCGCCTTCGCCAGCGGGGCCTGGTTGCGCAAAAGTTCCGCGCCACACTTCACTTTTGCGCTCTGGTTTTGGTGAGATGTGCAGTAAGTTTGTCTAATGCGTCCTTGGTTTGTCCACCGATTTCCGACGCCTTAGATTCATGGCGCGCTTGAATTCCAGCTATCGCTACATCAGCCCGGGAGAGCAATGCGGGCGTCCACGCTGTCGGTCTCGTATTTCGCAAAAACACGAGCACGTTGATGCGACCACTAGATGAGATTTTCTGCAACTTGGGAGCTTCGAGCAATGACAGCGCCTGGTCGACTGCACAAGAGTCTGCACCGTACGTCTTGATTAGCGTTTCAACCGCACCAATGCGACTCTCTTTGGCTGCCGCGTCAAGCTGTACGATGAGATTCGTAATCCCCACAAGGTCACTACCGATATTGCCGACCTCT
>DASWTB010000400.1:0-4750 GCA_036402315.1 Pseudoduganella sp. | reverse complement strand
TTCTTCTCCACTTCGAACACCGGCGGCGCCGCGCCGAAGATGGCGAAGAACGAGACTACCCTGAAAGACGCCACCAACATCGACGAACTGAAACGCTGCGAGATCATCATCTCCTGCCAGGGCGGCGACTACACCACCGAGGTTTTCCCGAAGCTGCGCGCGGCCGGCTGGAACGGCTACTGGATCGACGCCGCGTCGACCCTGCGCATGGACAAGGACGCCGTGATCGTGCTCGACCCGGTCAACCTGAACGTGATCAAGGACGCCATGGCCAAGGGCGTGAAGAACTTCATCGGCGGTAATTGCACCGTGTCGTGCATGCTGATGGGCCTGGGCGGCCTGTTCAAGCAGGACTTGGTGCAGTGGATGACGTCCATGACCTACCAGGCCGCCTCCGGCGGCGGCGCGCAGCACATGCGCGAACTGCTGACCCAGTACGGCACCATCAACGCCTCGGTCAAGCACCTGCTGGACAACCCGGCCTCGGCCATCCTGGAAATCGACAAGCAAGTGCTGGCCACCCAGCACGGCCTGTCGCCGGAAGAAACCAAGCAGTTCGGCGTCCCGCTGGGCGGCAACCTGATTCCCTGGATCGACAAGGACCTGGGCAACGGCCAGTCGAAGGAAGAGTGGAAGGGCGGCGCCGAGACCAACAAGATCCTGGGCCGCGGCGAAGGCTTCTCCGCCTCCGCGATCCCGGTCGACGGCCTGTGCGTGCGTATCGGCGCCATGCGCTGCCACAGCCAGGCGCTGACCATCAAGCTGCGCAAGGATGTGCCGCTGGACGAGATCAACGACATCATCGCCAAGGACAACCAGTGGGTGAAGTTCGTGCCGAACACGCGCGAGGCGTCGGTCAAGGAATTGACCCCGGCCGCCGTCACCGGCAGCCTGACCATCCCGGTTGGCCGCGTGCGCAAGATGTCGATGGGCGGCGACTACCTGTCGGCCTTCACCGTCGGCGACCAGCTGCTGTGGGGCGCGGCCGAGCCGCTGCGCCGCATGCTGCGCATCGTATTGGATAAATAAACTGTTATTAATCAGCTAATACCTACTGAATAATAAACAAGTTAAGAAGTATTTTCTAAAGGCCGGATTTCTAAGGAAATTCCGGCTTTTTTCTTTGGCAACAGGAATATTTTCGGCATGAACGAAACAGAATAGTTCCTTAACAGGGAGAATAGTGGGAGAATGCTTGCATGCTTTAAAGCATGATGTTATGTTGAGACCTCTGGAAAAGTAACTTTGTTTCCACGTTAACCATTTTTCGTCGCTCACTATGCCTGTTCAAAAACCTTCCAAGGTCGCTTCGTTCGCGTTGAAAACACTGACCGCTGCCATGCTCAGCGGTGCAGTGCTCGCACCTATTTCCGTCAACGCAGCAGGCCTTGGCAAGCTCACTGTGCTCTCCTCGCTGGGGCAGCCGCTGCGCGCCGAAATCGAATTGACTGCCGTTACCCCTGAAGAAGCATCCGAACTGGTGGCCAAGCTGGCCTCGCCGGAAGCCTTCCGTGCCGCCAATATCGACTTCAATTCGGCATTGCTCAGCCTGCGCTTCGAGGTCGAAGCCCGTGGCTCGCGCCAATTTATTCGTATCACTTCGTCCCAGCCGATCAACGAGCCTTTCGTTGACATGCTGCTGGAGTTGACCTGGACCAATGGACGCCTGGTACGCGAGTACACCTTCCTGCTGGACCCGGCCGACTTGCGCACCACCAATTCCGCGCAAGTAGCACCGTCGCGCAATACGCGCCCGGCTGCTACGTCGACTCCTGCACCAGCGCCTGCCGCTTCGGCAGCGGCGCCGGCCGCCGCGTCTGGCGCGGCTCCGGCCGCAGCTGCGCCGTCGCGTGCAGCAGCACCGGCGCCTGCCCAGGCTGCACCGCGTGCCGCTGCAGCGCAAGAAGGCGCCGACAGCTATCAAGTCAAGAAGGGCGATACGCTGGGCAAGATCGCCGGCCGCCTGAAGCCAGCCGACGTGTCGCTGGACATGATGCTGGTGGCCCTGTTCCGCGCCAATCCGGACGCATTCAACGGCGCCAACATGAACCGCCTGAAGTCCGGCACCATCCTGTCGGTGCCGGATGCCGGCACCGTCAAGGGTACCAGCCAGGGTGAAGCCCACGGCGTGGTGGTGGCCCATGCTGCCGACTTCAACGCTTACCGCTCCAAGCTGGCCGGCCAGGTGGCTGCCGCTACCCCGTCCAAGGAAGCGGAATCCCAGCAAAGCCAGACCGGCAAGATCACTGCCCAGGTCAAGGAACGCCCAACTGCGGTCACCGAGTCGAAAGACCAGCTGAAACTGTCCAAGGCAGGCGAAGCTTCCAGCAAGCCAGGCAAGACCGGCACGGTGGAAGACAAGATCGCCAAGGATCGCCAGATGGCCGACGCCAGCGCCCGCGTGAAGGAGCTGGAAAAGAACGTCAACAACCTCGAGAAGTTGATGGAGGTGAAGAACAAGGCCGCCGCCAGCGCCCAAGCGAAAGCAGGGGCGCCGGCTGCAGCGCCGGCACCGGCTGCCGCGGCACCGGCGGCCAGCCCGGCCGTCAAGCTGTCCGAACCGACGCCAGCACCCGCGGCAGCCCCAGCACCGGCTCCAGCGCCTGCCGCTGCAGCACCGGCCGATGCCGCGCCAGCTACTGTGGCTCCGGAAGCCTCCGCTCCGGCCGAAGCGGTTCCGGCCCAGCCAACCAAGCCAAAGCGCTCGGTGACCCCGCCTCCGGCGAAAGTCGAGCCAGGCCTGGTCGACATGATCATGGAAAACATCAAGCTGATCGGCGCTGGCGTTGCTGCGCTGCTCGGTGCGGCTGCACTGCTGGTGGTCCGCCGCCGCAAGGCTGCCGAAGAGCTGTCGCTGCCGAATACGGAAGCTGCCAGCGTGCTGGGCGATCCTGGCACCACCGCGCATTCCCTGTTCGCCGAAACCGGCGGCCAGAGCGTGGACACCAGCAACAGCGTGTTCAACTCCAACTTCGCGCCATCGGCCAGCCAGCTCGATACCAATGAAGTTGATCCGGTAGCGGAAGCCGATGTGTACATCGCCTACGGCCGCGATGCCCAGGCAGAGGAAATCCTGAAGGAAGCCCTGCGCGTCCATCCGGAACGCCACCCAGTGCGCCTGAAACTGCTGGAAATCTACGCCGGCCGCAAGGATGCGCGTGCCTTCGAAACCCAGGCCAGCGAGTTGTATTCGATGACCAAGGGCGCGGGCGACGAGTGGGCGCAAGCTGCTGCGCTGGGCGTTTCCATCGATCCTGACAATCCACTGTACGTCGGTGCTGCGCAAGCCAAGGCCGCTGCCGGCATGGGCGCCGCCGCTGCCGCTGGTGCAGCCCCTTTCGTAGCCAGCGAGTCGAATGAGCTCAACGACTTCGCTGCGATGTTTGCTGAGCCCGCTGCACCAGCCAAAGCTGCTGCCGATGGCCTGGACCTGGACCTGAGCCAGGACGCCGCGCCAGCTGCCGCTGCCAGCGTGATGGACTTTGACCTGGACCGCGACGCAGGTGCGCTGCCGTCCCTGGCTGAAGAATCCAAGCCTGGCCCGAAAGCTGCCGACAGCAACACCCTGGACTTCGACCTCGGCGGCCTGAGCTTCGACGAGCCGGCAGCTGCCGCTCCGGTCGTGGCAGAAGCAGCGCCGGCGCCAGTACCTGCTGCGGAAGAAGTGCAGGACCTGTCGTTCGACCTCGGCCTGGATACGCCAGCTGCCAAGGTGGAAACGGTGGAAGCCGCTCCGGTACCGGATGCCATGGCCGATATCGGCATGGACTTCAACCTGGGTCTGCCAACCGAGTCCAAGCCGGCAGCACCGGCAGCCGACCCGCTGGCGGACCTGAGCAGCATGGACTTCTCGCTGCCTGCGGCGAGCGCACCAGCTGCAGCGCCAGTTGAAGAAGCGCCACTGTCGGCTGCCGACTTCGCGCTGGACCTGCCAGTTGAACCGGCTCCTGCGGCGGCTGCCGCCCCGGCGGCCGACTTCGACCTGTCCGGCATCGACCTCGACCTCGGCGGCGCTGCGCAAGTGGCTGAAGCGCCGAAGAACGAGGAAGAGATGTCCGCCCTGCACATGGAGATGGACACCAAGCTGGACCTGGCTGTGGCTTACCAGGAAATCGGCGACAAGGAAGGCGCCCGCGAGCTGCTGGATGAAGTGATCCGCGGCGGCAGTGACGACCAGGTGTCCCGCGCCAGCGCCATGCGTGCGCAGCTGGGGTAAACCTCAGCCCGGCTAAGGTTTAGCCGTATAATGCCCGGTCACAGATCAATCTGACCGGGCATTTTTTATTTTGAAACGCATTGCATTAGGGGTTCAGTACAACGGCGCCGACTGGCTTGGCTACCAGATCCAGCCGCACGGCCAGACCGTGCAGAACAAACTGGAGGAAGCCATCGAGCGCTTCGCCTGTGTCAAGCTGGGCACCACTTGCGCCGGCCGCACCGACGCCGGTGTGCACGCGCTGAACCAGGTGGTGCACTTCGACACCGACCTCGATCGCGCGGAGCATGCCTGGGTGCGCGGCATCAATGCCTTCCTGCCCGAATCGATCGGCGTGCGCTGGGCGCGCTACCTGCCCGAGGCGCCGACCCCGGAGCAGGAGTTCCACTCGCGCTTCAGCGCCCGTTCACGCACTTACCATTACCTGCTGTACAACCACCAGGTGCGCTCGCCGCTGCTGGCGGGCCGCGCCGGCTTTACGCACTGGAAGCTGGACGTCGAGCGCATGCGCGAAGCCGTCAAGCCGCTGATCGG
>DASWTB010000399.1:0-6983 GCA_036402315.1 Pseudoduganella sp. | reverse complement strand
ATCGTGGTCCACTGAGTGTCGATCCTGCTCCGGGAGTTCATCATGAACACATTCCGTCAATTGTCAGCCGCCGTGCTGTGCGCCCTGGCCAGCCAGGCTTGCCTGGCCGAAGACGTGCCGCTGCCGGCGGCGCAGCAGCAGGGCGCGATCAGATTCGTTACCGGCGGGATTGGCAGCGACGAGGCTGGCGCATTGCGCGCGGCCGCCGCGCAGTACAACCTGCGCCTGACACTGGCCGCCGTGAGCGGGGAGTTTTTCGGCGCGGTCAAGGTCAGCTTGCGCGACGCGCAAGGCGCTAGCCTGGTGGACGCCGTCAGCGATGGCCCCTACCTGTTCTTCAGCGTCCCGCCAGGGAAATACCAGGTCAGCGCCGATAACCAGGGCCAGGTGCAGACGCGCAATACGGTGGTGCATGCCAAGGGCAGTACCGAACTGTACTTTCGATGGAAGACAGCACCGGAGCAATGAAGACTATGTCGCCATGCCTGGCGAGGGCGGCGCATCGCGGCGGGAGGCAGCATGAACAACCAGTATGATCCTGACGAGGCAGGCGAGGCAGGTCCTGCCGCGGAACCGTTCATCGGCCTGCAGCGCTTTGAACGGCGCACCGAGCTCCGCCAGGTCTCGTTCTACATTTCAGGCCTGATCGAGCATGCGGCGTTGTACAACGACCTGTTCTACACGCTGCGCTCGGCAAGCGACACGGACCTGATCTATCTGCATCTGAATACCACCGGTGGGGATTTCGATACCGGCCTGCAGATCATCAACAATATGCAGGCCTCGGCTGCGCACGTGGTGACCGTGCTGGAGGCGCGCGCTTACTCGATGGGGGCTTTCCTGTTTCTCTCCGGCGATGAACTGCTGGTGCACGACAATTGCCAGCTGCTGTTCCATAGCTATTCCGGCTTTTTTACCGGCAAGGGAAGCGAGCAGCAGGCGCAGGCGGCGGCAGTGGCCAACTGGTTCGCCAAGTTCATGGAGCGCAGCTGCCAGCCGTTCCTGACCCAGCGCGAAATCAGGAACATCCTGAAAGGCTCGGATCTCTGGATGGATTCGGACGAAATCAGGCGACGTTTGTTGCGCATGGCGCGGCCAGACCGGCCATCGGTGTTACGGAGCCGCAAGCGCCTGGCGCTGCCCAACGGCGGCGCTGGGGCGGGCGCAGACAATAGCGAGGCTGGCCACGATGGCAGCCAAGGACATTCCGTTTCATGACGATGCGCGAAGCCGGCAGTGCGCCGCTGATCATCATTCGGATCCATGGCCCTATGAGGTCCAACATACTGGCAGCGAGCACGGCCACGCCAATCCAGGATGCGGATGCGACGGGCTGGACTTCCCACACTCGGAGGCTTCCGATCTCTCCTTGGGCGAGCCGGCCAAGCCGGGTATTTCCTCAGTGCGCCAGAAGGACTGGCAGCGGCGCCGTGGCCAGGATGGTGCGCGTCGCGCCGCCCAGCATCATTTCCCGGAAGCGGCTGTGGCCGTAGGCCCCCATCACCAGCAGATCGCACGCGCGGTCGCTGGCCAGCGACAGGATGGCATGCCCGGCGTCGACCGGGTGCGGACGCTGCTGGACCTGCACGCTGACGCCATGGCGGGCCAGGTACAGCGCCATGTCGGCACCGGGTTCGCGGCCGCTGTCCACGTCGCCAAACACTGCCAGCGTCACTTCTTGCGCACACTGCAGCAGCGGCAAGGCAGCGCTGGCTGCCTTGGCCGCTTCCAGGCTGCCGTTCCACGCCAGCAGTGGCCGCTGGCCGATGCTGTCGAAGTGGCCGGCGCGGGGTACCAGCAATAGCGGGCGGCCGCAATGCAGCACCACATAAGCTGGCAGGTCCAGCATCAGGCCGCCTTCTTCGCGGTCTTCAGGATCGGCCTGTCCCAGGACCAGCAGGTCGGCATAGCGCGCCTGCTGGCACAGCCCGGTGTAGGCATCCTCGTCCAGCCTGCGCTGTTCGCGCGAGGCAATGCCGACACGCGCGGCGATGGCGTCAAACCGTTCAAGTGCCTGTCTCGCGCGCTCGCCAGCGTGCTGCATGTAGTCTTCGATGAAGACGCCACTGCCTTCGAACAGCCCGCCGGCCCGCATATAGCGCGGAACGCCGGTCAAGGCCACACCGACCAGATGGCCGTCTTCCTGCCCTGCAAGCTGCGCCGCCAGCGCGATACGCGCTTCGCTGTTGGGCGCATGGTCGACGTGGACCACAATTGTCTGGTAACCCATGATGGCCTCCACGCTGCTGTTGTGTGACTCAGACGCGGACCCGCTGTTCGGCTTCGCGTTCGCGCCGCATCGCTTGGGCGAACAGCGCCAGTTCCGCCCCGTAGGCGTCGAGCAAGTCGTCCAGCGAGATGATGCCCACCAGCTCATCGAATTCGCCGGTGACCGGCAAGCGGCGTACGCCATGGCGGCGCATGGCTTTCAGCGCCGAGATGGCTGGCTGGGTGGCGGCGATCGTGTGCAGTTGCGTGCTCATCACGTCGGCCACCGGCAGCGTGATCGGATCGAAGTCGCGCGCCACCGCCACGATGGCAATATCGCGGTCGGTCAGGATGCCGACGGGCTTGGCCAGCGTGCCGCGGGTAATGACGACGCAGCCCACATGGTGCCGCCGCATCAGTTCCGCTGCGTCCTTGACCGTAATATTGTCCTGCGCAGTGACGACATTGCGTTGGCATAGACTCGCAACGAGCATGGGTGCATGCATGATGGCCTCCCTGGTTGTTAGAGCCAGTGTGCGCCTGGGGCGAGGGGCCGCTCCATGATCTGGATCAAGCAGGGCGCCGAACTGGCGACGCACGCCGAGCCGGGGCTGATCTGGGTGGCGTGCGCCGGCGCGTGGGGCGCCGGCTGGCGCAGGTGGCACGGCCTGATACGGCATGACTTGACCTTGGTCATGTTCAGCGTGGCGCGCGGCGTGTAAGGTCGGCCTGTTACCGATGTCTGGAGGAGATCATGGCCGCGCCGGAAATAGATGGCTTGACGAGCGCTGAAGCACAGGCGCGCCTGGTGGCGGACGGACCCAACTGTCTGCCTGTGGCGCGCGGCGGCCTCCTGGCGTTGGCGTTGCGGACCATGCGCGAACCGATGTTCCTGCTGTTGCTGGGCGCCGCCATCCTCTACCTTGCGCTGGGTGACTGGCTGGAAGGCGCCGTGCTGCTGGGCATGGTGGCCTTGAATATCGGGCTCACCCTGTACCAGGAGGGCCGCAGCGAGCGCGCACTGGAAGCCCTGCGCGAGTTGAGCGCGCCGCGTGCGCTGGTGCTGCGCGACGGGCAGCCGCGGCGGGTGGCCGGCAATGAAGTGGTGGCGGGGGATGTATTGCTGCTGACCGAAGGCGACCGGATTGCCGCCGACGCCATCCTGTTGCGGGGGAGCGGCTTGCGCGTCGACGAATCGCTGCTGACCGGAGAAGCGTGGGCGGTCGGTAAATGCGTGGCCGTTGGCGCGCTGGCGCCGGCGGCGCCGGGTGGTGAAGATACCCCGTACTTGTGGTCGGGCAGCCTGGTAGTGCAGGGTGACGGGATTGCACGCGTCACGGCCACCGGGTCGCGCACGGCGCTCGGCAAGATCGGTCGCAGCCTGGAGGACGTCGGGGTCGAACTGTCGCCGCTGCAGCGCGGTATCACGCGCATGGTGCGGCTGATGGCGATTGCCGCGGTGGCCGTGAGTGTGCTGGCTACCGTGCTGTACGGCTTGCGCGGCGGCGAGTGGATGCCGGCCATCCTTGCCGGGATCGCATTGACCATGGCGCTGTTGCCGGAAGAGTTTGCCGTGATCATGACCGTGTTCCCTGCCATCGGCGCGTGGCGCATGGCGCGGGCGCAGGTGCTGACACGCCGCCTCGCGGCCATTGAGGCACTGGGCTCGATTACGGTGCTGTGCACCGACAAGACCGGTACCCTCACCGAAAACCGCATGCACGTCGAGCAGCTGTATGCCGATGGCGAGTTCCTGCGGCTGCCGGCGGGGCCGGACGGGCTCCCGCTCGCGTTCAGCGACCTGGTGCGCTTTTCATCGCTGGCCAGCAAGCCCCACCCCAGCGACCCGATGGAACAGGCGCTGCACAGCCTGGCCGGCCTCGGGCGGCAAGACGGGCCGCTGCGCGAGTATCCTCTATCGTCTGCATTGCGGGCGATGTCGCAGGTATGGGACGACGGCGACGCCGAATTCGTGACCGTGGCCGCCAAGGGGGCGCCGGAAGCGATCGGCGCGCTGTGCCAATTGGGCGAGGCCGGCATGGCGGACCTGCGCAGTGCCGCCGACTGCATGGCGAGCCAGGGGCTGCGTGTGCTGGGGGTAGCCCGTGCCGTACATGCCGCCGCATCGTTGCCCAAGGAGCAGCAGGGCTTCAGCTATGTGTTCCTGGGCTTATTGGGCTTGGCCGATCCGGTGCGCGCCGAAGTGCCGGCTGCGATCGACCAGTGCCATGCGGCGGGCATCCGCGTGATCATGATCACGGGGGATTACCCGGCCACCGCAGTCAATATTGCGCAGCGCGCGGGCCTGCCGGACAGCGGCTTACTGAATGGCGACGAGATCGAGCAGATGACGGAGGCTGGCTTGCGCGAGCGCCTGGCCCAGGCCGCTGTCTGCGCACGCATCACGCCGCTGCAGAAGTTACGGATTGTGGAGGCATTGAAGGCCAACGGCGAGATCGTGGCGATGACCGGCGATGGCGTCAACGATGCGCCAGCGCTGAAGTCGGCCCACGTCGGCATCGCGATGGGGCAGCGGGGTTCCGATGTGGCGCGCGAAGCGGCAGCGTTGGTGTTGTTGGACGATAATTTCGCCTCCATCGTGCGCGGCATCCGGCTGGGGCGCCGGATCTTCACCAATATGCGCAGCGCAATGTCTTATGTGGCGGCGATCCATGTGCCGATCGCCGGCATTGCCTTGCTGCCGGCTTTCCTCGGCTGGCCGGTGTTGCTGTATCCGATGCATATCGCCTTCCTTGAGCTGATCATTGACCCGACCTGTTCGCTTGCCTTCGAAAACGAAGCCTCCGAGGCGGGGGCGATGGAGCGGCCGCCGCGTCCCGTCGACAGCCCGCTGCTGGACCGCCGGACGCTGGCGAAGGCGTTGCTGCAGGGCGTGGTGGGCCTGGCAGCCGTGGTGCTGGCCTATGCGTGGGCGCTGGCGCACCTGCCCGAACCGGCCGCGCGGGCGGCGGGTTATGCCGTCCTGGTGCTGGTCAACCTGTCGCTGGTCTTCTCCAGTATGCCGCAGCAGCGTGGCTTGCAAGCCCGCCTGGCCGGCTCCAACCAGGTTCCGCTGATCGTGGCGGCAGTCACCGGTGTCATGCTGCTGCTGGCGCTGTATTTGCCGGTGGTGATGCAGATCTTCCAGTTCAGCGCGCTGCCGGCCTCGGGGTTGCTGCTGGTCCTGGCGTGTAGTGCCGCCTGTTACGTGGTCAATATCGCTGCCGGCAGGGTCATTCCGCGCCGCCCGGGGCCGGATTGAGCAGACCGCTTGGGCATATGCCAGCTGGAATCCCTGATGCCGCTGATCCAGTGGCACTCGCCAAGCGGACCCGGCGCAAGGACCGTCACGCCCCGGCCAAAGGCAGGCGCAGGCGTACCACGGTGCCCTGGCCGTCCGGCTTGCGCAGGATTTCGATTTTGCCATGGTGCAGGTCGGCGATTTCCTGCACGATTGCCAGGCCTAAACCATGTCCACCCGGCGCAGCGCCGGGCAGGCGATAGTAGGGCGTGAACAGCTTGCCGACTTCATCCTCGGGTATCGGCATGCCATCATTGGCGACCTCCAGCACGGCGCAACCGTCCCGGCGCGATAATGTCACCAGGATTTCGCCGTGGGCTGCGCCGTGCAGGGATGCGTTGTCCACCAGGTTTTGCAGTAAGCGCCGCAACTGGGTCGGGTCGCCCCAGACCTGGCAATCTTCTTTCACTTCGAGGCCAATGGTCTGGCCGCGCTGGTCGAGTAGCGCTTCCATGCTGCAAATGACGTCGCAGCACAGCGCTTTCAGCGATTGGCTTTGCATTTGCAGCTGATCGCCGCGGGCTGCGATCCGGCTCAGGGTGAGCAGCTGCTCCGCCAGCTTGCTGGTGCGGCGGGCGCCCGCCATGGCTTGCTCGAGCGAGGCGGTGCGCTGCTCGGGCGTGGCAGCGCGCAAGGCGTTTTCCAGGTGCAGCTGCAGGGCTGCAATCGGCGTCCGGATTTCGTGCGCGGCGGCGTTAAGAAAGCGCTGCTCGCGCTCAAAGGCAGCACGGATCCGGTCGAGCAGGTGGTTCAGCTCGATGATGATGGGCGCCATCTCCAGCGGCGTCGCCGGCAACACCAGCGGCTCCAGCGATTCCGGTTCGCGGGCCGCGATACGCGCTGCCAGCTCGGACAGCGGCCGCATATTATGCAAGATCAGGAAGTTGACCGTGGCCAGCATCAGCACGCCACCGATGGCGAGCGGCACCAGGATCGATTTGCCGATATCGTCCGACATTTCCTGTCGAACTTCCTCCTTCTCGGCGGTCAGCACCCAGACCTTGCCCGACTGCAGGGCAAAGACCTGCCAGTTGGCGCCGCCGGTATGATGCTCGGAGTAGCCGGCGCGCAGCGGCGCCAGCGCCACGGTCGGCGCCGAAGCCGATTTGGCCAGCAGGGCGCCTTCGCTGCTCCAGACCTGGAACGCGATCTTGGTCTCGTAACGGTGGCCGAAGACTTCCGGCTCATCGCTGGTGCTGGTTTCAAGCTCATGCGGCAGGGCGATGATGATTGGCTGGCTGATCGTGGCATCTTCCAGTTGGCGCGCCACCAGCGCTTCGAGCACGCGCGCCGAAGTGGCCAGGCGCGCGCTGAACAACTCGTCCGACTCATGGCGGGCCACGCTGCGCGCCCCGATCCCGATCCCCAGGAAGATCAGCAGCATGCATAAGAGGGTGGCGGCGACCAGGCGTTGGCGCACGGAATACGAATGCGTAGTCATGCGGCAAGGTCGCCCAGGCGGTAGCCGACGCCG
>DASWTB010000398.1:0-4633 GCA_036402315.1 Pseudoduganella sp. | reverse complement strand
ACGACGGCGGGATCGGCACCCAAACGTCCTCGCAGATCTCGATATGGAATTTGAACAGCGGCAGGTTCTCCAGCTCGAACAGCTGGTTGGCGCCGAACGGCACTTGCTGGCCAAGCAGCGAGATTTCGGCGGAAAACGCCTCGTCGGCCGCGCTGAACTGGCGCGCCTCATAAAACTCGCCGTAGTTCGGCAGGTAGGACTTCGGCACCACGCCGCGGATCACCCCGCCCGACACCACGATCGCGCAATTGAACAACTGGTGATCGACGCGCAATGGCGCACCCACCACCATGGCCGCCGGAATGCGGCTCGAAGCCTCGACGACCGACGCCAGTCCCTGCAGCACGCCATCCAGCAATGCACGCTGGTGGAACAGGTCATCGCAGGAATAAGCCGACAGTCCCAGCTCAGGGAAAGCCACCAGCACCGCGCCCTTGGCTGCCGCCTCCTCCGCCAATTCGATCGTCTGCGCCGCATTAAACAGCGGATCAGCCACCCGGCAGCGCGGCACGCCAACCGCCACACGGGCAAAATCATGGTTGTACAAATTATGGAAGGAATGCGACATAGCTCAATCAGGCCAAAGGTGATGGCGAAGATTTTAACATTGCCCCCGCCCCGGCGTATGGCCGAGCCCGTGTCCCGAATCGGGTGTGACCCCATGGTGGGACACGAACTGGGCCGTTATTCGTTAGAATGGCCCGATGGAATACCGTACCAGCGTCCTTTCGTCCCTTGCCGATGTCGATCCAGCTCAATGGGATCGGCTGGCGGCGGGCAATCCCTTCTTGTCGCACGCCTTCCTGCACGCGCTGCACGCATCGGGTAGCGCGTGTGCGGACTCGGGGTGGCAGCCGCAATTTCTCGCCGTGTGGCAAGGCGAAAACCTGGCTGCCGCCATGCCGCTCTACGTCAAATCCCATTCCTACGGCGAGTACGTTTTCGACTGGGCCTGGGCCGATGCCTATCACCGCAACGGCATCGAGTATTACCCGAAGCTGCTTTCCGCCATTCCCTTTACGCCAGTGACCGGCTCGCGGCTGCTGGCGCGCGATGCGCAGGCTCGCGCGGCCCTGCTGGCCTTCCTGTGCGAGCAGCAAAGTGTCGCCGGCATGTCCTCCACCCATATCCTCTACCCGCCGGAGGACGAGGCGGGACAGCTGCGCGAGGCGGGCTTCATGCTGCGCACCGGCGTGCAATTCCATTGGCTGAACCAGGGCTATGAAAACTTTGACCAGTTCCTGGACACGCTGGAGCACAAAAAGCGCAAGAACATCCGCGCCGAACGCCGCAAGGTAAGGGAAGCGGGCATCACCATGCGCCAGCTGCGCGGCCACGAAACAAGCGAGCTGGATTGGCGCTTTTTCCACCGCTGCTACAGCAATACCTACGCCGAGCACCGTTCCTCGCCCTACCTTAACCTGGACTTCTGGCTGCGCCTGGCCCGCACCATGCCGCAAAACCTGCTGCTGGTGGTCGCCGAGCGCGCTGGCCAGCCGGTGGCCTCTTCGCTGGTGATCCACACTGAAGATACGCTATACGGCCGCTACTGGGGCGCGATGGAGCACATCCCCTGCCTGCATTTCGAAACCGCCTACTACCAGCCGCTGGAATTCTGCATCGCCAACGGCATCAAGACGTTCGAAGGCGGCGCGCAGGGCGAGCACAAGATGGCGCGCGGCTTCCTGCCGCAGAAGACCTGGTCGGCCCACTGGCTGGCCCACCCCGCCTTCAGCGATGCAGTGGAACGCTTCCTGGAACGCGAGGCGGGCGGCATCGACGCCTACCTGGATGAACTGAACGAGCACACGCCATTCCGCCGCTAGCGTGGCGCCCGGTGGCCGCTGCCATGCTGCCCCGGCACCGGCTGGATGCCTGCTTCGTCATCGTCCAGTTCTTCCGCAGCCAGCGCCGAATTGGCAGGGCCGTGCAATACCGAACCCTCGGCTGAAAAGCGCGACCCGTGACATGGGCAATCCCAGGATTGCTCGGCCGGATTCCAGCTCACCGCGCATCCCAGGTGGGTGCAGGCAGCAGACATGGCATGCAGCCCGCCATCCTCGTCACGGTAGACCGCCAGCTTTTTGGCGCCGCGGTTCAGGATGGCGCCCTGCCCCGGCGCAATCTCCACTGCCGAATCGACTTCCCCGCCGCGCAGCCAGTCGCCGTACTGCGCAAGCGTATTGGCCTGCTCCTGCATGAAGTCCTTCATGCCCCGCACAGGCTTGCGCGCCGGGTCATACAGTTCGGCCCAGGGATTTTCCCGCCCCATCACCAGGTCGCGCACAATCATCGCACCCAGGGTGCAATTCGTCATGCCGGTGCCCGAATCGCCGCTGATGACGTACACCTGGCCGTTGTCCATCGGGTTTCGGCCGAGGAAAGGCAGTCCGTCCGCCGGTTCCATCACTTCGCCGGACCAGCGCAGGGTCACCGCCCCCGCCATCGGGAAGTGCTGCCGCACCCAGGCTTCAAGCTGGTCGTGGCGATGGCGCGGGTCGTGGTCCTGCCCGACTTTGTGGTCGCAGCCGCCGGCGATCAGTATTTCGTGCCCCGGGCTGGCGCCGCTCGTTTCAAGCCGAACATAGTAATACGGGTCACCGGTATCCCACAGCAGCATGCGCGGCAGCGATCCACGCGGCACTTCAACCCCGATTACGTATGTACGGTAGCCATTCTGCTTGGTATGCAGGACGACGCGGTTATTGAACGGAGTATTGGTCGCCACCACTACCGCGTTTGCCAGCACGCGGCCGGCAGCGGTATTCACATGCAGCTTGTCGCCAGTCCGATCAATGCCAATGGCGCGGCTGTTGCAGAAAATACGGCCATCGCGGCGGCGGATGCAGCCCGCCAGGCCGTCGAGATATTTCAGCGGATGGAATTGCGCCAGTTGGGCGTAGCGCACGCAAGGCCCGCTTTCAAACGGCAGTCCCGGCACCTGCGGCATCAGCTCGACTTCCAGCCCGGCGCGCGTGGCGGCCTCGCTTTCGCGCCGGATCTCATTGGGATCGCCCGTGGCGGAATACAGGTAGCCGTCGAGCCGTTCGAACTCGCAGTCCAGGCCTTCGCTGCCCACGATGCGCGCCACCTGCTCGATGGCGGCCATCTGGCCCGCGGCCACCAGCCGCGCATTCACTGAGCCGAAATCGTGCTCTATGCAGTGGTACCACTCGTCCGGGGGCATGAGGTGCGCCGTGGTGCGGCCGGTTTCGCCGCTGCCCAATTCCCGCGCTTCCAGCAGGATCACGCGCTGTCCTTCCAGCGAGAGCAGATAGGCGGTAGTCAGGCCGGCGATGCCGCCGCCGATGATGCAGGTGTCTGCCTGCAGTTCGCCGCTCAATTGAGGCGTGGCGGTAATGGGGGCGGTCTTCGCCCAGATCGACAATGATCCATCCATCTTGCATCCTCCCGATAAGGGTTCACGCAATGACTATACAAAAGAAGCGTGCCGCGGGGCGCTTGCTTCCCCTCGCGCCGGCTTCCACTTGCAAGGTGATCGTTGAATGAACAGGTAACTCTGCCTGGCAATGATAGAAAATCCCGAATGGACGCAGATCATACGGACGCGTAATTTTGTCGATCAGCCATTGATTTTTATCAAGACTATCAGCTGAATTGTCAGTTCACCTGCGGAGAACTCCATCATGCCCAAAAAGGAAATGCAGCTGGCTGGCGGTGCGCCCATCGGCCTGGATGCCCGCCCCGATCGCCTTGACCTGCGCGACCTGCCCTACCGTCCCCTGATCGACAACTTGCCGCCGCAATGGCCGCGTCCCGAGGACATCAAGCAATACCTGCCAAGCTATATAAAGGCCGGCCTGATCCTGAATCAGGGGCAGGAAGGCGCCTGCACCGGCTTCGGACTGGCGGCCACCATCAACTACCAGCTTTGGATACGCGGCCATATGGGCAATGAAGTCGAAACGGTGAGTCCGCGCATGATCTACCAGCTGGCCAAATACTATGACGAGTGGCCGGACGAAGATTACGAAGGTTCCAGTTGCCGCGGCGCCCTCAAGGGCTGGCAGAAGCATGGCGTGTGCGGCGAATCGTATTGGCCATATGATCCGAAAAACAGGACCGGACCGAAGAAAGACTGGGATACCGATGCCACCACGCGCCCGGTCGGCATCTACTATCGCATCGACAATCGCTCGGTGATCGACATGCAGTCGGCCATCAGCCGGATGGGGGCAATTTACGTCTCCGCCAGCGTCCACCAGGGATGGACCGATATCGGCCGCGGCAGCACGGACAGCCATGCCGGACTGCCACGCATCAGGCAAAGCAAGGAAATATTGGGGGGCCACGCGTTTTGCCTTGTCGGCTATAACGAAGATGGCTTCATCGTGCAGAACTCCTGGGGTACGGACTGGGGCGCCTCCGGCTTTGCGGTGCTGGGCTACAGCGATTGGGTCGATAACGGCAGCGATGCCTGGGTTGTCGGACTGGGCGTGCCGACCCGCACTGCAGCAAGGTCGCCGATGCACGCGGTGCGCCGGCGCAGCAGCAGCAAGGGCGCCGCCCCGGTGGCCGGCTGGCTGCAGAAGGACGATCCGCTGGCGGGCCGCAAAGATGCCTGGAGCGTGGAAGAAGCGTACCGGCACACCGTCGTCACGGGCAACAATGG
>DASWTB010000397.1:0-13251 GCA_036402315.1 Pseudoduganella sp. | reverse complement strand
AACCGCCACCGCCGCATCCAGCCATCAACGCACTCAAAGCGAGCGCAAGAATATGCGCCGATGGGGATGCCGTTATCATTTTTACCATAAGCCTCAGTCATTGCCATGCGGCACAATTAATAGAGGCGGCATTATTACTTGGTCGCGCAAATTACGGCGTCTGATTGGTAGTGAAAGATGCGCAGACGCTCCGAAGATCACTTCAAGATTGGTTGAAGCAATCTTCGGATACCAGCTTTGCAGCGCGAACTAGAGCGCTGGCACCGAACGCAGCGAGGCGATACCCGCCCGGTTCTTTGCTGCCACTGAAACCGCAGGAACGTAACGCATGAAATCGTAGCGCGGCAATGCTGGTGTAGATACGGTTCCGGACAACGCAAACACCGGCACGAAAATGCCCTGCACTTCGCGCGGCGGCAGTGCGTAAAAACCGAGCTGGCAGTCATGGAACTGGACCGACGCCTCGCCCGCGCGCAGCTGTGCAAAACTTTCGTCGCGCATCAGGATGTCGACCAGGTGGTCAGGCGAAATGGTCGTCGCCTCGCCGGCCACGTCGACTTCGCGCCAAAACCGCAGCATCTCGTCAATCCTCCCGCCGTCGCCAACGGAGACCTGGATTTTTGCGCCTGGGCCAAAAAACGGCAATCCTGCTTCCTTGAAGCGCATATTCACCTGGCGGGCGATCGCATAGCTTGTGTCTTCCTTGTCGCCGACTTTGCGGAAGGAATATTCAAGATCGGTGACCGAATGCACAGCCGCCGACGCGTGCATCAGCTCGAATTCGCGCAACTTTGTCATGGCGTATTCAACAGCGGCATTCTCGTCCGGCAGCCTCGGCTGGAATTCCGCTTCGGACTTCTGGCTTGGGCGCATGTTCCAGCGAACCGACCCGGTGGCGACAAAGTATTCCAGCGAAGACTGATCGTCCCGCGCGATCAGCCTGGCTCCCATATCCTGCGGTTTGCCTCTCACACCGAAGCGTTCGGCGAATTTGCTGGCCAAGTCCGACGCGGAACCATCGAGACGTCGCGGACGCAACAAGCACACTGATTGCTGCGCAGGCATTTTCGGAAACGAAAACAAGTCAAAGTTCATGGCAATCTCCTAGCAAGCACCGCGCAGGTAAAAATAGACAGTCGGAACATCTGGATCGGACGAAACAAAGCCCTTCCCATGCCAATGGTCCTCGAAGGTGTTGGTCCCGACAGCATCGGCGCGAAGGTAGGCCCAACGGAAATCGGAACCTTCAGTCTCCTGGGCTGCCGCGATCCAGGCGTCACGCACGCGCCAGCCGTTGTTAAGGTGATCCGCAAAATAGCGCCCGCGATTAGTCTCGTCGTGGCAGACAGTGTCAAAGCCCAGCATATAGTGCAAGCCCTTGAACGAAGGTCCCCAGCGGTCAAACACACCTTCGCGCTCCAGGACCCGGCAGGCGTGGAAGGCGATCCATTCGAGATCGATATCCCCCAGTCGGACCTCGTCAGGCGTGGCCTGGCCGCTATCGACGGTGGTGCCGAAGATCGGCCCTTGCGGGCTGCCATGTCCGGCAAAGAACGCGATATCGACATTGTCGACCCAGGCGCTATCGCCGCCGGACAAAGGGCTGCCGGCGCCGTGCTGTTCAAAATCCTGGTCCCAAGCCAGGTTATCGCCCCAGGCGAATTGGCGAACTGCGTGAAGGGTGTTGTAGAACCCCTCGGCTGCCGCCCTCGTGTTCGATACATCGGCAGCCCGCCCGTTGTATTTCATGACCCACTCAATGCCCATTCCCATGATGTTTCTCCGTCAATTGGTAAAAGTGCTGTGCACATGCTGGCTACGCGATGTGGCGCTGCTGCACGTGCTGCACTTTAATCGGCCGAAGCGGTGCGGGAATTGGTGCTGCCACCCAGATTTCGACGGCGTCAGCGCCTAAATTTCGACTTGGCCGGCTGGGCCTCTGCGCTACCGGCTTGAAAGCGTGGACGCCGGGCCGCCTCGGCCTTGACGGCGCCTTGCGTGACACCGACGCCAGTACAGCCCGCAGCGCCGGCCGTTTCGCGAAGCTGAACCTCGACCTCGCGCGTATCCAGTCGGTCGCTGTACACATCGATGTTTATGGAAGGCTGTCGGCCCAATGGGCCAGCAAGAACCTGGACTCATCGCAAAAATTCGGCCTTGGCGGCCGCAACGGCGTGCGCGCTTATCCCGCAGGCGAAGGCTACGGCGATGCCGGCGCATTGCTACAGCTCGAACTGCGCTACGCGGCAGGCGCCATGATGCCTTATCTATTCTATGATGCAGGCCGCATCACCGCCAACCGCGAACCCTGGACCGGTGACGGCAATCAACGCACTCTGGCCAGGGCCGGCGCAGGCCTGCGTTACGACAACCGGTCCTTCAACGCTTCACTGATTGCGGCATGGCGCACCCGCGGTGGCGAGCCGCGTCCCGAACCGCACCACAGCCAGCCGCTAGCATGGCTCAACGTGGGCTACCGCTTCTGAACGCAGAAGCCGCGCGCCACGCGGCGCGGCATGGTGTTAACCTGCCGATGCCGATAGCACCTAGGGTGTGCCATGCAAACTGCTACCATCACACCGTTCCATAAGCAGCAACCGAAAAGCGTTTTCATCATCGACGACAATGCGATGATGCGCTCCATGCTGCGGTTGGGGGCGAACGAAGCGGAACTGGCACTCTTGGGCGAAGCGGGAACAGCCCAGGCAGGGCTCGCCCGCTGCAGGCAACTGTCGCCAGACATCGTGCTGCTGGACCTCGGACTGCCTGATGGCGATGGCCTCGAGCTGCTTTCCCAACTCAAGACCGATTGCCCCGATGCCTTCATCATTGTCGTTTCAGGCCACAACGACCAGGCCGTGGTCCAGTCGGCGGTCGAACGCGGGGCCATGGGTTTTGTCGTGAAGCCCTTCAGCATCGGCTCCATTACCGACACGCTGGTGGCCGCCAAGCGCCGGCTCGCGGCACGCCAGTGAGCGCCTGTCTATATCAAATTGCAATGCAATGTCGGAAAGCTTTACATTTTCTCAAGCGTCAGTCCTTGCCACGCTCGCAAGTGACTGAAAGTAAAGAAGCTTCTCTGTCCGGTCCGTTTATTGCTAAACGTTTTACCGACGTATTCATTCACTGAGCAATACCCTCGGAGGAGATGACGTGCGACAACACATTGCGAAAAAGCTGTTCGGAGCGGCGCTGGCGATCGCGGCAATCAGCGGCACTGCACAAGCGGTGCCAGCCGGCACCATCACGCCCCTGGTCACCTCGGGCGCCCTGCCCGACACCCCTGCTGCGCATGTCGACCCGAACAATGCCGCGTCGCCCTTTTCAGGCGTGGTGAGCATCAATATCCGGTATGACGGCCAGAGCTATATCTGCTCCGGCGCATTGGTCGGCAAGCGCCAGGTAGTGTCAGCCGGCCACTGCGTGGATACCGACGGCAAGGGCAGCCTGATCGATATCAACAAGCCCGGCAACGATGTGCGCGTCGTCTTCAATGCTTCCTCGACACCTGGCGATCCTGGGCGCGCAGTCGTCACCGCCACCAAAGTCCAGATGAACCCGAACTATGGGGGATTTGGCAATTGCCCCGCCGGCGTGCCGGGCTTTTGCGTCAACGATGACCTGGCCGTGATCACGCTGGGCCAGGACGCGCCAGCTTCGGCCAAGATCTACAAGCTGGCCGGGCAGCAGCTGCAGGCAAATACCCGCATCATCATGGCCGGCTATGGAACTTCCGGCGACGGCATCAACGGTTACACGATCAGCCCCGATTTCCGCGTCAAGCGTACCGGCGAAAACATTGTCGACCTGTTCGATGGCGACGATGAAAACGGCTTCAATGGGCCGAACGAAGTCTGGTACGCGGACTTCGATGGCAACGGCCACGACACGTTCTGCGAGTTCGGCCTGGCCTGCTCCGCTCAGCTGCCGAACAACCGTGAATCGGGCATCGGCGGAGGCGATTCCGGCGGCCCTTCCTTTGTCGAGCAATATGGGGAGCTGATGCTGATCGCTACCAATACCTTTGGCGGAACGCCGGACGGGATCAAGGACGGGGCTTTCGGCAGCTACTTTGGCGGCATCGTGCTGCACAGCTACCTGGGTTACCTGGCCGCGGCAACCGGTGGCACAATCCAGGTCGTTCCTGAGCCGACCAGCATCGCAGTGTTTGCGCTTGGCCTGTTGGCGTTGGCAGGCCTTCGCCGCCGCACCCGGCCAATGCAGCGGTGAACCGCCGTCCAGTTCGCGTGCGGGCCGGCTTCTCAGCTCAGAACCGGTACTTCAGGCTTGCCGAAACGCTGCGCGGCGCGGCGTAAGTAATCGCGCCGTATGCCGCAAACATGCCGAAGTGCTTCTTGTCGAACAAGTTGTTCACATTTAGCTGTGCCGAAAGCTGCTTCGTGATGTCATAGCGCGCCATCAGGCTGGCCAGGGCGAAGGAATCCTGTTCCATCAGGCCATCGCTGCCAGCTGGCGCTGCCGGAACCATCGTATAGGTACGGCTCTCCCAGTTCACGCCGCCTCCAACGGTGAGCGCATCCAGGCGGTAGCTTGTGAAGACGCGGAACAGCTTTCGTGGATAGACGCTGTTGATGTCGCCGCCGGCGGCGTCCCTGGCCTTGAACTGCGAATAGCCGGCAGTGGCGTTCCAGCCGCGCGCCAGTTCGCCCGAGACCTCGAACTCAAAACCGTCGCTCTTGGCGCCATTTGCGGCGCGGTAATAGGCCTCCGGCGCCAGCGGCCCGGCACCGTCGCGGTCGACCAGGCCGGCTTCCTGGGCAAGCTTGTCCTGCTTGATTTTGAAGACGGCGAGCGAAGCGTTCACGCGGCCATCCAGGAATTCACCCTTCAGGCCTGTTTCATAGCTCTTGCCGATGACGGGATCGAGGTTATTGCCCGCCATGTCCTTGCGGTTCTGCGGCTGGAAAATGTCGGTGTAGCTGGCGTAGACGGACAGGTTTTCGCTGATGTCGTACACCATGCCGGCATAGGGCGTCAGTTGATGGTCATGTTTCAGCTGGTAGGCCGGACTCCAGGCGCCGACGCCCGTCTTGTCGTAGTTGGTGACGCGCGCGCCGATAATCGCCTTCAGCGGATCTGCGATCGTGAAACGGACGACACCGTACAGCGCTTCCTGTTTGGTCTCGCTGCTCTCATAAATCGTTGGCCTGCCCCACTTCGGCTCGGGATACGCCGCGCCATTCCAGCTATTGAAGTTGCCCACTGGCGGATAGCCGCTGCCGTAATCGGCGGCGCGGCTGTCGGCGTTGAATTCCTGCTTCGAATGCATGTAGCCGATCGCCGCTTCCTGCTTGCGGCCAGCGAATTCGAATGGGCCGCTGGCATGCAGGCCGATGTCGTCCTGCCTGGTACGGGTGATATAGGAACCGGCGAAAGCGCTGACACCGAGGCCGGTCACCCGGTCGGGAACCCCGGACAGATAAAGCAGCGCGGAATCTGCTTGGCGGTCGCCCCGGCTGAAGCTGGCGCGCAGCTTCCAGCCGTTGTCGAAGTTGTGTTCAACGCTGGCGTACACGTTTTCGTATTCGCTCTCCCAGCGGGTCCAGCCGGCGGCCGAAGTTTTCGACACGTCCCAGCCGGTCTTGCTGCCGTCGGTGTACCAGTATGGCAAGCCGCCCCACATCGGGCCTTCCGGCTCGTTCTTCTGGCGGCTGTAGCCAGCCGACAGGACGGTGCGCGGCGCCAGGTCCGCTTCCACAGTACCGTAGAACGTATGGCTCTTGCTCTTCAACAGATCGACCCAGCTATCGGCACGCTGGTATTCGCCAACTACGCGGGCGCGCACGGTAGCGCTGGCATTGACACCGGTCGAAACGTCGACCATGCCGCGCCGTTCCCTCCAGCTGCCAATGCCAGCTTCGGCGCTGCCGGTGAGCTCCTTGCTTGCCGCGCGTTTGCGCACCAGGTTGATGGCGGCGGAAGGATTGCCGGCGCCGGTCATCAGGCCGGTGGCGCCGCGGACCACTTCCACACGCTCGTAGCTGGCGAGGCTGCCCATTACTTCGCCGGAACTCCAGGGCTGGTCCCAGGTAGTCGGCACGCCGTCGATCTGCAGGTTATCGATGTCGAAACCGCGCGCGGTCAAGCCGGCGCGATGGGTTTCGTACTGGTTGACCGAGACGCCGGTCACATTGTTGGCGGCGTCGCTCACGGTGTGCAGCGCCTGGTCTTCAATGCGCTGCTGGGTTACCACGGATACCGATTGCGGGGTGTCACGCACGGAGAGGTTCAGCGGCGTCGCAGTACGGCTGCGGTCCGTGGTGTAGGAATCGAGCTTTTGCGCGGTGACCTGGATTTGCGGCAGCACTGCCGCTTCTTCCGCCAACGCAGCCAGGGGAAACGCCAACCCAAGCAACACCACCAACTTCTTCTTATTCATCGTTACCTCAGCTAATTAGACAATTATTAGCTGGCAACGGGCTGGCTTTACACGAAATCGTAAATGATAACCATTCGCATCTCAAAGTCAACACTTGCTTATGCAAGTTACCGGAGTAGATTGGAATTGACCCAGATCATGCCGCTGGCTTGCGCGAATCCCTAGACTTTTTCCTATCATTCCAACCTGGAGGCTGCCATGGGGTTCAAGACTGTTGTAGTGCACGTCAATAGTTCCAGCGATACCGAGCGCCGTGTGCGCCTCGCGGCCCAGATCGTCAGGCTGGCGAAGGGGCGCCTGGTAGGGGCGGCGATGAGCGGCATCTCGCGTTTCCTGTATGCCGACCATGCCACGGCAATGGGTGTCAGCCTGGCCGCCCAGTGCATCGACGAAGCCCGCGAAAATGCGCGGGCCAGCCTGCGGCGCTTCGAGACCCAATGCCAGATGCTGGACCTGCAGTCTTTTGAATCACGGCTGCTCGATGACCAGGCTGCCGATGGCCTGGTGCTGCAATCGCGCTACGGCGACCTGGTGGTGCTGGGCCAGGTCAATCCCGACGATCCGATTTCCCCGCTGGAAGAGGAAACGCCGGAATACGTCGCGATGAACAGCGCGCGGCCAGTACTGGTGGTGCCCTATGCCGGCCATTTCGAGGCGCCCTTCCAGCGCGTGCTGGTGGCCTGGGATGGCAGCATGGAAGCCACGCGTGCAGTCACCGCCGCCATTCCTCTGCTGGAACAAGCAGGCAAAGTCACGCTGGCCGTCTTCAATGCCGGCCGTTCACCGGACACGCACGGCAGCGAGCCCGGCGCCGACATGGCGCTTTACCTGGCGCGCCACGGCATCAGGGTGGAAGTGTCCTCGCAGGTGACTTCAATCGACGTTGGCTCCGCCCTGCTCTCCTTTGCTGCGGATATCGACGCCGACCTGCTGGTCATGGGCTGCTACGGCCATAGCCGCTTCCGCGAAATCATGCTGGGGGGAGCTTCGCGTACCGTCCTGCAAAGCATGACGTTGCCTGTGCTGATGGCGCATTAGGGCTATACTGGCCTGCATGCCAACTCCATTCGCCAATGTCGCCGCCGCCTGGCTGGCGCATCCCGTGGAAATGGTCCGGGCGTGGCATGAACTTGCCACGGTCGCCTGGGCCACCGGCATGCCTGCGCCTCTTGCGGAAGCCGCTGAGGGCGATGACCGCTTCAGCGACGAAGCCTGGCGCAGCAATCCCTTCTTCCACGGCTTGATGCAGCAATACCTCGGCTTCACGCGCACCCTGGAACGGCAGGTCTATGACACGCCCGGCGTCGATGAAAGCGAAGCCCATAGCGCTGCTTTCTGGTTGCGCCACTGGTGTAATGCCCTGGCGCCGAGTAACTTCCCGTTCACCAATCCCGTGGTCTTGCGGCGTGCCTTCGACAGCGGCGGCGCCAGCCTGAGGCGCGGTTTCGAAGAATGGCTGCGCGACCTGCTGGCGGGCGACTTGCGCATGGTGGACACGGCCCAGTTCCAGCTTGGCCGCGACCTCGCGGCCACGCCGGGCCGCGTCGTCGTGCGCAACCAGTTGATGGAGTTGATCCAGTACACGCCGGTGCGCGCGGAAGTCAGGGCGATGCCGCTGGTGCTGGTGCCGCCATGGATCAACAAATACTACATCCTCGACCTGACCGCCCAGCAAAGCATGGTGCGGCACCTGGTGGAACAAGGATTCGACGTCTTTGTCCTTAGCTGGAAGAACCCGCGCGCCAATATGCAGGGCGTCAGCTTTGAAGACCACCTGTTCGACGGCATTCTTGCTGCCATCGAAGCGGCGCGCGCGATCGCCGGCGTGCAGCAGGTGCATGCGGTTGGCTACTGCATCGGCGGCACCGCGCTGTCGGCATTGATGGCGTGGCTGAACCGCCGGCATCGTTCGGCACGGGATATTCCGGTTGCCCACTGGACCCTGCTGGCCGCCCTCACCGACTTCTCAAGGCCGGGCGATATTGCGAGCTTCATTAACGACGAAAGCGTGGCGCTGCTGGATGGGGTGATGGCGCGCCAGGGTTTCCTCGACTCGAACCAGATCGGCTGGAGCTTTCGCATGCTGCGCCCGAATACCCAGATCTGGCGCTATGTTGTGCACAAATACCTGCTTGGCGAACCGGCGCCCGCAATGGCCCCTTTGGCCTGGAACGCGGACGGCACGCGCCAGCCGCGTGCCACGCACAGCTTCTGCCTGCGCGAGCTTTACCAAGCCAACAAGCTGGCGAAGGCCGATGCACTCGAGATTCGCGGCCAGAAGCTTGATCTTGGGCGCATTCGCCAACCGCTGTACGCCGTGGGTGCGGTGGCCGATCACATTACGCCCTGGCGCGGCACCTATCGCAGCGCGGCCCTGGTCGGCGCGCCAGTCCATTACGTTCTGACTGCCTCCGGTCATATCCTTGGCATCATCAATCCACCCGGCGGCAACGCCAAACAGCAATTCTGGTCGGCGCAGCTGATCGCGGGGCGCGATCCGAAGGACTGGCTGGCGGTGCAGTCTCCGAGCCCGGGTTCATGGTGGCAGGACTGGACCGCCTGGCTGCATGCCCGTTGCGGCGATTGGCGCACGCCGGCACCGCAGGCGCATCCCGACTATCCCTGGCTGTGCGATGCACCCGGAAATTACGTGCGGGAGCGCTAGCGCCGACGATATAATTTCGGCCATGCAAAATGATCAAAAACAATTCCACCGCCGGCTCGTCGTACTTGCTGCGATCTCTGCCTTAGGCTTCGCCGTCCTGGCCGGCCGTGTCATCTGGCTGCAGGCTTTCCAATGACCGGTCATACTTCGCTGTGGCGCCGCCTGCGGCCGGTGCTGGCAGTTGACGCGCCTTTGGCCGCCATCCTCGGCCTGCTGCTAACGGCCGGCCTGGTCACCCTGTATTCCGCGTCGGCCGATTTTCCCGGCCGCTTCGAACTCCAGTTGCGCAACGTGCTGATGGCGCTGGGCCTGATGTGGGCCGTGGCAAACATTCCGCCGCCGGTGCTGATGCGCCATGCGGTCACGCTGTATTCGCTCGGCGTGGCCTTGCTGGTGGCGGTGTTCCTGTTCGGTGTGACGAAAAAAGGGTCAACGCGCTGGCTCAACCTCGGCCACGATTTCCAGCCTTCGGAGATGATGAAGATCGCGATGCCGATGATGCTGGCCTGGTACTTCCACCGCTTCGATGGCGCCAAGGGATGGCAGGCGTTCGTCGCTGCGGCAATACTGCTGGCTGTGCCGGTCGGCCTGATTGCCAAGCAGCCCGACTTCGGCACCGCAATGCTGGTGCTGGCAGCGGGCTTTTATGTGATCGTGCTGGCGGGCCTGTCCTGGAAGGCGCTGGCGGCGCTGGCCGTCGCCGGCGCCGCTGCCGTTCCTGTGGTGTGGCAACTGCTGCACGACTTCCAGCGCCAGCGGGTGCTGACCTTCCTCAATCCTGACGCAGATCCCGCCGGCAAAGGCTTCCAGATTACCCAGGCCAAGATCGCAATCGGGTCCGGCGGCATGGCCGGCCGCGGATGGATGGACGGCACGCAGGGCCACCTCGGGTTCATCCCGGAACGCTCCACGGATTTCATCTTCTCCGTGTTCGCCGAAGAATTTGGCCTGTTCGGCGGGATCGCGCTGCTGGCGATGTACACCCTGCTGGTCTGGCGTGGCCTGCAGATTTCCGCCGCCGCAGTGACACCGTTTTCGCGCCTGCTTGGCGGCGCCATCACCATGATCCTGTTCACCTATGCCTTTATCAATATCGGCATGGTAAGCGGCGTGGTACCAGTGGTTGGCGTGCCCCTGCCCTTTTTCAGCTATGGCGGCACCGCCCTGGTAACGCTCGGCATCGGATGCGGCATCCTGATGGCGATTCGCCGCCAAAGCCAGGCCTGACGGCTGTTACAACTGTCCCAATTCAGACAAAGCACCGGGCTCCTGTCCAGGGCTTAACGGAACCGTTGTTGAAATGGCGACACGCTTGCGATTTAGGTTGAATTGCCACGGCCTCCCCGTCAAGATTGGGGCACCTCAACCACAACCGGACGGAGAGTCGAATGAACTTGAAACAGCTTGGCGCTTTCGCACTTGCAGCTTCCTTCAGCCTGGGCGCCTATGCAGCCGATGGCCTCACTGCCAGCATCAGCATGGACAAGCGCGCACTGGGCCCGCGCGATGACGTGGTGGTGAACGTCACCTTCACCAATACTTCATCGGTGCCGCAATACGTGCTGAAGTGGCATACTCCGTTCGGCGAAATTGAAGAATCCCTGTTTGACGTGACCCGAGACGGCGCCAAGGTGCCGTACGAAGGCATGCACGTCAAGCGCCAGGCGCCAACTGCTGCCGATTACTATGTGATCCAGCCGGGCAAATCGCACAAGGTGGCGGTGGAACTGTCGCAGATGTATAACATGAGCATCTCCGGCGACTACACCATCCGCTACAGCACCAAGTCGCCTAAGCTGTTCAGCAACGTCGACCCGGCCGGCAAGGCAGTCGACAAGAAGCAGGCAGACACCCTGCAGTCGTCGGCACTGAGCGTGTCGATCGAAGGCGCCCTGCCGCGCGGCGCCATCGCCAAGGCGCCGGAACAGCCACTGCCGACAGCTGCCGGCCTGTCCTTCAGCAAGTGCACGACCTCGCAGCAGGCAGACATCACCACTGCCGTGTCGACCGCGCAAGGCATGGCGAACGACAGCGACGCCTACCTGTCGGCCAACAAGACCGGCGCCCGCTACACCAAGTGGTTTGGCAGCTATGATGCCGGCCGCTACTCCACCGTAAAATCGCACTTCGTGGCAATCAAGGATGCCTTTGCCACCAAGCCGATCACCGTCGATTGCGGTTGCAAGAAAACCTACTACGCCTATGTGTACCCAACCCAGCCTTACAAGATCTACGTCTGCAAGGCGTTCTGGAGCGCACCAATGTCGGGCACCGACTCCAAGGGCGGCACCCTGGTGCACGAAATGAGCCACTTCAATGTGGTGGCCGGGACCGATGACTGGGTCTATGGCCAGTCCGGCGCGGCCAGCCTGGCGATCAGCGACCCGAGCAAGGCTATCGACAACGCCGACTCGCACGAATATTTCGGCGAGAACACTCCAGCCCTGCAATAAGGCGAGCCCAGCCGCTCACTTGCCGGTATGCTCGAAGCGTACCGGTCCAACGGTGAGCGGCATTTCTTTTCCATCCATCAGATAGTGCCCGGCGTAGCTGATGGTATACGCATGGCGTCCTTGCTTGAAGCCATAGGCTGGGGCCAGGTCGATGGCATTGCTGCGCTGTGCTCCCGGTTTCAGCGCCAGGTAATCCTCCTCGGTCAGCGGGCCGCGCTTGACCATGATGCCCTGGTATTCAAGCAGCTGGCCAGTGGCCGCATCGCGCACTTCGAACAGCTTGCCGAACATTTCTTCCTCAGTCGCCAGCGCGTGCAACACCTTCACTGGCTGGCTCGAACGGTTGGCCAGCGCGATGTGCAATACCGGATGGCCGCCGGCCTCCTTGACGGTAAATTTGACTTCCAGCATTTTCGGTTCCCCTGACAGCGCGCCGGCTGCTAACAAGGCTGCAATATTGATTTTCACTCCAGACCTCGTTACACGTGAAACCACTTCTATGGCGACTGTTCCAGCGCCTCGCCCACCACTTCCAGGAAGTCGCTGATGTTCAAGGGTTTGGTCAGATAGCGGAAGAACCCGGCCTCCAGCGCGGCTTCCACGTCCATCGGCATGGCATTGGCAGACAATGCAATGATGGGAATTTCGCGTGTCGCAGCGTCCTTGCGCAGTTGCCGCTGGGCTTCCCGGCCACTGATGCCGGGCAGATTCATGTCCATCAAGATGACATCTGGCAAGTATTCGCGCGCCATGGCCACGCCTGAATTGCCGTCGGTCGCCGACAGCAAGTCTACGTCGAGGTGCAGCTTGACGATCTCCTGCACCAGCCTCAGGTTTGCAGGGTTGTCCTCCACGTACAGCAGCATGGGTTTGCCATGTTGCGCCCGGGCCGCCGTTGGGGGCGCTGCATTCCCCTGCTCATCTTCGCGTGGCAACCGTTGGGGTTCCGTGGCCTCCAGTTCGACCGTGAAAGTGCTGCCCTGCCCGACCGAACTGGTCACGCCGATGGTCGCGTTCATCAACTCGGCCAGGCGCTTGCTGAGTACCAAGCCGATTCCGCTGCCTTCTTCCGAGCCGCCCTCCTGGCCCAGCCGGTTGAAAGGCTGGAACAGGCCTGCCATCTGTTCTCCGCTAAGCCCCGGACCGTCATCGCGCACTGCCAGCCAGGCACGTCCAGGATCGCCCGCGCCACAGGCGATCCAGACGTGGCCTCCTTTGCTGTTGTACTTGACCGCATTGGTCAGCAAATTCAGCACGATCTGCCGCAACCGGATGCGGTCAGCCTTGACGAACAAGCCATGTGGCTCGGAAAGGTAGACCGTCACCTGCCGCGCATCGGCCATGGCCTCGATCATCTTGCTGGCTTCGTGCAGCAAGTCGTCCAGCGCCACCGGCTCCAGCGAGAGTGTGACGGCGCCGACCTCGATCTTGGCCAGGTCCAGGGTTTCATTAATCAGGTGCAAGAGATGCTGCCCTGCTTGCACGATGTTGCCGGCGAAGGCATAACGCTGCTGCTCGGATAGCGGCAACTTTTCGTTATGCAGCAGCTGGCCAAAGCCGAGGATGGCATTCAAGGGCGTGCGCAATTCATGCGACATGCTGGCCAGGAAGCGGTCCTTGGCCTTGCTGGCCTGCTCCAGCTCGAGCTTTTGCTCCAGCAGTTTGCGCTCGATCTGGCGCCGGCCGCTGATATCGCGGATGGCGCTCGAGACCAGCAACTCGTCCTCGGTTTT
>DASWTB010000396.1:0-2237 GCA_036402315.1 Pseudoduganella sp. | reverse complement strand
GCCGGCCCGAAGGCTTTCCAGAACCTGCAATTGGCAGAGGCGGCAATGAGCGCCAAGCCAGGCGCCGACGAAGCACAGCTCGCCGCCGCGGCCAGCGCGGCGGGCCAGCTGGCGCCTGCGGCAACGCCTGCCGAGCCATCCCCGGCAACTGCCGTTGCGGCGGCCGGACCGGAGCTGCCGTCCGGCACCCCGCGTGTTCCCGCCAGCCCGCTGACCGCCGCGCCGCTGGCCGCAGCAATGCCGACACTGACGGTCGCTCCGGCCAACTTGCCGGCACCGGCAATGCCGCGTAGCGAGCCGGCGCAGTTGACGGTCCTGCCTGCCGCCGCGCGCGAAATCGGCAGCCATATGGAATTGATCAAGGTCGCCGCCAATATCTACGAACTGAAGATGCGCGCAGCTCCCGAGCCGGCGCCAGCCGCAATGCCCGCTACGCAAATGGCCGCCACCGCCGTTGTGCCGAAGAGCGCGGCCCAGGCCATGCCACAGGCGAACAAGGTGCGCATGGCCCGCCTTGAGATCGCGAACGGCAACGGCGTCAACGGCATGGCACGCCGCTTCCGCAGTTTGCTGGGCCAGATGGGGATTCCGGTCGACCGCCTGAGCAACGACAAACCGTACAAACAGGTGGTCACCACGATCCAGTATAGCCCAGGCTTTGAAAAGCAGGCTGCCAGCTTACAGAAAGCCCTGCAAGGCAAGGCGCAACTGACCGGCCGCATTCTTGCTAGGAGCGAGGTGCGCCTGGTGCTGGGCAAGGACGCCCAGATTAGCCTGAGCGCTGCCACCGAAGCCGCCGGTTTGTCGCTGGTCGCATTGCAAGACGACGATCGGAACTGAGGCAGCCCGCCGTACCAATTCAAACTCCAAGAGGGGTCGCAAATGTTGACGCAAATGAAGCTGAAAAACCTGGTGAACTTCCTGGCCGCCTGCCTGCTGGCCGGTGTCCTGGCCGCCTGTGGTGGCGGTGGTGGCAGTGTCAATGACGGATGCCTGAATATCGATCCCTCGCGATCCTCGCAGCTCCCGGGTTGCGGTGGCGGCTCTGCCACCAGCCCTGGCAGCGGTACTTCCAGCGCTACGCCGATCACCTTGAGCATGGTCGATGCCACGGGTGCAGCATTTAACACGCTAATGCCGGACAAGCCGGCGACGTTGAAGGTCGTGCTGAAGAATGCCAATGGCACTGCGGTGCCCGATGCTGTAGTGGCGTTCTCCACTACCGACAACACGGGCAAATTCTCGCCGTCGGTCGGCACCGCGCTGACCGACAAGGATGGCGCAGCGAGTGTCCAGTTGGCAGCGGGCAGCCAGGCCGGCGCCTTCACGGTGACCGCAACAGCGGTCGTCGGCGCCGCCTCGGTCAAGGCCAGCAAGACCTACACGGTCGCTTTCCCGGTGCTGACCATGAGCGCACTGCAGATCGCGCCCAGCACCCTGACCGCCGGCGGCAATGCCAGCGTGACCGTGACCCTCATGAATGGCGCAGTGCCGCACACCCAGCCGGTCAGCATCGCCTTCACTTCCGGCTGCGTGGCTGCCGGCAAGGCGACCATCGGCACGCCGGTCGTCACCCAGAACGGGGTAGCCACCGCCAGCTATACGGACAAAGGGTGCAGCACCAGCGACACCATCACGGCGACCGCCGTGCTGCCGAATGCGACGCTGACCCGCTCTGGCAGCATCACGATCGAACCGAATATCGTGGGGTCGCTGACTTTCCTCGATGTCACCACGTCCAATATCGGCCTGCGCGGGACCGGTGGCCCCGGCCGGCCCGAATACTCGACCGTCCGCTTCAAAGTGGTCGACCGCAGCGGCAACCCGGTGGTCGGCAAGCTGGTGACCTTCGCCTTCAGCGATACCGGCACCACCAGCACGACCGGCGGCTTGAGCCTGTATCCCGCTTCCGCTACGTCCGCCGCGGACGGTACCGTGGCCACCACGGTTACCGGCGGCACCATCCCGACGTCCGTTCGGGTCACGGCATCGACCAGCGGCGACCGGCCGGTCATCACCACCATTTCGAGCTTGCTGGTGGTATCGAGCGGCGTGCCTGACCAATCCCACTTCTCGATGGGCCTTACCGTCGGCAATTGCGAAGGATGGAGCTACAACGCCCTGTGCAGCTTCGTCGAAGTGCTGCTGGGCGACCACTTTGGCAACCAGGTTCCCGATGGTACCGTGGTCAACTTCACCGCCGAGGGCGGCATCGTCGAAGATTCCTGCAAAACCGA
>DASWTB010000395.1:0-9237 GCA_036402315.1 Pseudoduganella sp. | reverse complement strand
ATGCTCGCCCAGACGCGCCCAATCGGGCGCCGGCAGGTCGGCGGTGGTGAGAGGAAGAACTTCGGACAGCATCGTGCCCGAAGGTTAACAGCATCACAGGAGGTTTACAACACCAATCTGTCTTAACTTAACGGCATTAGGAGCTGACCCCGACTTTTCAACTGATTGTAAGCAGTTGTCGGAAAGAATGGGCCCTGCGTATCGGGCCCGTTTTTTTTGTGTGGAATTGTTTCAGTTGCAGCGAGGGGGCGGCGCAGGAGTATATTGAAGGTTACCAAGGAAAGGAAACCAATCATGAAACGTCAAACTCGCTTTTGGATTGCCGCCGCACTGTTGCTGGCTGCCGCGGGTGCCGCCTCGGCAGGCGGGGTCACGGTCAAGTACCAGGAGCCGGACAAGTTCTCCGATGTGCCATTCTTTGAGCCGGACCGCGACCAGGTGCTGAAAGAGCTCACCACCCACTTTGACCAGCTAGGCAAACAGTTGCCGGCCAACCAGCAACTGACGATTACGGTCACCGATATCGACCTGGCCGGCCGCGTCGAGCCGCGCCGCCGCTCCATGCACGATATCCGCATCTTGCGCGGTGGCGCCGACTGGCCAACCATGGAACTGCAATATTCCCTGCAACAGGATGGCAAGGTGATTGCCAGCGGTACCGACCGGCTCAGCAATATGATGTACCTCGACCGCCTGAACCATTATGCGGGCGGCGATTCGCTGCGCTATGAAAAGCCAATGCTGGACGAGTGGTTCAAGAAAACCTTCGGCGCGCCGACCCAGCTGAGCAGCAAATAAGCAGCAGGTCAGGCGCCGCTCAGTCGATCCAGTTCACGCGGCTGAACTTGGCGCGGAAGTCATCCGGCATCGGCACCACCTGGCTGTGGCTGTAGTTGTAGAACACGAAGCCTTGCTTGGCCATGGCCACCAGCGTGCCATCGGCCGGGCGGGTGATGCGGAAGATCACGTCGCCGCCATACTTGTTGAAATCCATCACGCCTACTTCGAACAGCAGCTGGTCGCGCGCATGTGCTTCGGCGCGGTAGGTGGTGGCCAGGTCGGTAACGATGATGCCGGTGCCGTCGGCCTCCGTTTCCTGTACGCCAAACTCGAACAGGAAGCGCGCCCGCGCTTCCGAGATCATGGAAATCATCGAATCGTTGCCGAGGTGGTTGGCGGCGTTGATGTCGGTAACGCGCACCGTCAGCTGGGTCGAAAAGCAGAACTGGTCTTCCGGGAACGCGAGCGTCAGTCGGGCCATGTGCATCGTGGACAAGTGGGAAAGCGCCCATTGTAGCGCGCCTTCGCCACCGGGATCGCGCCGCTACGGCTTGCGGATGATCTGGTACACCCTGCCGTTCTCGCTCATCATGTAGAGTTCGCCTGCCGCATCCTGGCCGAAGCCCGGCACCTGGCCGATATCGCCCACCGCCCAGTCCTTGCTTTCGCTGACCGCGCCGTTGGCGTACAGGAAGCTCTTCAGGAAGCCCTTGCAGTAATCCGAATACAGGTAGCGCCCGGCCAGCTCCGGCAGGGCCGTGCCGCGATACACGAAGCCGCCCGTGATCGAGCAGCCGTTGGCATTGTTGCTGCCGTGGTCGTATTCGAACACGGGCAGGGTCAGGCCGGTTTGCGAACAGCTGGCCGCGTTGTAGCAGCTGGTGCCTTCCATGGTGTTCCAGCCGTAATTGGCCGGCTTCAGGCTGGCAGCCACCACGTCGACCTCTTCCTTCAGGGCCTGGCCCACGTCGGCAATATACAGCGAGGAGCTGCTGTTGTCGAAGGCGAAGCGCCACGGGTTGCGCAAGCCGTAGGCCCAGATCTCGCCGCGCTTGTTGGGTTGGCCGACGAAGGGGTTGTCGGCCGGCACGTTGTACAGCGGCGCCACCACATCGTCCACTTTCAGGCGCAGCAGCTTGCCCAGCAGGGAGTCGAGGTTTTGCGCGTTGCCGTTGGGGTCGCCAACGCCGCCGCCGTCGCCGGTGCCGGCATACAGGTAGCCGTCGGGACCGAAGGCCAGCATGCCGCCGTAATGGTTGGTGTAGGTCGGGTGCGGGATGGTGATGATGCGCTTCAGCGAGTTGGGATCGGCCACATCGGCGTTGGCCGATACCTTCGCTTCATCGATGGCGATATTGCTGAACTTGTCGGTGTAGTAGATGTAGAAGCGGCCATTCTGCGCATAGCCGGGATGGAAGGCCATCGACAGCAGGCCGCCTTCGCCATCGGTGCTGAGCAGGCCGGTCAGGTCGAGGAAGGGCGTGGCGCGCAGCGTGCCGTCGCCGGCCAGGATGCGGATGCGGCCCGGGCGCTCGACAATGAAGCGGCGCGTATCGCCGGTAGGTGCGGTCAAGAGCAAGGGCGTGCTGAGGCCCGTGGCCACTTCCTTCACGGCCAGCGCGAAGGCCGGCTTCGGTGGTTCCGGCGGCGGCGGGTCCGGTTGCGTCACGGGCGGGGCACTGCCGCCACCGCCACCGCCGCATGCAGCCAGCACGGCGGCCATCAGGGTTGCAGCCAGCGTGCTGGCCGGGGACAAAGCGGGGACCGCAGTCGCGGGCCGGGAATTCAGGTCATCAGCCATCATTTCCTCCGGTTGGGTTAGCACCCAACTGTAGGACTGCGCCAGCGGGTCTTCTGTGCGGGAACGCACTTACTGGTTTTCGCTCAGGAACAGCAGGGTGTGGCCGTGCGCCTCGGCCGCGCTGCGCTGGTGATAGCTGCTGCGGTGATTGCAGTTGAAGCCGTGCTCGGCGTCTGGATAGAGGTGGATTTCGACTTCTTCGCGCGCGTCGAATCGCTCGGCAATCGTGCGCACCGCGGCCTGCGGGATGTGGCTGTCGCGGCCGCCGAAATGCAGCAGCAGCGGGGCGCGGATATCATCGGCGCGGTCCAGGCAATCCTGGATGCCGCCGCCGTAATAGGCCACCGCATGCTCGGCGTGGCCGTTGGCCAGCGCCAGGTAAGCCATGCGGCCGCCCCAGCAATAGCCCAGCGCGGCCAGCCGGCCTTCGGCGCCGGGCGTGGCGCGCAGGGCGGCGGCGGCGGCGCCGATATCGGCCTGGGCCTGCGCCACGTCGGCGCGCGCCATGCACTGGGCGGCGCGGCCCCAGTCTGCCTGGTCATAGCCGAACTCGAGGCGCCGGCCCTGGCGCCAGAACAGGTCGGGCGCCAGCACCACATAGCCGTCGGCGGCATATTGCTCGGCCACGGCGCGGATGTGGGCGTTGACGCCGAAGATTTCCTGCAGCATGAGCAGGGCCGGGCCGTGGCCGCTGCGCGGCAGGGCCAGGAAGGCGTCGAACGCGCCATCCGGACCGCTGACGGTGGTCCATTGCGTGCTGAGGTCCATGGCCGTTAGCGGCCTTGCTGCGGCCGGGCCAGTGCCTGCAGGCAGGCGTCCAGGTCTGGCCGCGCGAAGGCGGCCACGTTCTTGGCCACTTCGGCCGTGACCAGCTTGCGGGTCTGCTTGTCCAGGCTGTCGCGCAGCAGGCCCAGGAAGCGCGGCGCGGCCACCAGGGCCAGGTGCTGGAAGCGGTTTTGCGCGGCCGCCGTGTCGAGCCGGTGGCCGAGCTGGCGCGCGAACTGGCGCACCTCGTGCTGCACCGGTTCTTCCACCCGCGGCGCGGTATGGCCGCGGCCCTCGGGGCCGAAGTACTGGCCATGGCCGTCGGAGGCCAGCTGGCGGTTGTCGGCGCGCCCCAGCGGGTTGGCCAGGTCTTCAATTTCCTCGGCCGGCAGCTGGCCGTCGCGCAATTGGAAGATGCGGGCGTGGCTGCTGTCAGCCACGACGATCCAGGTGTTCTCCATGCTCGCCTCCTCGTGGTGTGGGCAAACCAGTATAGGCCGCTGGCGCGGCGCCCGGCGCGCGCGAGCCGGGCGCAATATGTTGCCCTATGGCATTAAGTGGCCGGCCGTGCGAAAATGGTAAGCTCGCACCGGCAGGGGGCCCGATGGACGATCCGATCAACGCAGCACCACAGCAACCGTTCCGCACCCGCACCGCGGTGCTGGCGCTGCTGTGCGGCTTCGGCCTGACCGGGGTCCTGTTTGCCGGCGTCAGCCGGCTGGAGGCGCAGCGCGCCCAGCTGGCGTTCGAGCAGCGCGTGCAGGCGCGCGCCTTCGTGCTGCGCGAAGGCATCGGCGGCGCCCTGGCCAGCCTGCATGCCGTCAACCAGCTGTTCGTGGCGCGCCCCGATGCCAGCCGCGAGGAATTCCGCCGTTTCGTCATGCCGCTGCTGGCGCGCCACCCGTATGTGCTGGGCACCAGCTACCTGCGCTTCATCGAGCATGCTGAGCGGCCCGCCTTCGAGGCGGCGCTGCAGGCGGTGCAGCCGGGCGCCATGGTGCGCGAACTGCGCGATGGGACGACCGTGCCGGCCGCCGTGCGGCCGCGCTACCGGGTCATCGACTATATCGAGCCGCTGGCCGGCAACGAGGCGGCGCTGGGCCTTGATACCCTGTTCTCCAGCCCCAATGCCGGCGCGCGCGAGCGCGCCTATGCCAGCGGCCAGCCGGCCGCCGGGCCGCTGGTGCAACTGGCGCAGCGCGCCGGCGGGCGCCCGCGGCAGGGCGTGGTGGTGGCCATGCCGCTGTACGCCGGCGGCGCGCCAGGCGGCAAGGTGGTGGCCGAAACGGTGCTGACCCTGCAGCCGGGTGAAATGATCGAGAAGATTTTTGCCAGCGCCGGGCCGGACGCCAGCGCGCTGGACTTGCAGGTGTATGCCAGTGCCGGCGCCGAGCCGGCCACCCTGGTGTACCACGCGCCGCCGCCGCCGCGCGCCGGCGGCGGCCTGACCTTGCCGGCCTGGCTGTACCCGGCGCGCACGGCGCCGCTGCAGCAGTCCATCGATGTGGCAGGCGCGCGCTGGCTGCTGGTGGCCACGCCCAGCGCGCGCATCCTGGCCAGCGAGCACCTCGCTTCGCTGTTTACGCTGGTGCTGGGCGTGCTGACCACGCTGATCGGCTCGGCCTTCATCGATTCGCTCAAGCGCCGCAAGCTGCTGATCCAGCAGCGCGTGGCGACCCGCACGGCGGAACTGAAGGCGGCCAACCAGGCCTTGCTGCTGCGCCAGCGCGCCATCGAGTCGAGCACCAATGCGGTGATGATTACCGCGGCCGAACCGCACAACCCGGTCGTCTACGTCAACCCGGCCTACGAGCGCATCACCGGCTACCGCGCCGCCGAAACGCTGGGCAACAGCCCGCGCGTGCTGTTTGGAGACGATCTCGACCAGCCTGGGATCGACGAGCTGCGGGCGGCCATCCGCGAGCAGCGCGACGGCCGCGCGGTGTTGCGCTGCTACCGCAAGGACGGCACGCTGTACTGGAACGATGTGGTGCTGTCGCCGGTGCGCGACGAGCATGGCGCAGTGGTCAACTTCATTTCGATCCAGCACGACATCACGGCCATCAAGGCCTACGAATCGGAACTGGAGCACCGCTCGAGCCACGACGCGCTGACCGGCCTGCCCAACCGCGTACTGCTGCAGGACCGGCTGGCGCAGACCATCCAGCACTCCGCGCGCAAGGGACACGAGCTGTGGCTGGTGTCGATCGACCTCGATCGCTTCAAGTTCACCAACAGCCGCCTGGGCCACCAGGGCGGCGACCGCCTGCTGCAGATCGTGGCGGCGCGGCTGCAGGCAGCCGTGCGGCCGGTCGACACGGTGGCGCGCCTGGGCGGCGACGAATTCGCGCTGCTGCTGTTGCCGGAGCGGGGCGGCATGGCGCCGCGCGCCGAACAGCTGCAACGCGTGCTCGACAGCCTGGCGGCGCCGCTGGTGCTCGACGGCACGGAACTGTTCCTGACCGCCAGCGCCGGCATCGCCGTGTTCCCGACCGACAGCAAGGAGCCGGGGGTGCTGGCCGAACGGGCCGACATTGCCATGTTCCGCGCCAAGGAAATGGGCGGCAACCAGTACCAGTTCTATACGGCGGCGCTGAACGAGCGCCTGGGCGAGCGGCTGCGCATCGAGAGCGCGCTGCGCACGGCGCTGGAGCGGCGCGAGTTCGAGCTGCATTACCAGCCGCAGGTCGATTGCACCACTGGGCGCATCATGGGCATGGAGGCGCTGATCCGCTGGCGCCATCCGGAGATGGGCATGGTGGCGCCCAACCGCTTCATCCCGCTGGCCGAAGAGACGGGCCAGATCCTGGCAGTCGGCCACTGGGTGCTGCGCACCGCCTGCCGCCAGCTGCGCGACTGGCAGCGCGCGGGGCGCAAGGAGCTGCGCATCGCGGTCAACGTGTCGGCGCGCCAGCTGGCCGAGCCGGACTTCGTGCAGGGCGTGGCGGACGTGCTGGCCGATACCGGCCTGGCGCCGCACTGCCTGGAGCTGGAGCTGACCGAAAGCGCGGTGATGAACGACGTGGCGCATGCCACCGCCGTCATGCACCAGTTGAAGAAGCTGGGCGTCAAGCTGGCGATCGACGATTTCGGTACCGGCTATTCCTCGCTGGCGCACCTGAAGCGTTTCGAGATCGACGTGCTGAAGATCGACCAGACTTTCGTGCGCGACCTGACGGTCGACCCGGACGATGCGGCCATCGTCACCACCATCATCGCGCTGGCCGGCAACCTGGGGCTGGAAGTGATTTCGGAAGGGGTGGAGACGCAGGAACAGCTGGACTTCCTGCGCCGCCATGGCTGCCGCCACATGCAGGGCTATTTCTTCGGCCGGCCGCTGCCGGCCGAAGGCTTCCTGGCCCTGCTGGAGCAGGACGAAGCGGCGGCTAGCGCTTCACAAAGCTGAACGGATCGCCTTTTTTCCAGGTCGGCATGGCCTTGCCGTTGGCCACTTCGTAGCCCAGGTTGAGGGTGAACTGGGCTTGCTGCACCATGCCCGACAAATCCCAGCTGGCGTGGTATTCGTCCTTGACGCTGTGGTAGTCGCCCTTGAAGGCGACGATCCTGGCGGCCGAGGCATCGTGCGCGTGCTCGAACTCGAAATGGCCGTCGCCGGAGAACACGGCGGAGCCGACGTTAAACGCCGGCACGCCAGCCCTGGCAAACTGGAAGTGGTCGGCGCGGAAATAGGCGCCCGACAGGTCGGGAATCGGCGGCGCCAGTTTCAGGCCCATTTGTTTCGCCACCTTGGCCGCGCTGTCAACCAGCGAGCTGCGCTCGGCGCCGGCCACGCCGATGTCGCGCGTGCGGCCGGCGAAGTTCATGGAGTCCAGGTTCAGGTCGGCCAGCGTGCGATTGAGCGGGAAGGCCGGCTTGGCGACATAGGCGGCGGCGCCATGCATGCCGACTTCCTCGGCGGCCGGCCACAGGAAGACCTGCGAGCGCCTGGCCGGCTTTTGCACGGCGGCGGCGGCCATCGCCAGCAGGGCGGCGGCGCCGGAGCCGTTGTCGATGGCGCCGTTGTAAATGCGGTCGGTGCCGTCGGCCGGGCCGTCGGCCTTGCCCAGGTGGTCCCAGTGCGCGGAGTAGACCACGGCTTCGTCCTTCAGCTTGGGATCGCTGCCCGGCACGATGCCGACCACGTTGAACTGCTCGACCTGGCGCACGCTGGAGCGGATTTCGCTGTGGGCGCTGATGTTCAGGGCGACCGGGCGGAAGTCGCGCCGTTCGGCGGCCGCGCGCAGGGTGTCGAGATCGAAGCCGGCGGCCTTGAACAGCGTGCGCGTGTAATCTTCGGACAGCCAGCCTTCGATCAGGTTGCCGCCGCCGGGCGCGTGGAAGCGCTCCAGCGAGAAGCTGGTGGCAGGCACGTTCCAGCCATAGGCGGCCGAGGGCGTGGTGTGGATCAGCAGGGCGCCGGCGGCGCCGCGGCGCACCGCTTCCTCGTACTTGTACATCCAGCGGCCGTAATAGGTGTAGCCCTTGCCGGCAAAGCGGTTCGGTTCTTCGGCAGTGGGCTCCGGGTCGTTGACCATCATGACCAGGATCTTGCCCTTGACGGCGACGTCCTTGTAATCGTTCCAGTTTGCTTCCGGTGCGATGGCGCCATAGCCGACGAACACCAGCGGCGCATCGAACAACACTTCGGCGCGGCCGCTGCCGGTGCCGATCAGGACATCCTCGCCCAGGCGCGGCAGCAGGGTGCTGGCGCCGGCGGCGAACTTGATCGAACTGCCCGGCTGCAGGCGGCTGCCCTGGAAGCGCACCGGCTGGCGATAGGAGCCATCCGGCAGCGGCTTCAGGCCGATGGCGGCGGCCTGGGTCTCCAGGTAGCGCACGGCAAGGTCGCCGCCGCGCTGGCCGGTGCCGCGCCCTTCGAGCAGGTCGTCGGCCAGGAAGGAAAGGTGGGCGCGCAGCGGCGCTTCCTTGACGGTAGGCGCTTGCTGCGCGGCGGCAGAAGCGGCGGCCAGCAGCAAGCCGGCAGGGATAAAGTACTTGGTATTCATGGCGGGGATATTACTCCATAATGGAACGTATTCCCGGCGGCGAAACAAAGGAGATACATGGAAGTCATCATCATCACCGGCGCATCCGACGGCATCGGGGCGGAAATGGCGCGCCAGCTGGCGCGGGCACGCGGCAAGGACGTGGCGCTGGTGCTGGCGGCACGCAATGAAACGGCCTTGCAGGCAGTGGCGGCCGACTGCAGCACGGCCGGTGCCGGCACCCTGGTGGTGGCCACCGACGTCGCGCAGCAGGAGCAATGCCGGCACCTGGTTGCGGCGGCGGTGGAACGCTTCGGCCGTATCGACGCCCTGGTCAACAACGCCGGCCGCTCGGCCCATGCGCTGTTCGAGGAAGTCACGGACCTTGGCTGGTACGAAGAACTGATGAAAGTGAACCTGTGGGGCGCGATCTGGTGCACCCATGCTGCACTGCCTTACCTGAAGGCATCGCAGGGGCGGATCGTCGCCGTGTCCTCGCTGGCCGGGCTGGTTGGGGTGCCGGGGCGCACTGCCTACGGGGCTACCAAGTTTGCCATGGCGGGGTTCTTCGAGGCGTTGCGGGCGGAGATGAAGCCGTATGGGGTCAGTGTCACCACCGCCTATCCGGGCGTGGTGGATACCCAGATCCGTTATCGGGGTTACAACGCGGCCGGCGGGGAGCTGGGCAGCAGCAGCCTGCGCGAGGATGCGGCGATGCCGGTGGCCGAATGCGCGAAGCTGATCATCGACGGCATGGCGGGGCGCCGGCGCGAGGTGGTAATGACGGCCAAGGGCAAGCTGGGGCGCTGGCTCAAGCTGCTGGCGCCGGGGCTGATCGAGAAAATGGCATTGAATGCGTTGAAGGATGATGTCAAGCCGCACACCTAAACCGGTAAACCGGTGTCT
>DASWTB010000394.1:0-3253 GCA_036402315.1 Pseudoduganella sp. | reverse complement strand
CGCCGCGAAACAAATGGCTGATTGCCGGAGCTGACCCCGACTTTCTTTATTCTAGGTTCTGGACTTGTTCGCGCATCTGCTCGATCAGCAGCTTGAGCTCCATCGAGGCGTCGGCCAGCTCTTTGACCGAGGCTTTGGCGCCGAGGGTGTTGGCTTCGCGGTTGAGCTCTTGCATCATGAAGTCCAGGCGCTTGCCGACCTGGCCGCCTTTTTTCAGGATGTGGCGGGTTTCGCCCAGGTGGGCCGACAGGCGGCCCAGTTCTTCGGCCACGTCGATGCGGATGCCGTACAGGATCACTTCCTGGCGGATGCGCTCCATCGCGTCCTGGCGCGACATCGCGGTATTCGATCCCTGGCAGGCCAAACCGAGCGCTTCCTGCATGCGCTCGACGGCTTTTTGTTGGAATTGTGCAACTACCTGAGGAATAAGTGGGGTAATTCGTTTCACGATGGCATCCATCGCATCGATGCGCGAAACCAGCATCGCTTCCAGCGCCGCGCCTTCGCGCTGGCGGCTCTGGACGAAGGCTTCCAGGGTCCTGCTCATCAGGGCGGAAACGTCGGCCTGCAGCGATTCCTGGCCGATTTGTGCTTCTTCGACAACACCAGGCCAACGCAGTAGTTCAGCAACACTCATCTGCGTGGCACCGCTGAAATGCTGGCTGACTTCGCCTTGCAGGCGCGCCAGTTCGTTGAGCAGGGTTACATTCAGGGCCTGGGTGCCGGCGGCTGCAGCCTTGCGGCCGAAGCTCAGCCGCAACTCCACTTTGCCGCGGGTAATGGCGCCCATGATGGCGGATCGCAAATCGGGTTCGAGCGCGCGCAGATCGTCGTTGATGCGGAATTGTAGGTCAAGGAAGCGTGAATTGACGCTTTTGATCTCAATTGTCAGCGTGCCCGCCGCGCTTTCGCTGGTGGCCACTGCGTAGCCAGTCATGCTGGAAATGCTCAAAGGATATCCCCGATTTTGTCTTTGTCTTTACAATATATTGCTTTGTCCCACACAATCCGGTTTAGTTGAAGCGAGGAAACTTATGGCAGCTCAGAACAACGCTCCATTACCGGATGGTCTGGAAATTGCTGGATACCGCATTGTAAAGAAAATTGCGTCAGGCGGGTTCAGTATTGTGTACCTGGCCTACGACGCCGAAGGTAATGCGGTAGCAATAAAAGAATATTTACCAAGCAGTCTTGCATTGCGTCAAGAGGGCGAGATGGTGCCCGTGGTGACGAAAGCGAACCTGCCGGTCTTCCGGATCGGGCTGAAGTGCTTTTTCGAAGAAGGCCGTGCGCTGGCAAAGATTTCCCACCCGAATGTTGTAAGGGTGTTGAATTTCTTCCGTGCCAACGAAACTGTCTATATGGTAATGGCCTACGAGTCGGGCCATTCGCTGCAGGACCACATCCAGCGCCAACGCAGCAAGGGCCGCAATTGCAGCGAGGCCTTCGTGCGCCAGATTTTCACCCAAGTGCTGAAAGGCTTGCGCGAGGTGCACACCAACAAGCTGCTGCATCTGGACCTGAAGCCGGCCAATATCTACCTGCGCACGGACGGCACGCCGATGCTGCTGGACTTTGGCGCCGCGCGCCAGACCGTCAATACCGACAGCCCGAAGCTGATGCCGATGTACACCCCCGGCTTTGCGCCGCCCGAGCTGTATTCGAAGACCGAGGCCTTGGGTCCGTGGACCGACGTCTATTCGATCGGCGCATCGATGTTCGCCTGCATGCTGGGCCAGCCGCCGCAGCCGGCCGACCAGCGCCGCAAGGAAGACAAGATGGAGCCGCACTTCCAGAAGCTGGAAATCCTCTATTCGCCGGAGCTGGTGAAGCTGGTACGATGGACTTTGCAGATCGATCCGCTGGCCCGTCCGCAAAGCTTGTTCGAGCTGCAAAAGCTGCTGGCGCAGGCCCCTGCGCCGAAGGAACCCCCACCTCCGCCGGGGGCATTAGAAAAGCTGGGCAAGCTGACAGGCAAGCTCGGATTTGGCCGCAAAAAGGATGCGGCGCCGCGCCAACAATAAGGAGCCCATGCCATGCAATTCGCCGTTTACCAGGAAACGCATATCGGGGGCCGCAAGGTTAACCAGGACCGGATGGGCTACAGCTTCACGCGCGACGCGCTGCTGCTGGTGCTGGCCGACGGGATGGGCGGCCACGCACGCGGCGAAATCGCCGCCTCGATCGCTACCCGCACCATCTCGCAGATGTTCCAGCAGCAGGCCACGCCTTACGTGAAGGGGGCGGAGCGCTTCCTGGAAGAGGCGCTGGCTGCCGCGCACAATGACATCCATACGTACACGATGACTCACAATATGCCGGAGTCGCCGCGTACGACCATCGTGGCCTGCCTGGTGCAGCACAATACCGCCGTGTGGGCGCATTGCGGCGATTCGCGCCTGTACTGGGTGCGCAATGGCCAGGTGCACGGCCGCACGCGCGACCATTCGCACGTGGAGAACATGATCGAGAAGGGCTTGATCCCGGCCTCGGCGCGCAATACCCATCCCGACCGCAACAAGCTGTACGCCTGCCTTGGCGCAGGCAGCGCGCCGCGCATCGAAGTATCCGGCCGCGCCAACCTGCTGCCGGGCGATACGCTGCTGCTGTGCTCCGACGGCCTGTGGTCGGTGGTCAGCGACGAGGAACTGGTGCAGATGCTGACCACCCAGACCGTGGTGCGGGCAGTGCCGGACATGCTGGCGACCGCGCTGCGCCGCGCCGGCGACACCAGCGACAACGTCACGGCCTTGGCCATCATGTGGCAGGGTGCGCTGGTGGCCGATGGCACGCCGACCACGCACGCCGGTTCGACCGTGATCTCGACCGAGCAGTTGCCGGAAGATGTGGTCAGCACGACCATCCACGGCGCCAAGACCGAAGTCGACGTGTTCGACGATGACGAAATTGAAAAGGCGATCGCGGAAATCCGCGGCGCCATCGAGAAATCTACCCAGTTACTGAAATAGGAAATACATGAGCAATGTGACCCGCCCGAGCGGCCGCGCCGTCGATGCGCTGCGCAATATCCGCATCACCCGCGACTACACCAAGCACGCCGAAGGTTCGGTGCTGATCGAGTGCGGCGATACCAAGGTGATTTGCACCGCCAGTATTGAAGAGAAGGTGCCCGGCTTCCTGAAGGGCAAAGGCCAGGGCTGGATGACGGCGGAATACGGCATGCTGCCGCGATCCACCCATTCGCGCATGGACCGCGAGGCGGCCAAGGGCAAGCAAAGCGGCCGTACCCAGG
>DASWTB010000393.1:0-6851 GCA_036402315.1 Pseudoduganella sp. | reverse complement strand
TCCAACATCCAGACCAACTAATCCCTGGCCTCGGACAACGAAAAGCCCCGCCCCGCGGGGTTTTTTTTCGCCTCCACCGCGCCGCGCACTATGCTGATTTCGTCATGCAAATTCGCACTCTCCGCCTAGCCGATGCCCCCGCCCTGCTCGAATTCGAACTCGCCAACCGCGACTGGTTCGAATCACAGGTCGATGCAAGAGCGCCCGACTTTTACAATCTGGCCGGCGTGGCAGCACATATAGAGGACTACCTGGTGCGCTATTCCTCCGGCAGCTTGCATCCCTGCCTGCTGGTCGAAGATGGGGACATTATTGGCCGTTGCAACCTGAAAGATATCGACCGCATCGGCGGCCGGGCAGAAGTTGGCTACCGCATTGCCGCCTCCGCCATTGGCCGCGGCCTGGCCGGCGCCGCGCTGTCTCACTTGATGGAGCTGGCCTATGGACGCTGGGAACTTAGCGGCCTCGACGCTCACGTCACTATTGCCAACGCCGCCTCCGCCCGGGTACTGGAGCGTGCCGGTTTCACCCTGGCCGGCCCCTCGCCTATCGTCGCCATGGTTGCGGAACGGCAGCTAGCCTGCCTGCATTACCGTCACAACTAGAAGTACCGGCTCGCCATATTGGCAATCAGTATCACGATGCCGACCGTCGTGCCAACCATCCAACGACTGAAAGCATCCTGACGCCGCGACAACTCGATCAAGCGCAGCTCCTGCCGTCTCTCCGATTCGACGATCTGCGCTTGCATCTGGCATGTCAACGCCTTCATATTGTCATCCTGTCGCTGCGCGGCCGCAGCGAACCGTTCAGCGGTCCTTCTTTCGGATTCAGCAAAGCACTCGGCAGTCCTTCGCTCGGATTCAGCGAAGCACTCGGCAGTCCTGCTCTCGGATTCAGCAAAGCGCTCGGCAGTCCTGCGCTCGGATTCAGCAAAGCGCTCGGCAGTCCTTCGGTCGGATTCAGCAAAGCGCTCGGCAGTCCTTCGGTCAGATTCAGCAAGGCATTCGGCAGTCCTTCGCTCGGATTCGGCAAACCGTTCCGCAGTCCTTAGGTCGGCCTCAGCAAAACGGGCGGCGATGTCGGAGCGCACCAGGGCAAAGCCGCTATCCATGTGTTGACGTAACAAGGCCAATTCGCAATTCAGGGTATCCACCGTGCTCTCCAAATGGTGAAATCGCGCTGCATTGTCATCTTCAGGCGCGCCCGGTTGATCGTCAAGCAAGCTCTGCGACATGATCGTCTCCTTGCGTGGACTTAAACGCCTTATTGTCCGCTCATCGTCGCCAGCTCATTTTGCGCTACCTCAGACGAGGAATAACCCGTAGCTTTGTGCTCCAAAGGCTGACATGAAAAACCCCGCCTCCTTGCGGATGGCGGGGTTTAAGTGGAAGCGAGCTCGGCTTACATCTGCTCGATCATGACTTCACCGAAGCCAGAGCACGACACCTGGGTCGCACCTTCCATCAGGCGGGCGAAGTCGTAGGTGACTTTCTTGGAAGTGATCGCCTTCTCCATCGAGGAGATGATCAGGTCAGCCGCTTCGGTCCAGCCCATGTGGCGCAGCATCATTTCAGCCGACAGGATCAGCGAACCCGGGTTCACGTAGTCCTTGCCCGCGTACTTAGGCGCGGTGCCGTGGGTCGCTTCGAACATGGCCACGGAGTCGGACAGGTTGGCGCCCGGCGCAATACCGATACCGCCCACTTGTGCCGCCAGCGCGTCGGAGATGTAGTCGCCGTTCAGGTTCAGGGTGGCGATCACGGAGTACTCCGCTGGACGCAGCAGGATCTGCTGCAGGAACGCGTCAGCGATCGAATCCTTGACAGTGATCTCGCGGCCGGTTTTAGGATTCTTGAACTTGCACCATGGGCCGCCGTCGATCAGCTCAGCGCCGAATTCTTTTTGCGCCAGTTCGTAGGCCCAGTCACGGAAGCCACCCTCGGTGTACTTCATGATGTTGCCCTTGTGGACGATGGTCACGGATGGCTTGTCGTTGTCGATCGCGTACTGAATCGCCTTGCGCACCAGGCGCTCGGTGCCTTCGCGCGAAACCGGCTTGACGCCGATGCCGGAAGTGCCAGGGAAGCGGATCTTCTTCACGCCCATTTCCTTGGTCAGGAATTCGATCAGCTTCTTGGCGCCTTCGGAGCCTTCCTGCCACTCGATGCCGGCGTAGATGTCTTCCGAGTTTTCGCGGAAGATCACCATATCGGTCTTCTCAGGCTCGCGCACTGGCGAAGGCACGCCCTTGAAGTAGCGCACCGGGCGCAGGCAGACGTACAGGTCGAGTTCCTGGCGCAGCGCCACGTTCAGGGAACGGATGCCGCCGCCAACCGGAGTGGTCAGCGGGCCTTTGATCGACACAACATAATCCTTCAGCACCTTCAGGGTCTCTTCCGGCAGCCACACGTCCGGGCCATAGACCTTGGTCGACTTCTCGCCGGCGAAAATTTCCATCCAGCTGATCTTGCGCTTGCCGCCGTAGGATTTGGCAACTGCCGCATCCACCACCTTGATCATCACCGGGGTGATGTCCACGCCGGTGCCGTCGCCTTCCAGGTATGGAATGATCGGATTGTCAGGCACGTTCAGGGAAAAATCGGCATTAACGGTGATCTTCTGGCCGTCGGCAGGTACTTTGATATGTTGGTACATCGTGTTCTCCGAAGAAGGGTTTTTTCGCAGTCTTCTATAAGACATAAGACACAGGCGTTCCACATTATGCACCAGTATTTTACTGGGCGCTATACTAGCCACCTATGCCTCTGATACTTTTTAATAAACCTTTTCAGGTATTGTGCCAGTTTTCCCCTTCCGGAGATAAGGAAACGCTGGCCGACTACATCAAGATCCCGAACGTCTACCCCGCCGGCCGCCTCGACTACGACAGCGAGGGCTTGATGCTGATGACCGACGACGGCAAGCTGCAGCACAGGATCGCCCACCCCGACCGCAAGGAAGCCAAAACCTACCTGGTGCAGGTGGAAGGCGTTCCGGATGCCGCAACCATGGCGCGACTGCAGGCGCCGCTGGACCTGGGCGACTTCACCACCCTGCCCTGCAAGGCAATCCGCATCGCCGAACCGGCCTGGCTATGGCCGCGTAACCCGCCGATCCGCCAGCGCGCCGACCAGCCCACCTCATGGCTGGCGATCACCCTGCAAGAGGGGAAGAACCGCCAGGTGCGCCGCATGACCGCAGCCGTCGGCCACCCCACCCTGCGCCTGGTGCGCTCGGCCATCGGCGGTATTTCCCTGGCCAGCCATCCGCTGATGCCGGGCGAGTGGATGGAAGTCTCGCCGGACGACCTGAGCACACGCTAAATAAGTCAACCAGGAAAGTTGCGGCAGCGTTGATGAATCAGGTTCACCTGAACCTGCATCCACTATAAAAGGAGTTCGTCATGTCTAAGACTACTGTCGTGCTGCTTGCCTCCCTGCTTTCCTTCTCCGCTTATGCTGCCGACCATCACATGAAAGGTTCGGCCTCGGCTTCGGCCGCGGCGTCGGCGGCTTCGATGGCTTCCGCCCCTGCCGCTTCCGCCGCCTCGGCAGCTTCCGCCGCTGCTTCGGACGCAGCCGCCGCCAAGAAATCGGCCAAGAAAGCCAAGAAAGCCGCCTCCGCCGCCGCTCCCGCTGCTGCTTCGGCAGCTTCCTCCGCCTCGATGGCTGCTTCCATGGCTGCTTCGATGAAGTAAGCACAAAGCGAAAAACCCGCTATGGCGCAATGCCATGCGGGTTATTCCGGTACACCTGTTTGGCGGCTAGTGCCGCCAGCACACGAACTTAGGCGGACAGTGCCTTCAGGGCAGCTGCCAGACGGCTCTTGTGACGAGCAGCCTTGTTCTTGTGGATGATTTTCTTGTCAGCGATCGAGTCGATGGTCGACACGGAAGCCTGGAAGATGGTGGTAGCAGCAGCTTTGTCGCCAGCCTGGATGGCCTTGCGAACAGCTTTGATAGCGGTACGCAGGGTCGAACGCTGAGCCGAGTTGTGAGCGTTTTGCTTGACTGCTTGACGAGCGCGTTTGCGCGCTTGTGCGGTATTTGCCATTTGAGAATCCTAATTCGTTGTCAAAGTTCGTTTGCAAACAATAGCGTTTGCCAAACCGGTGCGGTGTTTTCAGAGCCGGCTGAACGTCGCTGCCTGCCTTACTGAATTCTGTACAGCCTTAAATTATAACGGGGTTTTGCTGCCAGGGCAATTCAAAATGTCGGCGCGTTGCCGCTTTCGCTATAATCAGCGCCCATGAACTTGCTCAAGACCCTCGCCGCTATTTCAAGCATGACAATGTTGTCCCGTATTACGGGGCTGCTCCGCGAAATCCTGTTCTTCCGTGCCTTTGGCGCGGGCGGCCTGACCGACGCGTTCTACATTGCCTTCCGCATTCCCAACCTGCTGCGCCGCCTGTTTGCCGAAGGCGCGTTTTCGCAGGCCTTTGTGCCAATGTTGGCAGAATACAAAAACAAGCAGGGTGAGGAAGCTACCCGCACCCTGGTCGACCACGTTGCGACGGTGCTGGTTTGGGCTACCCTGCTGACCAGTGCAGTCGGTATTATAGGCGCCCCGCTCTTCATCTACCTGATTGGATCGGGCCTGAGCAAGGATCCGCAATCGTTTGACGCCGCCGTCTGGATGACGCGCCTGATGTTCCCCTACATTGCCTGCATGTCCTTCGTCGCGCTGTCGAGCGGGGTACTGAACACCTGGCGCCAGTTCAAGATCCCGGCCTTCACGCCGGTGCTGCTGAATATTTCCTTCATCGCCGCCGCGCTGTTCCTGGCGCCGCACCTGGAGCAGCCGGTGTACGCCATGGCAATCGCCGTCATGGTCGGCGGCGTCCTGCAGGTGGCGATCCAGGTGCCTTCGCTGGTGAAGATCGGCATGCTGCCGCGCCTGTCCTGGAATCCGCGCCATGGCCTGGCCGATCCGGGCGTGCGCCGCATGCTGAAAAACATGGTGCCTGCCTTGTTCGCGGTCTCGGTCGCGCAAATCAGCCTGATGATCAACACCACTTATGCCTCCTGGATGCAGGAAGGCAGCGTGTCCTGGCTGACCGCGGCCGACCGCCTGATGGAGTTCCCCAACGCCCTGCTTGGCGTGGCGCTGGGCACCATCTTGCTGCCTAGCCTGTCAAAGGCCAGCCAGGAACAGGACCACGCCGAATATTCCGCCCTGCTGGACTGGGGCCTGCGTTTGACCTTCCTGCTCGCCATGCCCGCGGCAGTCGGCATTGCGGTACTGGCGCTGCCGCTGATGGCTACGCTGTTCCATAACGGTAAATTCACCGACTTCGCGGCAGTGATGTCGGCGCAGCCCCTGCTGGCCTACGCCGTTGGCCTGGTCGGCATCATCCTGGTGAAGTCGCTGACACCTGCCTTCTACGCGCGGCAGGACGTGCGCACGCCAGTGCGCATCGGCATCATCACCCTGGTGGCGACACAGGTGATGAATCTTGCCTTTGTCTGGCAGTTCAAAGTGGCGGGCCTGGCGCTGTCGATCAGCGTGGCGGCGCTGCTGAACGCTGCCCTGCTCTATCGTGGCTTGCGCCAGAAGGAAATCTACGCACCGCAGCCTGGATGGTCGAAATTTTTCGTACGGCTACTCATTGCAGTCGTCCTGATGGGCTTGGCCGGCTGGTTCGGCGCGCAGCAATTCGACTGGCTGGGCATGCGCCATCACGCGCTCCTGCGCGCCGGTGCCCTGTTCCTGGTGATCGGCGGCTGTGTGGTGGTGTACTTCGGCACCTTGTTCGCACTCGGCTTCCGGGTGCGCGACTTCAAGCGCCGCGCCAAGTAAGAGCCGTCAGCCTCAGCGCCGCGATGGCGGCGGCGGCGGCTCTTCGCGCGACTGGTCGCCGGATTGCTCCTGCTGGGGCTCTTGCGGCGGCTCTTGCGGTTCCTGCGGCGGCTCCTGCGGCGGCTCGGGTTCGGCGGGCTGCGGCACTTCCTGCGGTGTGCCCGGCTTGCTGCTGGCCGGCGGCGTGCCGGTCAAGCCACCCGGCGGCGTACCTGTCATACCGGTCATCGGACTACCGGGCTGAAGGCCCGATCCCGGCTTGGCCGGCTGGCCAGGCTGCGGACCATCGGCATTCTTTGCTCCCGCTACCTGCACTCCCTCTCCGCTGAATTTCCAATCGGCCAGGCTGGTCTTGCCCTCAAACGCCACGAAGCGCGGCGGGAAGTTGCCGATCTTGATCGGCGTCGCTTTCGACAAACTGTAAATGGCCAGGATGCCACCGTTCTCATTGGCCTTCACCAGTCCCCATTCGGCCTTGCCCGTCATCGGGTCGACATAAACGCGGCGCAAGTGGCGCCGCAATTGCGGGAAGCGCGGGTCCTTCAGCAGTTCCGCAAAGGAATGCGGATAATTCGGTTGTCCCTGCGGCGTGGCAGCGGCGTAGCTGGCCAGCGCATTGCTGTACTCCATGCCAATGTCGAGCAGGGCCTGCTCGGCAGCCGCGCGCTGCATGGTTGTGCCAAGCCGCAGCGACATCGCGCCAACCAGGCCGATAATCGCCACCAGGATCACTACGCTGACGTAGGTGAATCCGTGCCGCCTACCACTCCGAATAAGGCTTGCCGCTGCGGTCATTGCCTGGTGCTCCGCTCTTGATGTCTGCCACGCCGCCCTTGCCCACGTCGTCCGGCGGCACGATGGTCCAGCTATCGCTCTTTTCGGTGATCGGGTCGATCGGGACAGCGCGCAGGTATTTCTTCTCCACCAGTTGCTCCAGGCTGTCCGGGAAGCGGCCGGTATCGCCGTAATACTGGTCGATGATGGCGCGCGTGCTGCGCAGGTTATCGGCCAGGATGGTTTCCTTGGTCTTGTCCACGCTCGGGAAATAAC
>DASWTB010000392.1:0-15385 GCA_036402315.1 Pseudoduganella sp. | reverse complement strand
CCGGACCCAACCCCTGCCCTCATCGTATCGTTGCCATTGCCGCCCCAAAGCTGGTCGAAGCCGTCGCCGCCATCCATGGAGTCGTTGCCGTCCCCGCCGTAGAGCGAATCGTTGCCGTCGCCGCCCAGCACGGTATCGTTGCCAGCTTCGCCGCGCACAATATCGGTGTCCGCGCCGCCGTCCACGACGTCATCTCCTTCGCCGCCATAGATCGTGTCATTGCCGGCACCGCCCTGCACCTTGTCATTGCTGCTGAAGCCAGTCAGGCTGTCGTTGCCGCTCGTTCCGGCCAGCGAACGGGTGCGCATCGTGGCCATGTCCCATGCTGTGCCATCGGCGAACACGACCTGCAACACTCCCGACGTGGCGGCGATGCTATCCATGGCCTGGTTCACCAACACAACGCGGCCCACTTCCTGGCCGTTCTGGCGGATCACGAGGTCGAGGTTGTTTCCATAGCGCGCGAACGTCACGTCATCGGGACTTATGCCCACGCCTAGCCGCAGCGTATCTTCATTGCGCTGGCCGTGGATCCAATCCTTTCCACTGCCCAGTTCATATACATACGTGTCAGCCCCGCCTTCTCCCCGCATGACATCTTCGGCACTGTTGGAGCCAATGCCCGCGGTGATCGTGTCGTTTCCGTTGCCGCCCCATAACTGGTCGTAACCATCGCCACCGTCCATGACGTCGTTCCCGTCGCCGCCGGAGAGCGTGTCGTTGCCGTCGTTGCCGAGCACAGTGTCGTTGCCGGCTTCACCATAGAGTAAGTCTGCACCCGCGCCACCATCGACAATGTCGTTGCCAATACCGCCGTAAATGGTGTCGTTGCCATCGCCACCATCAATGACGTCATCGCCAGCCGTGCCATTGACGGTATCATTGCCGGCAGTGCCAGTGATCGTCGGCGTTGCGGTGCTACTCTCCGTGGACGCTACCGACAACGGCTCCGCTGCGAACAGCATGTCGCGGTCGCTGCTGACACTGCTGCCCGCCAATCCCTTGTTGTACGAAGTTACGATCTCATTGCCGCCTTTATCGTAATCGGACAGGTTGGTTTGCCCACTGTCCGTGCTCGCTGCCAACAGGCGCCCCAGGCCATCGTAGACGTACCTGGTCGTCGTGCCGTCCGGCGCAATGCGCTGCACCAGCTGGCCGGCCTGGTCATGGATATAGCGGGTCGTGCCGGCAGCATCAGCCTGGCTGGCGACCAGCCCACGGATGTCGTAGGTATAGGCGGTTTTCTGGACAGCCGCGCCGGATGCCGCCTGCTGCGAGACCCAAGTGCGCAGGGCGGCCACAGTGCGCGCCGCACCCAGGAACCTGGCGTCCGGATAGCGCAGCATTTCAGTGCGCTGTCCCGCAGCGTTATAGGCGTATTCCTGGACGGCGCCATCCTCCGTCACGGCAAAGACCAGGCGCTTGGCGGCGTTATAGACATGGCTGGTTTCCCTTGCCTTGCCGTTGGCGTCATACGCAATCTCCGCCAGCAGGCGCCCATCATCGGCATATGTGCGCTGCTCCAACAGCTTGCCCGCCGCGTCCCGCATGGCCACGCGGCGGCCATGGGCATCGTACTCATAACTGACCGCCGGGGAGTCGTCCTGCTGGAGGCGCACGATATTGCCCTGCTCATCGTAGCTGAAGCTGGCCTGCTGCACGCCGGACGGGCTGCCTACGCCGGTAAGGCGGCCTTGGCTGTCGTAGGTGTACGCCACTGCGGTGCCGGCTGCATCGGTGACAATGGTCTTGCCGGGCACACTGTAATCGAGCCGGCTCATGCCCTGCGCATCGGTAACACTGTCCACCTTCCACACGCCATCCAGCATGCGGTAGGTCAAGGCAATGCGGGTGCCGTCGCTCTGCTCGATGGATGCAATGCGAGCACTGTCGCCGTCGTAGCCATACTGTACCAGGTAGACTTTGCCATCGGCCACGCTGCCGTCTTCCGGACTCAGGTCGGTGGCAACCGATACCAGGCGGTCCTGGCCGTCATAGGCGTAACGCACCCGCACCTGGCTGCGGCCGCTTCCTGCCTCGACGGTCCGGTATTGCGTCAGGTTGCCATTGGCATCGTAATCGAGATGCGTGAGGTCGCCTGCGGCCGTGCGCACTTGCGATACCTGTCCCGCCTTGTCGTAGGCATATTGAAGCCGCACGCCTTCCGCGTCGCCGGCTTGCACCAGGCGGCCGCCATTGGCCTGGTCGTAGCGCTCGAACAGGCCGCTGCCGCCCAGGTCGCGCCACGTCCATTGCTGGTTCGCGCCCATGCTCATGCTCATGCTCTGGCTGCCGTTTTCATTGAGGTACACGCCCTGTACCAGGTTGAAACGGAAGACACTCGCCTTGCCGTCGGCGTCGACGCGGGTGACCATGCTGCCCGGACCATTGAGCGCGCCGATCAGTGATCCGACCTGCTTCTGCAGGCCGATGCGCCACTGCCGCCCCGTGCCTTCGCCGAACAGTCCCTGGGAATTGTAAGTGCGCACCATCTTCAAATCGAGGCCGGCACCGGCCAGGAAGTCATCCCGGCGCTGCAGGACCAGATTGCCGTTGGCGATATTCAGGAAGCCCGTCTCGCCAGCCGCGCCCTGGGCCCATTTCCCGAACGACGTATTGAAAATACCTGCACCGTTACCGCTCACCACTGCAACCATTGCGACTCCCTGCTGCCGGCCACCTTGCCGATTGAATATTTGACAATTTTCGCCGGCGGCGAATAGCAGCGCGCCAGCTCTACAACAAGGTATCCAGAGAATTTGGCGCAAGTTTAGAGGGTAACGAAAATTTTTTCGCGGCGCGGTCTGGCCCTTGGCCGCGTGGGCCAAATGCGTGTACATTGCAGCGGCCATGAAAATAATCTTTGTCCACCAGAACATGCCGGGCCAGTTCCTGCACCTGATGCAGCATCTGGCAGCCCAAGGCCATCAAGTTGTTTTCATCACCCAGCGCAAGGGGATGAATGTGCCAGGGGTGCGCACCATGACGTACCAGGTTGGGCGCCGCGTTTCGCCGCAGACCCACCATTACCTGCGCAATGCCGAATCGTGCATCCTGTACGGCCAGGAAGTCGCGCGCGTCGCCATGCGGCTGCGCCATAACCGGTTCGTGCCCGACCTGATCGTGGGCCACAGCGGGTGGGGCGAGATTCTGTTCCTGAAGGATGTGTACCCTGACGTGCCTTTGGTCGGCTACTTCGAGTACTACTATCACGTATACAAAGGCGACACCGGTTTCGATCCGGGCGAACCGGTGACGGCCGATACCGCGCCGCGCCTGCGCGCGCGCAATACGGTCAACCTCCTGTCGCTGGCAGCGGCCGATGTTGGCCTGACGCCGACCCGCTGGCAGCAATCGCTCTATCCTGATCCATACCGCGAACGCCTGCATGTCCTGCACGAAGGCGTTGATACCGCAATGCTAAGGCCCAACCCGCAGGCCAAATACCAGATCCCGGGCACCGGCATCGGCGTGGCTGCCGGGGACGAAGTGCTGACATATGTGGGCCGCAACCTGGAGCCCCACCGCGGGTTTCCCAGCTTTATGCGCAGCTTGCCCGAAATCCTGCGCCAGCGGCCAAACGCGCGCGTGCTGGTGATTGGCGGCGACGGCGTCAGTTATGGATCGCCGCCCGCCGAGGGCGGCACCTGGAAGGCGGTCATGCTGAAGGAGTTGGGCGATTCAGTCGACTGGGGCCGGGTGCATTTCCTGGGCCGCGTACCCTATCCCCAGTTCACGCGCATCCTGGCGCTGTCGCGCGCCCATATTTACCTGACCTATCCGTTCGTGCTGTCCTGGTCGATGCTGGAAGCGATGGCCAGCGGCTGCGTGGTGATCGGTTCACGCACGCCGCCGGTGGAGGAAGTGATCACCGATGGCGAAAATGGCTTGCTGGTCGACTTTTTCTCGCCCGCGCAAATCGCCGAGCGCGCCGTGCAGGTTCTCGGCGCGCCGGAAGACTTCGCTTCGCTCCGACTGCGTGCGCGGCAGACCGTCCTCGAGCGCTACGATCTGCGTTCGGTCTGCCTGCCTGCCCAGCTCAACATGCTGGAGCGGGCGCAGGCTGGCGATTACAGCGTAACGGTGGCGTAAGCTTTCAAGCTGACGCTGCCCGGGATTTCCGCCATCGACAGCACGCGCATGTGCGGCACCGCCCGTTCGGCCAGCGCCCGGATGTGGCGGCGCAGGTCCGGCGAACAAAGCAGCACGGGCAGCATATTCCCCTTCATCATGCGTTCGGATTGGGCGGCCAGGCGGGTCAGCAACTGTTCCGCGTAGCGCGGCTCCACCACCAGCGAACTGCCGCTGTCGGCGGTGCGCACGCTTTCCATCAGCACCTGTTCGATGCCGGCATCCAGCGTCAATACGCTCAGCGAGGCGTGCTCGCCCATCAGGCCCTGGCAGATGGCCGGGCCCAGTTTCTGGCGCACGGCTTCGGTCAAGTAGCCCAGGTCCTTGGAATTGCGGCCGGTGTCGACCAGGGTTTCCAGGATCAGTTCCAGATTGCGCACCGAGACCTTTTCGCGCAGCAGGTTTTGCAGGACTTTTTGCACATCGCCGATGGTCAGCACGGTCGGTATCAACTCTTCCACCAGGCCTGGCTGGTCCTGCCGCACACGCTGCAGCAGGCGGTCCGTCTCGGTGCGCGTCAACAGCGTGGCAGCCTGCTGCTTGAGCACTTCGCTCAGGTGGGTAATGAAGACGGTGGTCGGGTCCACCAGCGTGTAGCGCGCTGCACGGGCGATATCCTTTTCCGCTTCTTCGATCCAGACTGCCGGCAAGCCATAGGTCGGCTCGCGCGTCTCGACTCCCTTGATTGCGCGCGCTTCGGCGCTGGCACGGATCGCCAGCGTGCGGTCCATCATGATTTCGCCGCGCCCGGCAGGCACGCCGAAAACCTGCAGTTCGTAGGCATTGGCCCCGAGCTGGCCGCTGTCGCGGAAACGCACGCTGGGCAGCACCACGCCGGACTCCAGCGCGTACTGCTTGCGGATCGCCGCAATGCGCTCCATGAAGACAGTCTGTTCGCCGCGCACCAGCGGCGCCAGGGTGGCGCCCACGTGCACCTCGAATGGCTCGACGCGCAGCATGTCGTAGCTGGTCTCGCCGCTTTTCTCTTCGGCCCCGGACTCCTCGCCGTCGGCATCCGGGCCGGCGTCGCCGGCGGCGGCCTTGCGGTGCATCAGCCAGCCCACGCCGGCCAGCAAAGTCACCAGCAAGAGTACCGGTACCGATGGAATTCCGGGCAGGAACAGCAGCACGGACAGCGCCGCCGCAACGATGAACATCGGCTTGGCGAATGCCGTCACCTGCTTCAGCACTTCGCCGCTCAAGCTGCCGTCCGATGCGGAGCGGGTGACGATAATGCCGGTGCCAACGGCAATCACCAGCGCCGGCACCTGCGTCACGATGCCGTCGCCCACCGTCAACAGGGTGAAGGTTTGCAGCGCCTGGTCCCAGCGCATGCCCATTTGCATCACGCCGATCACCAGGCCACCTACAATATTGATCAGCATGATGACGATGCCGGCGATCGCATCGCCCTTGACGAACTTGCTGGCACCGTCCATCGCGCCATAAAAGCCCGATTCCTTTTCCAGCATCTTGCGGCGGCGCTTGGCTTCTTTCTGGTCGATGAATCCCATATTCAGGTCGGCATCGATGCTCATCTGCTGTCCCGGCATGCTGTCCAGGGTGAAGCGCGCGGCAACTTCCGACACGCGCTGCGCGCCATTGGTCACCACCACGTACTGCACCACCACCAGGATCAGGAATACGATCATGCCGATCACGTAATTGCCGCCCACCACATACGAGCCGATGGCCGAAATCACGCGCCCCGCGTCGGCGTCGGACAGGATCAGGCGCGTGGCGGCCACGTTCAGCGACAGGCGGAACAGGGTGGCGATCAGCAGCAGCGAGGGAAAGGTCGAGAACTCCACCGGCCGTCCGATGTAGAAGGTCAGCAGCAGGATCAGCATGGCAAAACTGACGTTGGCCAGGATCAGGAAGTCCAGCAATCCTGACGGAATCGGCACGAACAGCACGGTCAGGATTCCGACCACCAGCAGCACCAGCACCAGGTCGGTGTGGTTCCTGAACACTTTTTGCAACGCCAACATCATCTTGCCCTTCCTGAATTGCGCTTTGCCTCGCGCATCGTATAAACCCACACCATGATGCGGGCGACCTGCGGATACCATTTTTCCGGCACATAGCCCTCGTGATCGACTTCGCGGAACAGCGCACGCGCCAGCGGGCGGTTCTGCACCACGGGAATGCCGTGCCGCCCCGCCAACTCGCGCATGCGCCGCGCCAATTCTCCCGCGCCCTTGGCCACCACCTGCGGCGCGCCCGACACACCGTGCTGGTAACTCAGCGCCACCGCCAAATGGGTCGGGTTGGTGATCAATACATCGGCCGTCGCCACCTTGGCGGCGGATTGGCTGCGCTTCAGCATTTCCTTGCGCAAGTCGCGCAGGCGGGCGCGGATGCGCGGGTCGCCTTCGCGGTGTTTGTGCTCATCCTTCACGTCGCGTTTGCTCATGCGCATGCGCTGGCCGAACTCCCAGCGCGTGAAGCCAAAATCGAGCAGCGCGATGACGATCAGCGCGCCCAGCATCTTGGCCAGCAAGGTGCCGCACAGTCCCAGCAGCGTGCGCATATAGCCTTTCGCTTCCAGCGCCGGCAGGCTGGCCAGCCCGGGAATCATGTCGCGCACAATGTAGTAGGCGACGGCGCACAGCACCGCCAGCTTGACCACGCTCTTGCCCGCTTCGAACAGGGTGCGCTTGGACATCACACGCTTGAAGCCATGCGCCGGGTTCAGCCTGTTGATGTCCGGCGATAGCGGATGGAGGCTGAATACCGGCCCGGTCTGCATCAGGTTGGCCAGCACCGCCACCACCACCAGGGCCAGGAACAGCGGTCCCAGGATCGCCAGCATGCCCACCAGCAGTTGGCCAAGCCAGGCCGCCATGGCGTCGGCGCGCCAGTCCAGCAAGTGGGCGTGGGCCAGCACTTGCTGCTGTTGGCGCAGGGCCTGGCGCAGCGCCTCGGTGCCATTCGCATGGAACACCAGCACCAGGGCCGCCATCATGGCGGCGGCGGTAACGTCGCTGCTGCGCGCCACCGAGCCTTTCTTGCGCGCCTGCTCCAGCTTATAGGGTGTGGCCTGTTCGCTCAGGTCCGAGTCTTGTTCCGCCATTTAGCCCAGCACCTGTTCCCAATACGTGAAAATGCCGCCGTACACCCGTTCCATGGCCGGCCCCAGGCTGCCCGCGGTCAGCATCAACACCAGCATGGCGGCCACGATCTTGACCGGAACGCCAATCACGAACATATTCATTTGCGGCAGCACGCGCGACACCATGGCCAGCGCAGCCTCCGCCAGCAGCAGGCAAAGCATGACCGGGATCACCAGCGAAACGGCCAGCGAGAACATCAGCCCGAACTGGCGCAGCACGGCTTCGGCCGGCAATTCCGCCAGTCCGGTGCCCGGCGGCACCTGCTGCAGCGAGTACGCCAGGCCGCGCAGGAAGGCGTGATGCCCGTCCAGCGCGAAAAACACCACCACCGCCACCATATTGAGCAAGGTGCCGAACAGCGGCGCGCTGCTGCGCGTCACGGGGTCGTACACGGACCCCATGCCCAAGCCGCTCTGGATATCCAGCACCTTTCCCGCCAGCGTGAACGAGGCGAAGCCGGCATGCACGCCGAAGGCCAGCATGACGCCCAATGCCAGTTCCAGCAATGCGCCGGCCAGCAGCGGCCCCAGGCCGTGAGCCGGCAACGGCACCTTCAAGCCATTGACCAGCATCACCGACAGTGCCAGCACCAATAACACGCGCACCGTCACCAGGCTGCCAAGCCCCGACAGGATCGGCGACATGAGCAGCACGGCGCCCAGGCGCAGCGTGGTATAGAACACGGCCAGCAGCCATGCCGTCTCGATGTGGAAAGTCATGCCGCGTCAGAAGTGCTGGGGAATGGCGGCGATCAGGCCGCTGGCGTAGCCGACCAGGCGCTTCAGCATCCACGGTCCGCATATCACCAGCACCACTACCGCGGCGATGATCTTGGGGATGAAGGTCAGCGAAGCTTCCTGCACCTGGGTCACCACCTGCAGAATGCTGATCAGCAGGCCGACCACCAGCGTCACCGCCAGCAAGGGGGCGGAGATCAGCAAGCCAGTCCACAGCAGTTCGGCCATCATTTGCAGAGCGGTGTCCGGTCCCATGGTCAGCGGGCCTGGAAGGATTGCACGATATCGCCCAGGCTGCGGCCAAAGGTGCCGGCACGGCTGGACAGCAGGCGCATGGCCAGGGCACGGAAGCGCTCGGGGTCTTGCAGTTCGCCATTCAGGGCCATTTGCGCGTAGCGCGCGGACAGGCTGTCGCGGTCCAGGCCCAGGGCACGTGCAATGCTGGCTTCGGCCTGCTGGCGCTGGCCGGTCATGGCTTGCACTACCGCCATGCCGCCATGGCTTTCGCCAAAATTGCGGTCCAGGTCGAGCGCGGACTGGAAGGCGGCCGTGGCGCCGGCCAGGTCGCCCTGGTACAAGCGGGCCCAGGCCAGCAAGTGCCAGGTGCCGATATGGCCCGGCATGAAATGCACCGCTTTTTCCAGTTGCGCCTGCGCGCCCGGCAAGTCGTGGCGCAGCATGCTGGCCATGCCCAGGCCGGCCCAGGCGCGCGCCTCGCCGCCATTGGCGGCCAGCGCCTCTTCGAACAAGGGCACGGCGCCATCGCTGTCGGTGCGCGCCAGGGCCACCGAGCCGGCCACCACCAGCGCTTCCAGATTGCGGCCGCGGGCTAGTGCCGCTGCGCTCAATGCCGCAGCCTGCTCCAGGTCGCCGTCGTCCAGGCGCACCGCGCTGGCGGCGCCGAGGAAGGCAGGCTGTTCCCCCAGCGCATCCCGGTAGCGTGCCACCAGCGCGCTGGCGCGTTCCAGGTCGCCCAGGCGGTGCAGCAGGCGCAGCGCCAGCGTCACCGCTGCCGCGGCGGGCGTGGCATCCGCAGCTTCCACATACGGGGCCAGGGCTTGCCAGCCTTCCTCCCAGCGGCCGAGCCACAAGCAGCCCAGGGCGAAGTTGTAGGCCAGGCCCGCATCCGCATGCGCCGCCAGCAATTCGCCGAACAAGTCCGTGGCCGCCTGCCACTGCTGCTGCGCCAGCAAGGTGTGGCCCAACATCGAGCGCAGGTAGGGATCGCCGGCGTCGCGCGCCAACGCCGCGCGGACGTGGTCTTCCGCCCGTTGCGCCTGGCCGGCGGCCAGGCACAGCCCGACCACGCTTTCCAGCAGGGAGCGGTTGCCGGGATCGCTGGCCAGGTAGCCTTCGTGTCGTTCCAGTTGCCGGAGTTGATCGCTGTCTTGAGGCTGCATATCTACTTTCATTGAGTGGGGCTGGCGGCTCAGGGCTAGCGCGCCAGCAAGTGGGCCACGGCTTGCTCGACCAGCTTGCTGCTGGCGGGATCGCCTTCCATGGCCTGCTGGATATCGTCCAGCATCTGGTGGAAACGGGCATCGTTGGCGACGCGCGGGCCGAAATGGGCCAGCAGCACTGCTTCCAGGAAGACCCGGAACGCCTTACGCCCGCGTTGCGGATCGTCGGGCGCAATCTGCGCCACCCTCAGCTCGATCAAGCCGGCCAAGTCGTCCGCCGCCGCACCGCGTGCGGCATTCGCGCGTCCCGCCCTGCGCTGGCGCACGGGCGCCGTGCTGCCGAGCTGGCTGCGGATGACACTGACCAATTGCGTGACCGGGCTGAGTGACGTCATGGCGCGACCCCAGGATTAATGCTTGAGGTGGCCGGCGTAGGCCGACAGCAGCAAGTGCTGGGCGCCGGCTTCCTGTTCGCTGGCCGGCGCCGCACTATCCTGCGTGGCGCCAGCGGCTTGCCCGGCGTCGATCTGGTCGATGATGCGCTGCATGTCGGCGTTGAGCGGCGCATTGGCCGCATTCAGCACAATGCCTTGTGCCAGAGCGGCGCGCGCGGCCGCCGGCTGGTCGGCGATCAATTGCAGCAAGCCGCGGCCGAACTGCTGCAGCTCGGCCGGCACGCCCGCCTCTTCCATCGGGCGCAGCACCTCGGCCGCGCGCTGCGGCTGGTTGGCCCCCAGCCACAGCAAGCCCAGTTGCAGGCGCGCCGTATGCAGGGTCTGGTCCAGCGCCAGCGCCGCTTCCATTTCGCCGGCGGCACGGTCGAACATGCCGATCTGGGCGTACTCCGCACCCAGCAGGTAATGCGCTTGCGGCGTGGCGTCGGCACGCGCCACCGCTTCTTTCAGGTAGGCGATGGCGGCGCCGGACTCGCCGCTGCCGCCCGCATTGATGGCCAATTGCAAGAGTTCGGCCTGGTCCAGCCCGGCGAAAATCGAATTACTCATGTGTGCATCCAGTTAACATCTCAGGTTGATGGGTTCTTCCTGCAGCATACGCCGGCGCATGGCATCCAGCGCTTCCCTATGCAATTGCGAAATGCGGCCTTTGCTCAAGCCCAGCATGTCGGCAATAGTCTCGAACGGCAACTGTTGCAGGTAATGGTAGTGCAACACTTGCCGCTGGCGCTCCGTCAGCTGGTGCAGCAGCAGCTGCAAACGCTGCCGCAATTGCCGCAACTCGACCCCGGCATATGCATTGTCCGGGTAACTTGGCTCGTCGGCAAGATACATGCCAGAATCGTCGAGGATGAAGCCGACTGCCAGGCCGACCGCCATTTCCGCCAATTGGCCAAACAGCGCTTCGGTATCGCCGGGCGCCGGTGCCGGCGGCGCCAGGTCGGCGGCACGCTGGGCCAGGATGCGCTTGCGGGCCGCTGCCTGCGACTGCACCTCGCTGTAACTGCGGATGCCGTCGATGATGGCGCCATTGATGCGCGCCGCGGCGAAGGTTTCGAACTTGGCGCCATGGCCCTGTTCGAAACGGTCTACCGCCTGCAGCAATCCCTCGCGCGCAAACTGCAGGTAGTCCGCGAACTCCAGTCCCGCATGCACGCGCATGGCGAACAGGCGGCCGGCCATGATGCGCGCGTAGTCGAGGTAATGCTCGACAAGTTGCAAGCGCAGCGCCGGATCGCGGCTGAACCAGAAGCGCTGCCACAGGCTGCCGCAGGTATCTGGCTCAAACGCTGGCATGACGGCCGCCATCCGGTGACCTAGGCAAATGTGCCCAGCAGCGAACGCACCACCAGGTTCCAGCCATCCATCAGGACGAACAGCAGGACTTTCAGCGGCAGCGCGATCGAGGCGGGCGGCACCATCATCATCCCCAGCGCCATCAACGCGCTGGAAACGATCAGGTCCACCAGCAGGAAAGGCAGGAAGACCACGAAGCCGATCTGGAACGCCGCCCGCAATTCCGACAGCATGAAGGCCGGCACCAGCTGCGCCATGCCGATGTCGCCGATATCGCGCGGCGTTTCGGCCTTGGCCAATTCCACCATCAAGGCCAGGTCTTGCTCGCGCGTCTGGCGCACCATGAACTCGCGCAGGGGCGCGCTGCCTTTTTCGAGCGCGGCCTCGGTACTCAGTTTGCCGGCCATGTAAGGCTGCAGCGCTTGTTCATTGACTTGCTTCAGCGTCGGCGCCATGGTGAAGAAGGTCAGGAACATCGCCAGGCTGACCAGCACGGTGTTCGGCGGGGTATCCTGCATGCCCAGCGCCGTGCGCAGCATGGAGAGCACCACGGCGATGCGGATGAAGGATGTCATCGACATCAGGATGGCGGGCGCCAGGCTGAGCACCGTGAGCGCCAGCAGGATGCGCACTGCGGCGGGTGCTTCGGCCCCGCCCTTGCCCAATTGGACCTGCACGCCCGGCAAGGCCAGGGCGGTGTCGGCGGCAAAGGCTGGCGCGGCCAGGCAAACCAGGGCGAGCAGCAGCAAGCAGCAGCGCTTCATGCTTTGCCTTCCTCGGCCGCCACGCTGTCGACGCAGCTGACGCCATGTTCGCCTTGCGCCAGCAGGTAGCGCCGGCCGCCGAACTCGACCACGGACAGCGCGGCGCGCGGCCCGAGGCGCTGGGTTTCCAGCACACGCATATGGCGCGGCGCGGCGCCCGGCACCGTCAGCTTGAGCTTGCGGCGCAGCACCTGCACCACGACAATCGCCGCCAGCGCGATCAGCAGCACGCCGACGCCGCCGCCGACTGCGCTGCCGACCGGCACGTCGCTGTCCCGCTTGAACGGGATCGCGGGCGCCGAGGTGGCCTGCGCAGCGGCCTGCTTGTTTACCTGCTCCGTCATGCCTGCGCGCTGGCCTGGGCGACTTCGCTGATGCGCACGCCGAAATTGTCGTCCACCACGACCAGTTGGCCGCGCGCCACCACATTGCCGTTGACGATCACGTCGACCGGGCAATCGGCTTCCTTGTCGATCTTCAGGACCGACAATTCGCGCAGTGCCATCAGTTCACCGACGGTGCTGCGGGCTTCGCCCACCACCACGCTCAGGGTCACCGGCACGCTGTCGAGCAAGCCCAGCTTGCCAGCCAGCAGCGCCGCGCCGTTGGCCGGACGCGCTTCGATCGGCGCCAATTCCACCAGGTGGGCCTGAACCGCCGCACCGCCTTTGTTTGCACTCATACTTTGACTCCCAATTGATTACCAGGCACCACTTCCAGCGCCAGCTTGTTTTCCGCCGTTCCCAGATAGCCGCCAAACAGCGCGCGGCCGGCCTGGTCGCGCACGGCCAGCGGCAGCTCGGCCAGGCTGTCGAGGCGGATCACATCGCCTTCCTCCAGCGCCAGCAGGCTGCCCAGCGTAACTTGCGCCTGCCCCACCGCCACCTGCAACCGCACCGCTTGCGGCGCCAGCGCCTGGGCCAGGTCGAGCCGCGGCAAGGCCGGCGCGGTGGCGGCCGGCGCGGCCAGCGCCTGCACCGCCGCATGGTTCAACAGGCCATGGCAGGCCAGCTTGCCCAGCCGCAGTTCGAATGCCGCGGCGCCCGAAGCGTGGCGCCGCAAGCCGTCCGGCGCCTGTCCGGCCGCCACCGCGCTGGCGGGACCGAGCACTTGCTCGGCGAGGGCGTCGGCCAAGGCCGCCAGCGCCGCTTGCGCCACCGCTGGCGCCAGGCGCGCCGGCCCCTGCTGCGGGCCATGGCGGCGGTCCGGCTCAAACAATTGGCGCTGCAACTGGGCGGCGCATTCTTCCGGCCAGGCCAGCCACAGACCGCGGCTGCCGGCCTGGCGCGCGGCTTGCCAGGGCGCGCTGTGCGGGGCGGCTTCCCAGGCGCGCGCGATGTCCGCCTGCGGCTGCGGCATGCCCCAGTCGGCGGCCCAGCGTGCCAGGGCGCGCTCCAGCGCGCTGCGCACGGCCGCGAGCTGGCGTGCCGCCAGCAGCGCGTATGGACGCACTTCCATCAACGGTTACCCTTCATGTCGAACAATTGCTGGATCATGTCGTTGGCGGTGCTGATCACGTGCGACGAGGCTTGGTAGCCGCGCTGCATCAGGATCAGGTTGCCGAATTCTTCCGCCAGGTCGACGTTCGATCCTTCCAGGTGGCCTGACTGCAGCTTGCCGAAGGCGCCATCGCCGGCATAGCCCAGTTTCACCTCGGCGCCGTCGCGCGCTTCGAAGCCGCCGGCCACCTGGCTCAAGTCCGAGGCGGACTGGAAATCGGCCAATGCCACGCGCGGCCCCTTGGCCGTCTGCCCGTTCGAATAGCGTACGGTCACGGTGCCATCGGCGGCAATAGTCTGGTCCACCCGCACCCCGCTGCTGTAGCCGTCCTGCGATGACATGGACAGCTGGGATGCCTGGCTGTTGTTCTGCACCGCGCTGAAGTCCAGCTGCACCGCGAACGCCGGCGTGACCACGTTGGTGTAATTGAAGCTCAGGGTGCTGGAGCCCGCCACGGCAAATCCGTTGGCAAACTTGATGGTACCGATGCCAAGCTGGTTGCCGGTGGCGCCGTCTGCGACCTTGACCGTGTAGTTGCCGCTGCCGGCATCGGTGAAGGTCAGGTTGACGGTGTTGGCAACGCCGGTCGGCGCGATGACGGTCACGCCGTTCAGCGTGGCATTGACCGGTGGGTTGGCGACCACGGTGGTCAGGATGCCGCCAACTTTCACGGTGGACGTTGCCTTGGGCAGGCTGTGCTCCAGGTCCGCCAGGCCGATATCGGCGAGACGTCCGCTGCTGTCCATGGTCTGCACCTTGTCGCCGCGCGCATTCACCAGCACATTGTCGCCATTGAACTCGAACTGGCCGGCGCGCGAGTACAGCAATTGCCCGTCGCGCTTGACCACGAAGAAGCCATTGCCGCCAATCGCCAGGTCGAGCGCATTGCCGGTACTCTGGTCGGTGCCGGCGCGGAACATGACGCGCGTGGCCTGGTCGCTCACGCCCCGGCCTTGCGCATCCTTCTGCCCCTCCGGGCGCGCCCCGCCGCCCTGCTCGAACATTTCTGCGAACTGCAGCTGGGAACTCTTGAATCCCGGCGTATTCACGTTGGCCAGGTTGTTGCCCACCACTTTCAGGCCTTTGGCATGGCTCAGCAGGCCGGAGGTGCCAATCATTAGCGTTTCGAACATGGTGCTCCCTCTTTATCGGATATTGATCACTTGCGACAGGCTGATGCGGTCCAGGAAGGTGCCGTTGGCCGTGGACACGGTCATCAGTGGCGTGCCGGACGACACGTCGAGCGCGGTGACACGCCCGCTGACCATGCCGCCGCGCTGGTTGATATCCACGGTGCGGCCCAGCATGCCGACCGATTGCATGGTCGACTGGAAGCTGAGCAGGCTGTCCAGTTTTTCATTCATCTGGCGGCTCTGGTCCAGGTTGGCGAATTGCGCAATCTGCGCCACGAATTCGTGATTCTCGAGCGGCTTCAGCGGATCCTGGTTGTTCAATTGCGACGTCAGGATCTTGAGAAAGTCCTCGATCCCGATGCTGCCCGTTTGCGAGGCTGGCCGCGCGCCAACCGCGGCGGTGGAAGAAATGGCCATTATTCAATGCTCCTTGTCGTTGTCGTTGCCGGCGCGGCGTCCTGTGTCATCTCGTGCGCCATGTCGTCGTCCCTGCGCGCCAGTGCCGGCGCAGTGTCCACCTTGCGGCCATTGACGGTAAGCGAGGCCAGACGCCGCCCTTCCCCGCCCAGTTCCGTGGCCAATGCCTGCGCCAGGCTGCGCATCTGCCCCGCCTGCAATTCGGCGTCGCGCAACCAGGCATGGATGCCATCACGGCCGTAATACAGGTGCAGCAGCTTTTTTTCGAAAGGTTCGCCTGCCGCTTCCTGCGGCGGCGGTGGGCTTGCTTCGGCCGCCTCCCCCGCGGCAGTCGATTCCGCCGCGCGCCCGGCAGGCATACCGCCAAGCATGCGCGGAGCCGGCGCTTCGGCGCGCAGCACGGCCGGGGCCTTGACGCCATCGGCATCGGCCGCCT
>DASWTB010000391.1:0-5888 GCA_036402315.1 Pseudoduganella sp. | reverse complement strand
ATCCTTGCTCGCCACGCCGGATTCGGCGACAGCCTGTCCGACTTCAGCTTCATTGTCATAGATTTGGGCGGTATCGATCGCGCGGTAGCCCGCCTCAATCGCGTTGTAAACGGAGTCGAAAGCGGCCTGTCCTTGCAGGCGGAAAGTGCCGGCGCCAAACAGCGGGATAGTCATTATAAAGTCCTTGTGGAGTGATTCTGCCAGCACTCTACCGTTGGGACTCTTGCCGAAAAAGCCTATTTTCCGCGAAAGATATTTGAGCAATAATCAAATATATGAAAACCACGCTCGACGAAATGCAGGCATTTATTGCCATTGTGGCCACTGGATCGATCAGCGCAGCCGCCGAACGCCTTGGCCTGACGGTATCGGCCGCCAGCCGCACCCTGACCCGCCTTGAAGAAAAACTTGAGACCACCCTGGTACGGCGTACGACGCGCCGGCTCGAATTGACCGAGGAAGGCAAGGCATTCCTCGAATGCGCCCGCACCATCGTCGCCAAGGTCGAAGAAACGGAAGAAAAGATGTCGCTGCGCCGGCAAGGCCCGGCCGGCCGCCTGCGCATCGACGCCTCGACGCCCTTCATGCTGCACGTGATCGTTCCGCTGGTGAACGGTTATCGCGAACGCTTCCCGCGCGTCGAACTGGAGTTGAACAGCAATGAAGGCATCACCGACTTGATGGAGAAGCGCACCGACGTCGCCTTTCGCATTGGACGGCTGAGGGATTCGACGCTGCATGCCACCCCGATCGGTACCGGCAAGCTGCGCGTCCTGGCAAGCCCCGGCTATATTGAACGCCACGGCGTACCCGCCAGCGTGGCCGACCTGGCAAACCACACCCTGCTCGGCTTCAGCCAGCCGGAAACCCTGAACGACTGGCCGCTGGAGGATGCGGAAGGCCAGCCGGTCCACATCACGCCGAACATCTTTACTTCCAGCGGCGAGACCTTGCTGCACCTGGCCTTGCACGGCGCCGGCATCGTCTGCCTGTCCGACTTCCTCAGCAATGCGGACCGCAAGGCGGGCCGCCTGCAACAGATCCTGGTCGAGGAAACATTGGAGGTTCGGCAACCGATCAATGCCGTTTACTACCGCAATACGGCCCTGTCGGCGCGGATTGCGTCGTTCGTCGACTACATGAAGGAAAAACTGGGCGATCGCGGCTTCGACGAGCCGGTATAATATCCACCCTTGCAACTGTAGGGTTATCTCAGAATGTCTTTGCTTGATCACGAGCTCGAACTGCTGGCGCCAGCCAAAACCGCGGAAATTGGCCGCGAAGCCATCCTGCACGGCGCGGATGCTGTCTATATTGGCGGCCCGGCCTTCGGTGCACGCCACAACGCCAGCAACCCGATCGAGGATATTTCCTCGCTGGTGGAATTCGCCCACCGCTATCGCTCGCGCATCTTTGTGACGATGAACACCATCATGCACGATTCGGAGCTCGACCTCGCCCGCAAGCAGATCTGGCAACTGTACGAAGCCGGCGTCGATGCGCTGATCATCCAGGACATGGGCCTGCTCGAGCTGGACCTGCCGCCAATCCAGCTGCACGCCTCGACCCAGTGCGACATCCGCACGGTTGAAAAAGCCAAATTCCTCGGTGACGTCGGCTTCTCGCAATTGGTGCTGGCGCGCGAGCTGACCCTCGACAAGATCAAGCAGATCCGGGCGGAAGTCGATACCCCGCTCGAATACTTCGTGCACGGCGCCCTGTGCGTGGCCTTCTCGGGCCAGTGCTATATCTCGCACGCCGACACCGGCCGCAGCGCCAATCGCGGCGACTGCTCGCAGGCCTGCCGCCTGCCTTACACCCTGACCGACAACCAGGGCCGTGTGGTGGCCTTCGAAAAGCATCTGCTGTCGATGAAGGACAACGACCAGAGCGCCAACCTGGAAGCGCTGGTGGACGCCGGCATCCGCTCTTTCAAGATCGAAGGCCGCTACAAGGACATGGGCTATGTGAAGAACATCACCGCCCATTACCGCCTGCTGCTGGACGAGCTGCTGGAGCGCCGCCCCGAGTTCGCCCGTGCCGCCAGCGGCCGTACCCGCGTGCTGTTCACGCCGGACGTGGATAAGACCTTCCACCGCGGCCACACCGACTACTTCGCCAACGGCCGCCAGGGCGACATCGGCGCCTTCGATTCGCCGAAATACGTGGGCGTCGAGCTGGGCACCGTGGTACGCATGGGGGGCGACCACATCGACGTGATCACCAATGCGCCAATGGCGAACGGCGACGGCCTGAATTACATGAACAAGCGCACCACCGTTGGCATCCAGGCCAACAAGGCCGAAAAGCTGGGCGACACCGAAGACGGCCAGCGCTGGCGCGTATTCCCGAACGAACAGATGGCGGCGCTGCCGGGCCTGAAGGTCGGCACCGTGATCCACCGCAACCGCGACCACCAGTGGGAGGCGGCGCTGCACAAGAAGTCCTCTGACCGCCACGTCGGCCTGCAGCTCACGCTGGCCGAAACCAGCGAAGGCCTGCGCCTGTCGATCATCGACGAAGACGGCGTCGTCAGCTCCACCGATGCGGCGCTTGCGCTGCAGCCGGCGCAGAATGCCGAACAGGCAGAAAGCGGCCTGCGCGCCAGCCTGGCAAAGCTGGGCAACACCATGTTCGTGGCTGACCATGTGGAGCTGAAGCTGTCGCAGCCCTGGTTCGTTCCTTCGTCGGCCATTAACGCCCTGCGCCGCGACGCCGTTGCAGCGCACGAAGCGGCCCGCCTGGCCGCGTGGCAGCGCCCGCAGCGCAAGGCGCCGGCGGAACCGCGCGCCGTGTACCCGGACACCCAACTGAGCTACCTGGCCAATGTCTACAACGAGAAGGCGCGCGCGTTTTATCACAAGCACGGCGTCCAGCTGATCGCGGCAGCTTACGAAGCGCATGAGGAAGCGGGCGAAGTGCCGCTGATGATTACCAAGCATTGCCTGCGTTTCTCGTTCAACCTGTGCCCGAAGCAGGCCAAGGGCGTGCAGGGCGTGCAGGGCCAGGTGAAAGCCGAACCGATGACCCTCGTGAGCGGCGACCACACCTATACGCTGCGCTTCGACTGCAAGCCGTGCGAGATGCACGTGGTGGGCGCGATCAAGCCGGGCATCCTGAACTCCCCTCCTCCATCGGCGGTGCCTTACAGCCCGCTGGTGTTCCACCGCAAGCGGCCGCACTAAGCCAGCAAGGCGCGTGCTTCCGCCAGCAAGCCCTCGGCGCAGGGCTTGCCGGTCTTCGATTCCCGCAGGGAGACATGCCACAGGCCGACCACGGCGGCCAGCTGGCTTTCATCTTTCGCATGTTCGATGCGGCGCACCAGGTCGGCTGCCATCAGGCCGAGGTGCTTGCGCGCTGCGCTCACCATGAATTCGCGGGCGGCCGCCATTGCGGCGGCACCAACGGCCGACGTCGCCGGTGCCGGCGGCGGCACAGCGGCCGGTGCCGGCGCGGAGCTGATTCCGACCAGGCCCTTGCGCAGCAAAGCTTCCACGGCTTCCAGCATTTCGTCTTCGCTCAACCAGGTTTCGATTTCGCCCAACGCTTTCTGCCCGTCGATCAGGATCAACACCGATCGCTGGCGTGCGGTCAGTCCAGCGCCACGCTGGACGAACTCGACCCGTCCGGCCTCGGTCTTGCCAAATACCGTCGCGCGCAAGCGAATTCGATTTTCTGGAGTCAGTTGCATATTGACATGCTACTGGGCAATTGTGACAACATTATTTCAGCCTTATACATTTTCCGTGTTATAAAGGCATCACCACCGACCTGCCCACCGCGCCATGCCACAACGCCTGCGTACGCTGACAGTCATGCTGCTCGCTACTGGAGCGTACTATATGCTTGCGCGGCTTGGCCTCATGCTGGCACTTGCGCCAAGCAATGCCAGCCCGATCTGGCCGCCTTCCGGCTTCGCCCTGGTGCTGCTGCTGCGCTTCGGGCGCCAGTACTGGCCCGCCATCCTTGCCGGCGCCTTCTTCGCCAACCTGGCCGTCTTCCATAGCAATAATGTCGCTTCGCTGCCGGTCTTGCTGACAGTTTCCGTGGCCATTGCGATAGGCAATGCCGCCGAGGCGCTGGTGGCCCACTGGCTTGTGCAACGATTGGGCATTGCCGGCATCCGCTTGCAGACCCAGCGCGAGGTCTACAAGTTCGGCGGCGCGGCTGCCGTTGCTGCGATCGCTTCGGCAGCGCTTGGCGTACTCTCCCTGGAACTGTCGCGCATCATTCCGCCAGCCCTGGCCTGGCAGGTAGCCGCCACCTGGTGGACTGGGGATTTCCTCGGCCTGGTGCTGCTTGCGCCGCTGGCGATGGCGGTTCCAGTCCGGCCCGCCTGGCCGCAATGGCCCCCGGCGCAGATCGCATTTCTCGCTACGCTGACCATTGCCACGCTGGGGGTCTTCCTGAGCGACTCGCAACTGTCTGTCGCCCGATATCTGCCCTACTGCCTGCTGTTTTTCCTGGGGCTGGCGGCGGTGAATCGCTGGCGCTCGATGCTGCGCTTTGCGCTGGTCATCATATCCGGCATCGCGATACCGGCCACAGTCATGAACCACGGGCCTTTCGTTTCCGGCGTTCTGCACCACTCCCTGCTTTCGCTTTCGACCTACCTTGCAATCACCACTATCCTGGCCTGGGTCCTGGCGACGGAAGAGGAGCCGGGACTGTCCGAAAGTTATGTGTGGACCCCAATCCTGATCCTGCTGGTTTGCATGACCCTGACAGTCGGTGCCTGGGGCTGGATCACCCATGACACCGAATCGCGCACCAGCGAACGCTTCCAGCGTGCCGCCGACAACGTGCGCGAAACCATCCGCCTGCGCATGGAAGACTATGAATCGCTGCTGCGCGCCGGCACGGCGTTATTCGACGCATCCAACAGCGTTGAGCGCGACGAATGGCAGCAATTCGTCGCCGGCCTGGACCTGCCTGGCCATTATCCCGGCGTGCTTGGCATGGGCTTCGCCCGATTTGCGCCGGCAGGCGCCGTGGCGGCCCTCAATAAGGAGGTCATGGTCTGGCCGGAAGGCGACCGCGAGCTGCATGCGCCAATCGTGTACGTGGAGCCGCGTTCGGAACGCAACCTGGTAGCGATCGGCTACGACATGATGTCCGAACCCGCGCGCCGCGACGCCATGGTGGCTGCCATGCAGAACAGCAAACTGACCGCCAGCGGGCCGATCACGCTGGTGCAGGAGATCAAGGGACCCAAGCAGACGGGCTTCCTGATGTTTAATCCCGTCTACCATAAGAAGTCCGGAGGCCGCCGTGAATTGCACGGCTTCGTCTACAGTCCATTCCGCATGGGCGACCTGATGACGGGCATCTTCGGCGAGGACATGCGCGAAGTGCGGCTCGATGTCCACTTCCAGGACGCCAAAGGCCAGCTCATGTACACCAGCGCCCGCAGCGGCATGGGCCAGAGCTTCACCCGCCTCAACAGTCTGCAATATGTGCCGGTGGGCGACAACGGCCAATCCTGGGCCCTGATGGTCCGCCCCACCGCGCTGTTTGACGCCACAGTCGACCAGGGCAAGTCCTTCATGGTGCTGGTGATGGGCACGCTCATCAGCCTGCTGTTCTTCGGCGCCAGCCGCAACCTGGTCCACGAGCGCATGGCCGCCGTGCGCGCCAAAGACCAGTCAGCCAGGCAGCTCGAGCAACAGACCGCCAGCCTGGAAGAATCGGAGGCGCGCTTCAAGCTGCTCACCTCCCATATCCGCAACCACGCCATCGTGCTGCTGGACCCGGCCGGCACCATCACAACCTGGAACGAAGGCGCCGAAAAACTGTTTGGCTACCAAGCCGCCGAGATCGTCGGCCAGCCGCTGCAGGTGCTGTCCACCGAGAGCCATGCCCTGACCAGCATGAAGCCTGCCCGGGAA
>DASWTB010000390.1:0-7252 GCA_036402315.1 Pseudoduganella sp. | reverse complement strand
CGAAAACGGTTCGCCGCACGCGCGCTATGCAATTGTCGAGCGCACTGCCAGTGGCTGGGCGGTCGAGCACTATTTGGTGTCCTACGATTGGAACGCCGCGGCGGAAGTGGCGCAACGCCACGGCCGGCCGGATTGGGCGGTCGCCCTGCGCACGGGGCGAATGACCTAACCGGGCCGGTGGCTGACTTCGATCAGGATGCCGCCGGGGGCTTCGCACCAGAAAACCAGGCTGCCGTAGCTTACTGCCGGGGCGGCGGGCTTGGGCAGGCCGGCATCGGCCAGGCGCCGGTAAACGGCGTGCACGGCGTCGTCGGAGGGTTGCAGGAAGCCGATGTGGAAGCCAGGCGGGTAAGCAACGTTGTCCGCTTGCTGCAGGATCAACGCAAAACCGTCGTCCCCGCGCAGAATCGCCATCCCTTCGGCAGGCGCGCGTACCCGTTCAAAGCCAAAACCGCGCTGGAAATAGTCGGCCGCCGCATCCAACTCGGTTACGGGCAAATCAATATGGTTAAGCTTCATTGTTGATCTCCGGTATTGATGGCATATTTCTATCCTAAGCCGGAAATGCCCTGGAGAGCGATATGCCGAACCGTGTACTTTGTGCTGCCTTTGCCTTCGCGTTGCCTTTGTGCTGCGCGGCGAGCGAACCCGATCGCTGGATCACGACCGACCGTCCCGATTTCGTGGATGCGCCCGAGGTGGTCGGCAAGGGGCACATACAGCTGGAGACCGGCGTCCTGCAATCGAAGGAAGCGCGCAGCACCCCCACGCTGCTGCGCATCGGTGTGGCGGACGCCCTTGAGCTGCGCCTGGAAACCGATGGCTGCCTGACCGACCGCAGCGATCTGGCCCGCACCCGTGGATGGGGTGATGCCGCTATGAGCTTCAAATGGCAGACGCACGAGGGGGAGGGCGGTTCGCCCCGAGTACGTGACGGTGGCAGCACGGCCAGCTTCGACTTCGGCGGCGGTTATTCGTTCAGGCGCGACCTGCATCTCGATGCCGGCGCCATGCTCGGCCTGAATCACCGCACGCCGGCCCCGGCGTTCACCGTTGGCCTGTCGGTGCGCCTGTGAAGAAGGGCATGCCAGGACAGGTGGTGCTGGTGCTGCAGGGCGGCGGTGCGCTTGGCGCCTACCAGCTCGGCGTCTACCAGGCCATGCACGAAGCGGGCGTGGAGCCGGACTGGGTAATCGGCACTTCGATCGGTGCGCTGAACGGCGCCATCATTGCCGGCAATCCGCCCGAGCAGCGCTTGGCGCGCCTGCGCGCCTTCTGGGAGGCGATGGAGCGGCATGATATTTTCGGCAGCCTGCCGCCTGCCTTCGCCAATGCGCTCACCCTGGCGCAGGGCATTCCCGCCTTCTTCGATCCCAATCCGCTCGCATGGTGGAATCCCGCCGCGCCGCTGGGCGTGGAGAACGCCTCTTTCTACCGTACCAACGCTTTGCGCAATACGCTGGAAGGCTTGGTGGACATGGCCTACCTGAACGAGCGCCACACGCGTCTGACGGTGGGTGCGGTGAATGCCCGTAATGGCGTGATGCGCTATTTCGACACGCGCAAGGAAGCGCTGGAACTGTCGCATGTGATCGCGTCCGGCGCGATACCGCCTGCATTCCCGGCGGTACGCATCGGCAGTGAACCGTATTGGGACGGCGGCATCTACTCCAATACGCCAATTGAAGCGGTGCTGGATGATGAACCCCGCCGCGACTCGGTGATCTTCTCGGTCCAGGTGTGGAACCCGGACGGCAGCGAGCCGCAAAGCGTGCTGGACGTGCTGGAGAAGCACAAGGAAATCCAGTACGCCAGCCGCGCTAGCCACATCGAGCAGCAGCGCAAGCTGCACCGTCTGCGGCGCGTGATCCGCGAACTGGCGATGAAGCTTCCTGACGACGTGCGCGCCACGCCGGAAGTGCGTGAGCTGGCGCTGTGGGGCTGCGGCACCTCAATGCACGTGGTGCTGCTGAAGGCGCCGCGCCTGAGCTGCGAAGACCATACCAAAGACATCGACTTCTCGAGCGCTGGCATCAACCAGCGCTGGCAGGCCGGCTACGCGGATGCGCAGCGGGCTTTCAAGGCAAGGCCGTGGGGCGCAGGAGCGGACACTTTCGAGGGGATTGCTATTCACGAACAATTTTGACTATCGGTTTCATAGGTTTAATCAAATTTATTAATCGCTCGTGTCTCTTTAGAATGATTTCACCGATCACATGAAGGAGCCAGTAAATGAGCCAGACCCCGATTACCACCGCATCCGGCATTCCAGTCGTCGATAACCAGAATTCCCTGACCGCCGGCCCACGTGGTCCCGTCCTGCTGCAGGACTTCCACCTGATTGAAAAGCTCCAGCATTTCAACCGCGAGCGCATTCCTGAGCGCGTCGTGCATGCCAAAGGCTCCGGCGCCTACGGCACCTTCACCGTTACCCACGACATCAGCAAGTACACCAAGGCCAAGCTGTTCTCGGCCATCGGCAAGCAGACCGAGACCTTCGTTCGCTTCTCCACCGTAGGCGGCGAGCGTGGCAGCGCCGATACCGAACGCGATCCGCGTGGTTTCGCGGTGCGCTTCTATACCGAGGAAGGCAACTGGGACCTGGTTGGGAACAATACGCCGATGTTCTTCATCAAGGACGGCATCAAGTTCCCGGACTTCATCCACACCCAGAAGCGAGACCCGCAAACCAACCTGAAATCGCCGACCATGATGTTCGATTTCTGGAGCAGGACGCCGGAATCGCTGCACCAGGTCACCATGCTGTTCAGCGACCGTGGCACGCCGGACGGCTATCGCCATATGGATGGTTTCGGCAGCCATACCTTCAGCCTGATCAACGCTGACGGCGAACGCGTTTACGTGAAGTGGCATCTCAAGACGAAGCAGGGCATCAAGAACCTGAGCGCGGCTGAAGCGACGCGCCTGGCCGGCGCGGACCCGGATCATGCGCAGCGCGACCTGTTCAACGCCATCGCATCGGGCGACTTCCCTCAGTGGGAAGTGAAGGTGCAGGTAGCGACTGACCAGCAACTGGCAGCGTGGGAGCAGCGCACTGGCTGGAATCCGTTCGACCTGACCAAGGTGTGGCCGCATGCGGATTTCCCGCTGATTCCTGTCGGCGTGCTGGAGTTGAACCGCAATCCGGTCAATTACCACGCGGAGGTGGAGCAGGCGGCGCTGTCGCCGGCCAATGTGGTGCCGGGCATGGGCTATTCGCCGGACAAGATGCTGCAGGCGCGCTTGTTCGCTTACCACGATGCGCAGTTGTACCGGGTGGGGACCAATCACCAGCAACTGCCGGTGAATGCACCGCGTTGCCCGTTCCATCACCAGCAGCGCGACGGGGCGATGGCGGCGGGGTTTGGCGGCTCTGAGCAGAATTATGCGCCGACTGAGGCGGCGGGTTCCAATCCGCAGGGCATGGGGCATGGGGAGCCGGTGCTGGCGCTGAATGGCGGGGCGGGGCGCTACGATGGGCGGGGCAAGGAGGATGACTACACCCAGGCGGGGAATCTGTTCCGATTGCTGCCTGAGCAGGAGAAGCTGAACCTGTTCGAGAATATTGCTGGGCCGCTGAGCCAGGTTAGTGATGAGATTATTCAGCGGCAGTTGGGGCATTTTGATCAGGCGGATGCGGCTTACGGCGCGGGTGTGCGGGCGGCACTGAAGGCGCGTGGGCGGAATGTCGATTAAGAAACCGGTCAACCAGCCGGATGGCCGTCCCGTCTGACCCGCAGGGTCAGACACTTGGCCCGCGGCCGTTGCGTTACTGGTGTCTGACCCTGCGGGTCAGACATCGAACTACCGGTTTGGGTGTGTACAATAGCGTTTCCGATCAACCCAAGCCTCTGAACGGGACCGTAATGACCATCAAAATCAGCCAGAATTTCGACTCTGGCGCCATCGAAGTAGTCCGCGCCGACAACGCTGCGAACATCGAACTGAAACTCCGCAAGGACAACGCCGCCGACATCCATCAGTGGTTCCACTTCCGCCTGCAGGGCGCGCGTGGCGAAGCGGTGACGATGAAGTTCCTGAACGCCGGCGACGCTACCTACGCCAAAGGCTTCGAGGACTACAACGCTGCCGCCAGCTACGATGGCGAGAACTGGTTCCGCGTCCCGACCTCTTTCGATGGCCAGGTCATGACCATCAAGCACACGCCGCACAACGACAGCGTGTACTACGCTTATTTCGAACCGTATTCGTGGGAACGCCACCTGCGCCTGCTGGGCGAAGTGGCCGAGAACCCGATCGCGCGCGTGCTGGATATCGGCTCCACCGTCGATGGCCGCGATATGAACCTGGTCGTGATCGGCGAACCGGAAGCTGAAAAGAAGATCTGGTTCATCGCCCGCCAGCACCCGGGCGAATCGATGGCCGAATGGTTCATCGAAGGCCTGGTTGACTCCTTGCTGGACGATGCCAACCCGATCTCGCGCAAGCTGCTGCAGCGCTGCTGCTTCTACATCGTACCGAACATGAACCCGGACGGCTCGGTGCGCGGCAACCTGCGTACCAATGCGGCCGGCGCCAACCTGAACCGCGAATGGATGACGCCTTCGCTGGAGCGCTCACCGGAAGTGCTGTGCGTGAAACAGAAGATTCACGAAACCGGCGTCGACATGTTCTTCGACATTCACGGCGATGAGGCGCTGCCTTACAACTTCGTGGCCGGCAACGAGATGCTGGAGAACTTCACGCCGGAGCAGATGGCGCGCCAGAAGAACTTCATCGACCGCTACAAGAATGCGACGCCGGACTTCCAGGACGCGGTGGGCTATGCGCCTTCCAAGTACAAGGAAGACATGCTGACGCTGGCTTCCAAGTACATCGGCCACCACTTCAAGGTGCTGTCGCTGACGTTGGAAATGCCGTTCAAGGATAATGCGGACCTGCCGGTCCCGACCGTCGGCTGGAATGGCGCCCGCAGCGCGGCGCTGGGCGCGGCGATCCTGCAGCCAATCCTGCTGTCGCTGGACGAGTAAGACAGATGGGCGTCGAGATCGAACGCAAGTTCCTGGTAAAAGGCGAGGGCTGGCGCGCGCAAGGCGAGCCGGTACTGCTGCGCCAGGGCTACCTGTCTTCGCAGGCCGAACGCACCGTGCGCGTCCGGATTGAGGGCGAGCGGGCGGTCTTGACCATCAAGAGCAAGAACGTCGGAGCGGCGCGCGGGGAGTGGGAGTATGAGATCCCCGTGGCCGAAGCCGCCGAACTGCTGGACCGCTTGTGCGAGCGGCCGCTGATCGAGAAGTACCGCCGCCGTATCCCTTACGCCGGCTTTGTGTGGGAAGTGGACGAGTTCCTCGGGGAGAACGCCGGCCTCGTCGTCGCCGAGATCGAATTGCCGGCAGAGGACGCTGTTTTCGACAAGCCGGACTGGGCCGGCGAGGAAGTTACCCACGACTTGCGCTACCTCAATTCACGCCTGATTAAGCAGCCGTATTCCACTTGGAAGTGATTTTCGTCCGGCGTATGCTGGATGTATGGGCATCGAGAACGAGTTTATCGAATTCAAGGCGCGGGTCGAGGCGATCTTGCCGACTTTGGCAACGAAAGCAGACCTTGAGGCGATGCGCGCCGTATTTACGCGATGGATGCTGGGAACTGTGGTTGGCTTGTTCCTCAGCTTCTCAGGTTTGGTAGTCGCGTTGACACGAACGCCAACTGCCGCACCGGCACCACCGCCTGCACGTGCGGCATGCCAGCCGTGTCCGCCCCAGCCGGCGGCGCCTCAAGAAAAAAGCCCGCGTTGATGACCGCGGGCTTTTCTTCTTAGTGGAAGTGCTCGGTGCCGGTGGCGGCATCCTCCGGCATTTCTGCGTGGACCAGCTCGCCTGAAGGATCGGCGAAGAGGGGAGCGCCGCAGTCGTCGCAGTATTCGGCGACGTACTTCTCGCCCAGTTTCTTCACCTGCGATACGCCGGCGGCGTTCAGATGCTCGACGATCTCTTCGACCGGCGTGCGCGGCTTGAGCAGCTCGGCCATGCTGCCGGACAGGCCTTCAGCCGGCGTGCCTTCTTCATCTTCCTGGCCATACAGCGGCCACACGACGCCGTACATCACGTCGCTGTCGGAGCGGCGGGTGAAGGCGACGCGGTACTCGTCCACCTGGCCATCCGGTGCGGATTCGTCACCGAAGCCGGCGATCACAGCGCGCAGGTCGGACGGCTCGCAGGCCAGCGAATGCGTCAGGTAATGCACGGCAGCGCGGATCGAAACCGGGCGAATCAGCTTGTCGGCTTCACGGCAGCCGGTGTAATAAGCTTCCGGCAGCAACAGTTCGATGCCGCAGCCTGGCAGCAGGCGCGCGACGGTCGGCGTGGCTTGCGTGATCCAGGCAGCCAGTGCATCGCGGCGCGCCTCGGCCTGGGCGGCATGATGTGCCGGCATCTGCCAGCGGAACATTGGCCCATTGTGCGGCGCCACCACGGCCACCATCAGATAGCGGGTGTCGGCCAGGAAGGGCGCGGTTTCCGCTTGCTTGGCGTCGGACTTGATGGCCTGGCCTTTCAGCGCGGCCTGCGCCAGCTTGTGCACTTTTGAGTAGGCCTCGGCATGGGTGCGCGGCAGATGGTCGATCGAGTACAGGGTGGACGACATCGCCATGTGCGTGCCATCGGCCAGCAGGTGGGCGGAGAAGTGCGCCGACAGGGTGTTCAGGATGTCGGCCGGGATCTGGCCGGAGGCGATCGAGAAACGCGTCCAGGCCAGCACCGGAGCGGCGACCAGCAGGATGTCGTACTCGCGCGACTCGCCGTCGACTTCCACCACGATGGTGTCGGACTCGCTGACCGCTTCCACGCTGTCCATCAGGATGTCGTAGGCCGGCAAGTCTACGCTGAACAGCGAGTTCAGTGCAGAGTCGACAGTATCCTGATGTCCTGTGCGCAGCAATTTGTGCAATTGGGCATCCAGCACCCGTTCCCAGTTACGCTCTTCAATGCGGCTGGCGGCCTGGCCCAGGGCTTGGGCGAGGGAGATAAGGCGCTGGCTGTCGGCAGATAATTTATGGGTTGAATCTTTGGATGGGCGACGCATAGCGCTTTTCTTAGTGAGAAAGGAAACCTTGGTACCCTTATTGTAGTGGATTCGGCAAGACTCGGCGTTTTTAAACCGGTAAAGCAGTGTCTGACCCGCAGGGTCAGACACTTGAAAAGCAAAACGCCGGGCAAAAGCCCGGCGTTCGTTGACAGTAGGGCAGCAGGTGTCTGACCCTGCGGGTCAGACACCGCCTTGCCGGTTTTAA
>DASWTB010000389.1:0-8248 GCA_036402315.1 Pseudoduganella sp. | reverse complement strand
CATGTCAGCATATTCCGGTGGCAAGACCACTTCCACTTTCCGCCAGCCCGGCGGCCGGTCGCCGTGTTCAACATGAATCTTCCAAGCTCGGCTGATCAGTGAACTTACCGCTTCCTTCGACAGGCTTAGCTCTGCAACAATGTCCTTCTGCATTACGCCATCGACGAGAACACGCCGGATCGCGCGAATATTCTTCTCTTCAAAGTCGCGTCGCTCTAGGTGCGGGCGAATGACTTCAAACTCCTCGGCGGTCAGCCGATTCTTATTTCCCATAGGTAGTTTCCTCTGCATACGCCCGTTTACGCAGGTCTACTGTATCTAACTATAGTGTTAAGTCAACACACCGAGCGTGAGTAAACTCAAGGTATTAAGTTAATACAACACTTAATATGTGAGGGTCACGAAGAGGGGTTGCCTGACGCTTTCGCTATCGGGCAATCCACGACTATTGCGGAACGTAACACTTGGGTTGCCATCGTGTTCCGTGCGCATCCGAGGTGTGTCCAGGCTTGTTGCGTGCGTGGCAGAGGAAATGATCATGATGCAGCGTCCTATTGTCATTTTTTTACTAATTGGCCCTTGGTCTTATGCGCAATCTCAGCTGTCGTACGCTCAAGACTCAGCTTCTTATCCGATCGTTGACCCGGCCACGCAAAAGGCACGCGATAACGAGCGCCGCCACATCCTGGAAAGCGAGCTGCAGATAGAGCGGCAGGAACTGGCCAAGGCGCAGGCGTCGCTGACTTCCGGCCGTACTCAAGAGCGTGCGGCGGACGTGCACCGTCGCCTAGAAAACATCAAGTCGCTACAACGCGAACTGGGCGGTGTCGCTCAAAGGCCGCAAGCGCCGCGACAACGCTTGCGCGTCGTCGTCAAGGCGCAAGGACCAGCCGCATCACCTCGAAGTACGAACGGCACGGCCGCTTTCTGGAATCCGTATAACCGTGCCCCAGACCCCGAAGTAACCGCTGATTTATCAACCAGTTCGAGGAGGGAATCACCATGAGTACCAACACTACGCGTGCGGCCAGCTTAGCGCTGATTGCCGTCCTGTGCTCACTGCAGGTGTCGCCTGCGGTTGCTCAGTTCACGGCTGCGGGCACACAGGCTACAAACTGGTTTGTCCAGCTCATCACTCCGCTAGTTCCACTTGCATGTGCTGTCGTCGGAATCGCGTGTCTTACCGGAAAGGTCAATTGGAGCTGGTTCGTAGCGGGTGTGCTCGGCACCGGCCTCTTCTTCGGCCGTGACCAGGTCGTGTCGATGTTCCGTGGCTGGCTGAGTGTCTGACATGGACGACGACGAAGGCATCGAGGTTGACATGCTGGCGGTCGGGCTTACCCGACCGTCGACGGTGCTTGGCGTGCCGTATGGAGCCGTCGTACTCAATCTGTTGATTGCGGTCGAGGCCTTGTCCCTGACCAGCAACCTGCTATGGCTACTGATGTGTATCCCCGTTCATGGTATTTGCTACCTGATCACCCTGAAAGATCCGCGGACCTTTGAATTGTTGATGTTGTGGGCACGGACAACGCTCGGAACGCTCATCACTTCGCGCTGGTATTGGTCGGCGTCGTCATGCAGCCCGCTGAGTTTCAGGGAGCGTTCTGGCTTCTTCAAAAGGTGGCGTATCAAACGTCGCCTGAAACGGGAGAAAGTTTTATGAATATATCCGAGAAGCGACAACGCGCCGCCCGGCGCGAAACGCTGGTGGCGAAAAACATCCCCTATATGGGGCATTTGTCGCCCAGCATCATCGACACCACTACGGGCGATCACCTATGTGTGTTGCGTCTGGCCGGGGCCGCCTTTGAATGCGCCGACGATACTGTCATCAACAATCGTCATAACCGTCTTAACCGGATCGTGATGAGCATCGCTGATCCCCGCGTCACGGTCTGGCAGCACATCGTTAAGCGCGAGGAGGAGGAGTACCCCGACGGCGACTTCCCACCAGGCTACGCGCGCGAGTTCAACGAGCGTTTCAAGGAGCAGGTCACCGCTGACCGGCTCATGGCAAACGAACTGTATGTCACCGTCGTTTTGCGGCCGCACGGCAGTCGGACGGAGGGAGCATTGGCGTCCCTGTTCTCCTCGCGCACTCCAACGGGAGTTAAGAAAGCGCGGGAGCAACAGGCCGAGGATCTGGACCGGATCATGACTGACCTGGTCGCTGCGATGGGCTATTACGATGCAACGCGGCTGGAATTATACGAGCGCAACGGTGTTCTGTTCTCTGAGCCTGCCGAGTTCTTCAACTACCTTGTCACAGGTAGTTGGGAACGGGTGCCTTACGCTCCAATACCGCTTAAGCACATGATCGGCGGCTCGCGCCCGATCTTTGGTAACGAGACCGTAGAGATCCGTGGAGCTGCTGACAGCCATTATGGGGCAATACTTGGCATCGAGATCTACCCGTCGGAGACTGATCCGACGTTCTTAGATAACTTGCTCTCTCTTCCGTTCGAACTGGTTGTCACGCAGTCGTTTCAGTTTCATTCCAGGGATGCGGCGCTGTTCAGCATGCAACTGAAGAGCAACCGCATGGAGAATGTTGGCGACGCCGCTCAATCGCAGATCGATGAAATTCCCGATCTTGCCGACGATCTGGTTGCGCGCAAATCCGTCATGGGCGGGCACCATTACAGCGTTTTGGTGAAAGGCGCCGATCTTGAGGAATTGAAACAGAACGTGGCCGACGCGCGCAGGGTGTTGATCGATGCCGGCATCCGTCCAGCGCGGGAGGACCTTGCGGTGGAGGCGGCCTATTGGGCGCAGCTGCCGGGCAATTTCAGTATGCGCCCGCGCCTGTCTCCGATCAACAGCCGGAACATGTGCGGCTTTATCCCGCTGCATAACTTCCCCACTGGGCGTCGCACCGGCAACCATTGGGGTGATGCGTTGACGATGCTGGTGACTGCTGCCGGTACTCCTCATCACCTAAGTTTGCACGCCTCGGACCCGCAGGCTGCAAACGGCGGTAACAAGAAAGATGTTGGCCATACCCTACTGCTGGGACCGAACGGATCGGGCAAAACGGCTGCAGTTAGCTTTGTGCTGACGATGCTGCAGAAGTTTCGTATCACGTCCGTATTGTTTTCCAAGGACCGCGACACTGAGATCATCGTTCGCCGGCTTCGCGGCAAGGTTTACCGGCTGCGCCTGAACGAGCCAACCGGCTTGGCGCCACTCGCGCTTGACGCCGAAGTCCCTGAGAACGTCCGCCACATCCAGCTCTTGATTCGCAAGATGGTACGGCGCCTGGTGGTAACGGAAATGGGAATGGAGGTCGACACCAAACCGCTGACGGTGCAGGAGGAGAAGGACATCGACAAGGCGATCGCGCAGGTGCTTAGCAAGCCGATGCACACGCGCAGGCTTGGCCGTGTGCTCGATTTTCTGCCTAAAGGCGACATGTACGAGCGCCTGGCGCGCTGGTGCTACTCACGCGAAGAGGGCCGCGAAGATGGTCCGCTGGCCTGGGTGTTCGATAACCCGGCGGCCACCATTGCGGATGAACTCGGGACGGTCATGACCACCCTGTTCGACACCACCGCTTTCATTGACGACGCGGAGCTGCGCGGCCCGATGTCGCAGCACCTGTTCCACCTGCACGAGCGTTTGGTCGACGGTCGCAGGCTGGCCGTGTTCTTCTCCGAGTTCTGGAAGTCGATGGGCGACAAGCAGTTCGCTGCGTTCCTCAAGGATCTTCTGAAAACCTTGCGCAAGAAAAACGGTTTTGTTGTGCTCGACTCGCAGTCCCCCAGCGATGTCCTCGATCACCCGCTCGCCCGCACGCTGCTGGAGCAGGTGGCCACCATATTCCTGTTTCCGAATCCTGGTGCTAGCGTTAAAGAGCACCGCGAAGGTCTCGGCCTGTCCAAGCGCGAAACCAATCTGATCAAGACGGACCTGCCCGAAGGGTCCGGCATGTTCCTGCTCAAGCAGGGTCGGCACTCGGTTGTCCTCAAACTGCCGCTGGGAGGCATGGACGAGGACCTGGCCGTGCTGTCGGCCCGCACCTCCAACCTTGAACTCATGGACCGGCTCATCGCCAAGTACGGCGAGGATCCGGACGCATGGGTACCGCACTTCAACCACCAAAGGAGATCAGCATGAAAATCCGCACCTGTGTCGCCGCCGTCTCGCTGGCTACTGCATCGCTCCACGCGCATGCAACGGGATACCCCGTCTTCGACGTTACAAACTTCGGCCAGGCAGTTAAGCAAGTGCAGGCGTGGACACAGCAGTACAACCAGATGCGTGTACAGATCGAGAACATGAATAACCAGCTCAAGGCCATGACCGGGGACCGCGGAATGGCGACTCTGCTGCCGGCGTTGGCCCCGGCTATGCCGGCCGATTGGGCGCAGTCGATGACCAACATTTCCGCGCTCGCTCAGCAGATCCGCAGCTCGCAGGCCATGCTCACACCTCAACAGGCCTCGTACATGTCGCAGCAGCTACAGCAGTTTCTAGCGCAGTCACAAAACCTGTCGGCGGCGAATCAAGCGATGGCGCAGACTGCATTCAACGACGCGGCCTTGCGTCAGTCGCGTCTACAGACCCTGACCGCGACCCTGGCCGCCACGAAGGACCCGAAGGCGGCTTACGACCTGGCCAACCGGATAGCCATCGAGCACGCCGCTCTGCTTAAGGACCAGAACCAGCTGGAGGCCGCCGCAAACGGCGCCGCCGCACAAGACCGTGCGCAGCGTCTGATGGTCAACCAGATGCGCGCGGCGTCGGCGGGCACGGAGATCCCAAATTTCAACATGTCGTCGCAGAACTGAGCGCCCCTTGTATTTCATCATCAGGAGAAGATCATGAAATGTCTCATTCCGCTCCTGCTGCCGCTGGCCCTGACGGGGTGCGTCAAGGTCGAGCCGGCGACAGCGGTGTCCAAGGTGGACCGTGTTTACACTGTGGACGAATTCCTCGCCCAGCCCGACCTGCGGAAACACGTTAGCGCCGTGTGCAGCAGCGATCCTGGCCGACTCGGCCAAGACCCCAACTGTCTCAATGTCCGCCGCGCTGACCGCATCGCTTCTGCCGGCAGTACGGCAGATATGCCGCGCGTCGTTCCCTGACGGAGTACGGCCATGGCGGCGCTGACCCTTTATACAGACAGTCTCAAGTACATCAACGACATCTGCGACAGCTACGTTGGGGAAAACGTCGTTGCGGTCGCGCAGGTGGTCGGACCGTTCGCGTTCACGATGTTGGGCCTGTACGTGGCCTTGTGGGGGTTCGCCCACTTTCGTGGCGTGATCCGGGAACCGGCCACTGACTTCATCCAACGGGTGGTCATCATCAGCATCGTGTTCGGGATCGGGTTCAGCCTGGCTAACTACAACATTCTCATCACGAACACATTCCTGCGCGGGCCGGATGAATTTATAGGCGGGCTGGCCAGGTCGTCCGGCTCGAATGGCGTCGTGAGCGGACTGGATGCAATGCTACAACAGGGATTTGATGTCGGCGCGCGCTTCTGGTCGAAAGCCGGCGTGCTCGACGGCGACTTGGGTATGTACTTCGTCGCCCTTGCGGTGTGGGCGATGACCATTGTCGTCACCGCTTACGGCTTCTTCCTAATGGCCCTGTCGAAGGTCGTCATGACGGTGCTCATCGGCCTGGGTGCGATATTTTTCCTCGGGCTGCTGTTCCAAGCGACTGCCGGATTCTTCAATTCCTGGCTGCGCCAGTTGGCCAACTACTTTCTCGTTCCGGTGCTGGTGGTCATGGTCAATCTTCTGGTCATGAAGTTATTCTCGCGCGCCGCCAGCGGCGCCGCCGGCATTACGTCGACCACCGAGGTATCCCAGGTGTTCCCGTTCTTCGCGATGGGGCTTGTTTCGCTCTTGGCCTTGGCTTCGGTGCTTAGCGTAGCCGCGAGCCTGGCCGGTGGCATGTCATTGTCTTCGTTCGGCATGGGTCGCCTGGTCGGTGGACTGCTCAAGAACGCCGCTTTCAAGCTCGGCAAACAGGTCGGCAGGCAAACCGGCCGTGCAGGAAAGAAGATCGGCCGCGGTGCCTGGAATCTCTACCAAAACCGCCATCGCAACACCATCCGCCCGAGCAAGCCCCAGCGGCTGCGCTACGGGCAGTCCCGTCCGGCCAAGGCCAAGGCTAAGCCGATAGCCCTTCCTTATAAACCATGAGGCACACCATGCGCAGACTGCTGATCCTGCTGGTCCTAGCCAGCTCCCTAACAGGGTGCGCAAGCACCACACTTCCCACTTGCGACGGCAAGGACCGCCGTCCGATCAACACCCCGGCGCGTGCCGACGTTCTGTACCCGAGCTGCGGCACGGCCGCATAAGGAAGACGCGATGAAAAAGCAGCTTAATACCGATAAGTTGGATACCGATAAGTTGGCGCAGGAGTTGGCCGCCGTGCGCACGTTGATTGAAGGTCACGCTAACATGCAGCAGCTGCTCGACCTCGCCGCCGACGAAGCGGACCGTCGCGCGCTCGAGAAGGAAAATTCGCGGAAGTTGGCCTGGCGCGTGGCGGGCGCGTTCGGTGGCTTGGCCCTGGTCGCGTTCGCCGTCACCGGTGGCGCCGTCGCAACCGCGATGCGCGCGGCCCCGCCGCCCGAGGTCTTGGTGGTGGACAAGGCTGGCGGCGTTGTGCAGCCTCTGATTTCCTTGGCCGAGTTCCAGATTACCCCGGAAGAAGCGACGATCCGGCGCAACATCGACACATTCGTGAACGCCTGCGAGGGCTACAGCTACGAGCAGGCCGATACGCACTACTATACCTGCGCCGCGTTCATGAGTCCTCAGCTGCAGACGCAGTGGGCCCAGAAGTGGGACAAGTCCAACCCGGAGTCGCCTCCGAACAAGTACAAAAAGGAGCAACGGGTTCGTGCCAAGGTCGGCGCGATCGCGGTCCTGCGAAATGGCCTGGGCGCGGCAATTGGCGGGCGGGCAAGCTTCACTAGGACGGAAATTGTCAACGATGTCGAGGTTGGACCGCCGACCAGCTGGGTGGCTAATATCTCGTTCCGTTGGGTGAACCAGCCAACGAACGAACGCGATCGCCGCATCAACGATCTCGGCTGGGAAGTCACCGACTATACCGCTGACCGGGACCTTGGCGTGTCCAAGCCGTCACCGGCACCTGCCGGGCGGCAGGCCGCCCAGCAGCTGCCGGTGTCACCGATGGCACTGGTCGCTCCCGGTAACGCGCAGCAGGTGACGCCATGAGCCGCCGGCTCCTGTCCTCCCTGGTCGGGCTGGCGTTGGTGGCCAATGCCCACAGTGCCCAGATTCCCGAAGCAGGGAAGAAGGATGCGCGCATCCGGTTCGCCACCTACGACCCGTACGACGTGGTGACGATCTATGCCCGATATGGGATGGAAACCCATATTGTGCTCGACGCTGACGAGACGGTCGTGGACATGACGGGAGGCGATACCGAGGCATGGGGCGTCGCCACGAAGCGTGATCGCAACGGCTTGTTTATCAAGCCTTCGGCTGATCTGCCGGACTCCAACATTCACGTTGTCACAAACAGGCGGACTTATACCTTCGACCTGAAACTGGCGAGGAAAGGAAAACGCCAGATCGGTTTCATGACGGTCTTTTTCCGGTACCCAACGGCAGAGCGCGCCGCCGACGGCGCCGCCACGGAGGTCGAACAGGTGCGCGGACTGCTCGATGCGGCATCCCCTGTCGGGAATCGCCGCTACACGGTCCAGGGATCGAGCGATCTGACCCCGATCGAGGTATGGGACGACGGCAGGAGCACGTATCTGCGCTTTCGTGCCAGGTCCGGCATTCCGGCCTTCTACGCGGCCCGCGGCGACGACGACTCGCTGGAGCAGATCGAGAACCCTACCGTCAAACACGACGTCGTGCAGCTGCCAGGCGTGCGGCGCAAGTTTGTGCTGCGCATCGGTAACCAGGTGGCGTGCGTGTTCAACGAAGGTTATGACCCGAACGCCTCGCGTCCGGCCACCAACACGGCTTCGCCCTACGTCAAACGCACTTTGAAAGGAACCGGCAGATGAATCTGTTCAAGTTCGGCCGCAAGGAGCCAGATCCCGACGAGGAAGACGGCATCGAGGGGGAGCGCGAGCTTTCCTCGGTCAACAAAGGCCTCACGCTCCAAAACAAGGTCACCAATTGGGCTGTGATAGGCGGTTGCTGCGCACTAGCCGCTGTCCTGCTCTACAAGTATTACGCGAACATGTACGTTGGCTACCAGCAGAGCAAGGCACCCACGAAGGACGTCACGCGCA
>DASWTB010000388.1:0-5543 GCA_036402315.1 Pseudoduganella sp. | reverse complement strand
TTCCGGCAGCACAGCTACCGGCTGCCTCGCGCCGGCTGTCCATACGGGGCCATCGTCGGGATACGCAATCGAGAAGCGCGTGCCATTGATGTGGGGATTGTCGGGGCGCTCGTAGGCCAAGCCGCTCGGCTGGAATTCCTGCCGGTCCAGGAGAACCGTGGCAACGCGGTCCGTTTCCGCATTCACATAGTGGACGCGGCCCACGCCGGATATTCCATAATTCGCGCGCCAGTAGAGCGATGCATACAAGATGTCGGGGCCATGCTTGACGGCGACCACACCATCTTCCTCGTCGGCGAAGACGAAGTCAGGCTGGCCGGGCGTCATTGGCAATTTGAACCCTTGTGCCGGCAATGCCTTGATCTGCTCGTATTCATGGATCACGTCGATCAGGCCGATGGTGGCGCGCAGTGAGGGCGCCGCCATCATATGCTCGATGCTTGGGAAGAACTGGTTATCGGCGAGCATCTGCTGTGCGTAGCCCAGGAGTTTCGCTTCGGCGGTCGCCACCGCCGCCTGCAAAGGCGAAGCGTCCCAGGACGGCTTTTGCGCGTACATGATGTCGCTTGGGTAGTAGACGTCGCGCCAGACGACGGCGCTTTCAAGCCGCATGGCGCGGTAGCCATCGTGATCCCAGTGGGGGTAGCGGAAATAGGCGCGCGCCAGGGCGATCTTGACCAGCTGGTCACGGATGCGGGCATCGCCCGGCTGGCCGGGCGCGGGCCGCGTCGCCTCGTAGATCGTGCCGACCCAGTCCAGCACTTCACCATAGCCGCCTACGTAACCAAGTTCCTTGGTCAAGCCGTTACGGGTGGTTTGCATATAATCCTTGGGTACCGAGAATTTGGCGTCGGCCTCGGCGGCGGCATAAGTGGGTTCGCCGCGTTCGTTCAGGCTGCCGCTCCAGGGCAGCAGGCCAACAGACTCGTAGAAGAAGGGCAGCAGGCGATCCCGTGTCTGGGCGCGCGGGCTGGCCAGCGCGATCAAGCCCTCGTTGTTGTACCAGATCCCGTACAGGTCCTTGATCATGGACTGGTTGGTGTACAGCCGGCGGTGGCGCTTGTTCCAGTCCAGGCTATCGGCAAACATGCGTTCGAGTGCCTTGCGCCGGGAAATTTTGCCACCGCCGGGCAGGCTGAGTTCCGCATCGAGTTCCTCCTGCAGTTGGGCGCCGGTCAGCTTCAGGGCCTCGCCCACAAGACCAAAGCCGAACCAGCCTTCGTTCGGCGTGGCTTTGTCGTAGTAGGCGATTTCAGGATTCTTCTGGTAGGTCTCCCAAAGTCCATCGATACCCGCGACGATGGTCTTCAGGTTGTTTGGCGACTGGTAGCCCTTGCTCCAGGGCGTGGCGAAAGTCTTCGCCATGAAGGAAATTTCCAGTTGGTTGGCTGGACGCCTCAGCGTCCACATCGCAACCACGGCGTCGTCGACGCGCTTGCGGACCTTATCGAGAATGTCGGAGGATTGCGCGGGGCGGGTTGTGGCCACAGGCGCGCGCCCATCGTCGCGGCTACGGGGCACCATCTTGTCGGTGTGTACGATCAAGCCGTAGAAGCCCCGGGACGGTTCGGCCATCGGTTTCTGGAACTTTGAAAATTCGCCGCCGTAGCGCCATACAGGTCCCGTCACACGTAGCCGGCAGGCTATTTCCCGCTTGCCGTCGGTGAGCTGTCTTGGCAAGACATGCGTCACATAGTGGAAGCGCCCGGGCGCAACCGGGTACTTGCTGCCCTGGTCCAGGATGTCGATGTCGCTCAACTGGCGGTAGCCCAGCTGCTTTCCGTCGCAATACAAGGTGGCCTGGTTGGCGCTGGCATCTTCGCCCCACAGGCGGACTGTCAGGTAATTCTGTTCGGCGCCCCTGACCTTGAGCTTGAAACTCGCGGCGCCGCCCCGCCAGTCGCCGCCGCCAAGTGGCAGAAAGGCGCGGAACGGTTGTCCCAGCGCGCCGCTGCCTGTCGTGCTCATCTCGGCGCTCAGGCCATGCGCGGATTCCGATGCGGCATCACCAAAGCGCAGCACATCGACCGGCGGCGCGGCGTGGCAGAGCGGTGTTATGGCGACCGACAGGCCAAGTACGCGGATAAAGGTATTGAGCATTGGATTCAACGTATCACGATGGGTTCGGTGGCGGGCATGTCGAAGGTGCGCGTGGCGGTGTTGGAGAGCCTGCCAGCGATGCTTCGGCCTCCGCCCAGGTCGAGTTTAGCGGGCCATGCGGCGGAAGGGACTTCAAGGCGGGCCGGTTGGCTTGCCACGAAATACCAGCGGCCGCCGTCCTGCCACAAGGCAGCCTGGCCGCTTTGGTGGGCGAAGCTGATGCGGTGGCCCATCCCCGCAAGCGACTGGCCGCTACCAAGGAACAGGTAGTCGAGTTCGCCCTCCCGATCGGCCACGATGCCGTAGCGGCCGGCCAGGTGTAAGCCGGCATGGGTGAAGCGGACTTCGTCGGCGTCGTTCGACAGGATATGCTGTCGACCGCGTTCCGTGGTGACACGCAGACCGACCGAGTGCTCGCCGCCATCGATCTCCTCCACACCCAGGATGCGGCCCGCGGCGCCGGCTTCGGTGGCCTCCATGACGGCGGTGAATGGGTGCGCCCATGCCGCGCCGCGCTGGCGCACCACAAGCGTTTGCAATGATTGGCGGTCCAGCCCTGCTGGCAGCAGGCCTGCGCCCCAGGCGGTGGAAGGCGGCGCCTGGACGGAGAAGAATTCGCGCGCCGGGCTTCCCTGCAGCCACATGTTCATCGCCACTTCACGCGTGGGCAGTTTGAGGTCGAAGCGGGCCTTGAGGCGATGGCTGGCTTTGAGCGATTTACGGTCCCACCAGTAGTCGTAGCCGACAGGATCGCCCGCCGCGAAGGCCAGGTCCGTGGTCGGCGCAAGCGCCAGCGTCGTACCGTCGGGTGCCTGGAAGCTCAGCGACTGGCCGAGGTTGTGGTAAATGTAGTCGTGATAGCGGTCGCTGCCATCGCGCCGGCGTGAGCGGAAGATGTCGACGAAATAGCCGTTGCGCGCATCCAGACGCACGATGCCGAGCACGCGGGCTTGGGCCGACTGGGTTTCCGGTTCGGTGAAGCTCACGTCCGAGAATGATGCCCAGGGAAAGACCTTGGCCGCTGCAACGCCTGGCTGTGGATAGACAGCCTGAACCTTGAAGGGGTGATTACTCTTCATCGGCGTGTAAGTGGATAAGCCATCCACGACCACCGTGTTATGCGCCGGAAATTGCGCATAGTACTCGGCGTAGTCGTTCTGGAAGTAACCGGAGCCACGTCCGCTTTCCGGCGCCAGGCTCAAGCCCTTGGCGAACAATTCCATCGCGATGCCGTTGGCATGCGCGTGGTTGCCGTTGGAGCCGGCCTGTGAGATCACCAGCGCATCCTCCGCAGCGCCGTCGTAGCCACTGCGCTGGATCAGCCAGCTCGCGTTGGGCGCGTGGAAGGTAGGCGTCTGGTAATCCTGGATGCGCGCCCGTACTGCCGTGCCAGGTACGCGTGGCTCGCCTGGCGCGGGGACGGCAGCGAACAATGCCCGCACCGTGCCGGCTGGCCGGGCGGGGGGCGCGGCGACAGCGCCCTCGCCCGTGATGGCGGCAAGCAGCGTGCGGTAAGACCGCGCCTGTGCATCGAGGCCATGGCCTTCGGCATGCGCGATCAAATGCTCGATGGCGCTGGGCCGCAAGAAGTCATAACGGGTGTCGCCGAACCCTACGGTGCGGCCGTTGGGCAGGAGATATTGGGGCAAGGCTTGCAGTGCGCGCGGCAGCACGGGCATGGAGGGAAGCAGGTCGACGCCAAACACGCGGTCCAGCATTTCGAGGCATTCCATATAGTCGTTCGCCACGTTGTTGGAGTAGGCAGGGGACTCGTTCCAGACGGCGGTGCCGGCGTCATAGCCAAAGTCGAGCAGGCGCTGCAGCGACCATTGGCGCGGTCCGCTGCCGTCCACCACGGCGCGTACATAATGGCCGCTGCCGCGACCGTCGGCATAGTGCGCGTCGGTTTCGAGCACGGCGGCAATCTGCAAGACGAAACGCGCCTTGATGAGGTTCCAGTTGTTCCAGGGCACGCCGTTGGCCAGGATGACGTCGGCCCACTTCTTGAACGCGGCGTCGTGCAGGGTGCGTTTGGCGCCTGCGCGTTGCGCGACGTACGCGCGCATGAAATCGTAAGCTTCCGCCAGCGGTCCAACGATATCTTCGTGAATGACTTCGAACGATTGCAGGCCCACCAGGGTCTGGCCATGGCCGCGGCTCAAGTCGACCGGCATTTCGCGGTAATACAGGCCGGTCATATAGGTATCGAAGATGTCGAAGGCGAACCTGGCATAAGCGTCGTCGCCTGAGTACCAGTAGAGGAAGGCGGCATCGCGCGCCAGTTCGGCGATACGCATATTGATGGATTCGACGATGCGGCCAGTCTTGGCTTGCTGTGCCCATTCCCACGGCTGGCCGGGCAGGCTCCTGTTCTGCAGGTAAAGCAAGTCGTTCTCGCCCATATAAGGCTTGACGTCTTCCAGCTTGGGTGTGGCGTACGCCGTCGAGGCATCGCGCGTGCCGGTGAAGCGTACCGTCGGTGACGGGGCCTTGCCTTCGGCATGGTCGTACACGCCATTCTTCACATAGACTTGGGTGCTGTGCGATTGCCAGTACATCTGCAGCCGCGAGACGATCCACTCGGGATCCTTCTGGTGGCGCTCGACGTAAGGCTGCACGCGGTTCTTCAGCATCTCCAGTTGCTGCGCCAGTGCCGGCTCCCGGTCCAGGCGCTGGCGCAAGACTGACGGGCCGGCGGCGGCACCGGGCACGAGGCGCGGTTGCGGGACGGTTGGCGCGGCCGCCGACGCCGCGTGCCACGCAAGCGCGGCAGCCAGCATGAGGCGGAACAGGCGCGTTCCCAGCATATTCTGCATAGTCGTTCCAATTGAAAAAACCTGCGCGGACCAACGCCGCGCAGGAAAAACACCTGGGGAAACAGGTGCGGAGAGCGTTACATGCTTCAGAAGTCGTAGCGGGCCGTCAGCCAGTACGAGCGCGGCGGATTGGTCACGTTCCAGGCGCCCGAATCCGGCAGTTGGGTCATGATGTCCGACTTGGTGACGCCGGTAACAGTCGGCAGCATCGTGTCATACGCGCTGATGTACTTGTTGTTGAGCACATTGCGGATATCCAGCGAAACGCGGAAATTCTTGATGCCGGCGTACTGGATGGACAAGTCGAAGTTGCGCTGCTGCGGCAGGTAGGTCAGGTCCTTCGAGTCGTTGCTGCGCTTACGCACCGACATGTAGCGGTGGCGCAGGTTGAACTGCCAGTCCTCGAGCTGGTAGGAGAGGGTATTCGACACCACCCAGCGCGGGGTGCGGGCCATGATGCCGCCCACCATGGTCAGCACGTCGTCCTGCGGGCCGGGGCTGCCGGCCGCGAAGCTGCCGACCGCCAGCGCCTTGCCGTGCGAGTACAGGGCCGAGCTGCTCCAGCTCAGCTTCGGCGTGACGCGCCACTTCAACCAGCCCTCCAGGCCCTTGGTCAGGAAGTGGTTG
>DASWTB010000387.1:0-5511 GCA_036402315.1 Pseudoduganella sp. | reverse complement strand
CTAGCGGCTTTTCTTATGTCGGATCATCCAGCGCGGCGCTTTAAATCGGACAATGCGTGCATATAACCACACATAACTCGCAATAAATAACAGGCAGAACAGCATCAAGACCCAGGTATAACGCCAAAATACCGTAGCGGGAATCACCGCCATCAAGGAAAACATCCACAAATACGGCGACGTCATGGAATTGCGGCGCACCAGGGCCCGCGCATCCTTGCGGCCCACCGCCCACTGCACCACACGCCGGAAAATCAGGCTATGCAGGTGAATGCCGTCCGGCATGGCCGGCGACGCACCGCGAATGAAAAAGCGTCGATAAACGCTGAACAGGGTTTCAACGGTCGGATAAATTAATAGCAATACTGCGTACCAAGTAGAAACCTGTGGATTGCGCATTACCAGCAACAGGGCCAATTCGCCCAGCATAAACCCGATAAAGTAAGCGCCGCCATCGCCGAGGAATATCAGCCCGACCGGGTAATTCCAGATCAGGAAGCCGGCGGTCGCGCCAGCCACCATCAATGCCGCCACCAGGACGAACATGTCGTTGACTTGCAGCGCAACATAGCCAAGCGACAGCAGCATGCAAATCGTCACCACGCTGGCCAGGCCGTTGAAACCGTCAATGATATTGATGGCATTGGCAATACCGGCCACGGCCAGCACCGTCAGCGGCAGCGTCAGCCAGAGATACGGCAGCGGCGAGGTCGAGAACATCCAGTCGATGCGGTCAATCCGCGCATCCATCAGGAAATAAGCCAGCAGGGCGGCAAACATGGTCAGCAGCAGGCGCCGGCGCGCGCTGACCTTGCCGGTATAGTCTTCGACAATGCCGCCAAGAAAGGCAAACATCGCGCACATGATCAGCGACAGCATCCAGCTGGTCATGACCGGCACGCGCCAGACCGACACGCAGGCGCTCAGCGCAACTGCCAGGAAAATCGACAGGCCGCCGATGCGCGCCACATGGTGGACGTGAACTTTTTGTACGCCACCGAAATCAGTATCCAGCGCGGGGCCGTGTAAGCGCACTTCCTTGATGACCCACAGGGTCAGGAGTGCTGACGTGAAGAAGCTCACGAGGAAGGAAAACATTAGTTCTTATCAGTATAGTGAGCCAGCCGCTATTGGCGCAGCGCAGCAAGAAAGATTGCTCGCGCGCTAACCGGCAATTGTACCGTATGCACGGGGCGGGACGGAAAATTCTAGCTTAAGGCGTTGTGTTCAGGGCATTTACTTACCAATTGATACTTTTAGCCGGCCGCCACCTAGCCAGCGCACCGCCGTTTGCGTTGGCCATGCGTTATCCTATGGTGATGAAAACCTATGTTGTTGGCGACCTGCAGGGTTGCCATGGCGAGACCGTCACCCTCGTCGAAAAGATCCTGGACACGGAACATGCGGCGGGAAACGCACCGCCAGCCATCCTGTTTTGCGGTGACCTGATCAACCGCGGCCCCGATTCGCTGTCCACCCTGCGCTATGTGCAGGCGCTGAGCCAGGGCAGCGACGGACGCATCGACGCGGTGCTGGGCAACCATGACCTGCACCTGCTGGCCGTGGCCAATGGCATCCGTCCCGAATCAAGTTCCGACACCATCGAGCATATCCTGGCCGCGGCCGACCGCGACGCGCTGCTGCACTGGCTGCGCCTGCGCCCGATGGCCATCATGCGCCTTGGCCACCTGCTGGTGCACGGCGGCGTCCTGCCGCAATGGACAGCGCAACAGGCCATGGCATTGGCCGGGGAAGTGGAAGCGGCCCTGCGCGGCGACCAATGGGTCGGCTTCCTGCGCGAGATGTACGGCAACCAGCCCGATCGCTGGAGCGATGACCTGAGCGGCGCCGCGCGCCTGCGCTGCATCGTCAATGCGCTGACGCGCATGCGCTTTTGCAGCGCCGCAGGGGTGATGGATTTCAAGATGAAGGAATCGGCGCACGCCGATCCCGCGACCGGCCTGATGCCGTGGTTCGAAGTGCCGGGCCGCCGCACCAGCGATATCACCGTGGTGTTCGGCCACTGGTCGGCGCTCGGGCTGCGCATCATGCCGCGCCTGATTGCACTCGACAGCGGCTGCGTGTGGGGCGGCAAGCTGTCGGCGGTCTGCCTGGACGACCGCAGCCTGCTGCAGGTCGATTGCCCGGAATACCGGACGGTTTAATGCTTCGCGCTGCCTTCCACAGGTGCTGACGCCTGCGCCTGGGACTGTGCCGCCGGTTGCCCCTCGGCCTTGCCCGGCTCGCCGCTGCCTTCCGCCGCGGCAGGCGCCTGGCCGTCGGCCGCTGCATCAGCCGCCGGCGCGAAGGTAGCTGCCATCAGGTCCCTGTACGCTTCCGACTTGCGCAGCGGTTCCAGGTTGGCGCTGCCCTTGATCGCCTCTTCGTCCGTAAAGCCGTTGACGATGGCCGTCTCCAGCGACGCCATGGCGGCATTCTTGCGGCCCAGCTGCGCCTGGGCCTGCGCCAGCAGGAAGTATGACTCGGCTTCCTTCGGCGCTTTCAGCGTGGCTGCATACGCCTTATCCGCTGCAATGCCATAGTTCTTCTGTGCCAGGCTTTCCGTCGCCTGCGCGCGCAGGGTCTTGGCGTTGGTGAAGGTGTCGCCGCAGGCTGCCAACAGCAGGCAGGCTGCCAGCACACTGATCCTGGTCATGCTGATTGCTCCTGTAAAGTTTCCGCCTCCGCTGCGATGCCCAGGGCGGCGCCGATCGCAGCGTGGGCCGCTGCTGCCAGTTCACGGCGATGGGCGCCCTCGCCCGGCATCGCTTCCAGCACAGCCAGGCGCGCCCGCACCGGCTTGCCATCAAGGATATTAACCACGCTTTGCACGAAAGTCATGTCCCCAATGAAGTCCACCGAGGCATGCGGCTGGCCCGCTGCGTCAACATAAGACAAGGCAAACGGCTGCACCAGGACCTTGCCGTCCACCGCCGCCTCGAACAGGTTGGCGTGGAAAGGCAGCAGCGTGCCTTGCGCGGCGGTCGTCCCTTCCGGGAAGAAGGCCACGCGCTGGCCGTCCTGCAGGGCGTGCACCAGGCCCTTGAAAATATTGCGCAGCTCGCGCTTGTTGCCGCGTGCGATGAACACCGTGCCCGCCTGCGCCACCAGCCAGCCGGCCAGCGGCCAGTCGCGGATTTCCGACTTGGCCACGAAACGGCATGGGTACAGCGCATTAATGACGAAAATGTCCAGCCACGAGATGTGGTTGCAGACGATCATGCCGTGCTCCAGCGGCGCCGCGCTGCCTGGCGTCATCTGCACGCTGACGTTGCAGATCGCCAGCAGCTGGCGCGACCAGCGGCGGATATGGCCATTGCGCTTTTCCATCCCGATGAACGGGAAGATCAAGGCGCAAGTGGCCATGCCGGCCAGCAGGTGCAGCGCCATGCGCCCGATGCGCAGCATCAGGCGCCAGTCGAGGTTGCGCCTGGCTGGCGGATTAGCTGGCGTTGCGTTCATACGCCACATGCCCCGCTACGATGGTCGCCTCCACCTGGCCGGCCAGTTCGTAGCCGAGGAAAGGCGTGTGCTTGCCCTGGCTGGCCAGCGCGCTGCCGGTGACGGTCCAGCGCGCAGCCGGGTCGAACACCACCACGTCGGCCACGCTGCCCACGCCCAGCTGGCCGGCTTGCGCCAGGCCTGCCACGCGGGCAGCCTCGCTGGTAACGCGCGCCACGGCGCGCGACAGCGCATCGTCCTTGCCCTGGGCAGCGGCATAGTCGTCGGCCCACTTGAGGGCCAGCGACAGCAGCAGTTCCAGGCCGGTGGCGCCCGGCGAAGCTTCGCCGAAAGGCAGCAGCTTTTCATCGTCGTCGCACGGGGTGTGGTCGGAGCACATCGCATCGATGGTGCCGTCCAGCAGGCCGGCGCGGATCGCTTCGCGGTCGCGCTGGCTGCGGAATGGCGGGTCGACGCGGGCGTTGGAATCGAAGAAGTTGATGTCGGCGTCGGTCAGGTGCACGTGGTGGGCGCCGACGTCGCAGGTGATCGGCAGGCCTTCCGCTTTCGCGGCGCGCACCAGTTCCAGGCCGGCGGCGGACGACATGCGGCACAGGTGGACCTTGGCGCCGGTCGAGCGCATCAGTTCGAAGATGGTATGCAGGGCGATGGTCTCGGCCATCACCGGCACCCCGGACAGGCCCAGGCGCGAAGCCAGCGGGCCGCTGTGGGCCACGCCGCCGCGGCCGATCCAGGCGTCCTGCGGGCGCAGCCAGATGGTAAAGCCGAAGGTGGCGGCGTATTGCATCGCGCGCTGCAGCACGGTGGTGTCCCTGATCGGGGTCTCGGCCTGCGAGAAGCCGATGCAGCCGGCGCCGGTCAGCTCCACCAGCTCGGTCAGCGCCTCGCCTTTCAGGCCGTGGGTCAGTGCGCCCAGCGGATGCACGTGGGCCTGGTTCAGGCCGCGCGCGCGGTGCTTCAGCATTTCCACCAGGCCCGGCTCGTCCAGCACAGGATCGGTGTCGGGCGGGCACACCAGGGACGTCACGCCGCCCTGCACTGCCGCCTGCATTTCCGATTTCAGCGTAGCCTTGTATTCGAAACCCGGCTCGCGCAGGCGCGCGGACAGGTCGACCAGGCCCGGCGCCACCACCTTGCCGGCGGCGTCGATGGTGCGCTCGGCCTTGAAGCCGGCTGGCGCGCTGCCGATGGCGGCCACCTTGCCGTCCACGATGTACAGGTCTTGTTTAGCGTCGATCTTGTTGGCCGGATCGATCAGTCGGCCGTTTTGGATAAGTACGTTCATTTTTATGCTTGCGTGCCTGCCAGGATGCTCATCACCGCCATGCGGACTGCGATACCGAAGGTGACCTGCGACAGGATCACCGCTTGCGGGCCGTCGGCCACGGCGGAGTCGATCTCCACGCCGCGGTTCATCGGGCCCGGGTGCATCACGATGGCGTCCGGCTTGGCCAGCGCCAGGCGTTCCGGAGTCAGGCCGTAGGCGCGGAAGTACTCGCCGGCGGACGGCAGCAGCGCGCCGCTCATGCGCTCGTTCTGCAGGCGCAGCATGATGATCACGTCCACGTCCTTCAGGCCTTCATCCATGTTGGTGAAGGTGCGCACGCCCAGTTGCTCCAGGCCGCCCGGCAGCAGGGTGTGCGGGCCGATGGCGCGGATTTCAGGCACGCCCAGCGTGGTCAGCGCATGGATATCGGAACGGGCCACGCGGCTGTGCAGGATGTCGCCCACGATCGCCACGCGCAGGTTGCTGAAGTCCTTCTTGTAATGGCGGATGGTGTACATATCCAGCAGGCCCTGCGTCGGGTGCGCGTGGCGGCCATCGCCCGCGTTCACCACGTGCACGTGGTTCTGCTTGGTATCCTGCAGGTGCTTGGCGATCAGGTACGGGGCGCCCGATTGCGAGTGGCGCACCACGAACATGTCGGCATGCATGGCCGACAGGTTGTCGATGGTGTCCAGCAGCGATTCGCCCTTGCTGGCGGAAGATGCCGCGATGTTCAGGTTGATCACGTCGGCCGACAGGCGCTTGGCCGCGATCTCGAAGGT
>DASWTB010000386.1:0-2484 GCA_036402315.1 Pseudoduganella sp. | reverse complement strand
CGGCACTTGCACGTGGGGACGGATCGCCTGGCACACCAGCGGACCGACAGTCAGGTTCGGCACGTAGTGGTTGTCCATGACGTCGAAGTGGATAATGTCGGCGCCGGCGGCGACGACGTTGCGAACTTCTTCACCCAGGCGGGCGAAGTCGGCGGACAGGATGCTCGGAGCGATACGGAATGTGGTCATGGCTGGTCGGCTGTGAAAAAAGATGCGTTATTTTACGCTGCCGTGCGGACGCTGTCCGATTGCTTGGACTAGAATTGCCCAATTGTTATGAAGGAAACCCTTATGGCCCAGTATGAGTTTGCGGTCGAGGTACGCACCCAGTACCTGCCGGAACAGTCCAATCCGGACCGCACCAATTTCGTGTTCACTTACACGATCACCATCAAGAACACCGGCACTGTGCCGGCCCAGCTGATCTCCCGCCACTGGGTGATCACCGATGCGAACAACCATATTGAAGAAGTGCGCGGCCTGGGCGTCGTCGGCCACCAGCCATTGCTGGCGCCAGGCGAAGTGTTCGAATACACCAGCGGCACGCAACTGCGCACGCCGCAGGGCTCCATGTATGGCGAGTATTTCTGCGTGGCCGAAGATGGCCACCAGTTCGAGACCAAGATCCCGGAATTCGTGCTGTCGCTGCCGCGAACCCTGCACTAATTACTTGTCGCCGTCCTTCTTCTTTTTGTTGGATGGCAGCGTCCACCAGACGATGAACACCAGAAGGAAGAGCGCCACCAGCGCTTCAAGCATCAGATAAATCATAGACAACACCCCATGTTTTTGACACGCCGTAGTTTACCTGTTTGCGCCACCGCCGTCGCGTTAGTACTGGCTGGCTGCGTCACACCGCCGCCACCGCCCGCCAAACCGGCCCAGCCGGCGCCTGTTACGCCGACCGTACCCGCCACGCCCGCGCAGCCGCCGGCCCAGCCTACCGTACCTGCGGCGCCCACGCCGCCAGCCAAGGCCGAATTCATTCCCGCCCGCTTCGCCGACCTGCCTGGCTGGGAGCGCGACGACTTGCGCGCCGCATGGCCGGCCTTCATGCTGTCCTGCTCCAAGCTGGCGGGCGGCGCAGACTGGAAAGAGCCTTGCGCCATCGCCAAAACGGTGGATGCCAACAGCCAGGCCGCCATTCGCCTGTTCTTCGAGTCCTTCTTCGACCCGCACCAGGTGGTCGCGCCGGACGGCAGCAATTCCGGCCTGATTACCGGCTATTACGAGCCGCTCCTGCGCGGCGCCCGCAAGAAGGGCGGCCCTTACCAGACGCCGTTGTACAAAGTACCGGACGATATGGTCATTATCGACGTCGGCTCGGTCTATCCCGAGTTGGCGGGCAAGCGCGTGCGCGGCCGACTGAAAGGCAAGCGTGTCGTGCCATATCCGGCGCGCGAGGAAATCAGCCGCTCCGGCCTGCCGGGCAATGAACTGCTGTGGGTCGACGATTCGGTCGAGGCCTTTTTCCTGGAAGTGCAGGGCTCCGGCCGCGTGCAACTGCCAGACGGCGAAACCGTGCGTGTCGCCTATGCCGACCAGAATGGCCGTCCTTACCAGTCGATCGGCAAATGGCTGGTGCAGAAGGGCGAGCTGACCACCGAACAGGCCACTGCGCAAGGCATCAAGGCCTGGATCGATGGCCATCCGACGCGCCAGCAGGAACTGTTCAACGCCAATCCGAGCTACGTCTTCTTCAAGGAAGAAAAGCTGCCGGACCCGAAAGTCGGCCCGAAAGGCACGCTGAATGTTCCGCTGACGCCGCAGCGCTCGGTTGCGATTGACCGCACCCAGCTTCCGCTGGGCGCGCCGGTTTACCTGAACACGACGCTGCCGGGGGATGACGAGCTGCCGCTGCAAAGGCTGATGCTGGCGCAGGATACCGGCGGCGCCATTAAGGGCGCCATTCGCCTGGACCTGTTCTTCGGTTTCGGCTCGGAAGCGGCCGATTTTGCCGGTCGCATGAAACAGCGCGGCAGTATCTGGGTGCTGCTGCCCAAGCTGGCACGTTAAGGCCCGCCTGCGGTTTCGGGAACGCCCAGCGCGCGCATGATCTTGCCGATATCCGCGGCATACATGCGCGTGCTGGCCTTGTAAGCCGACCGGCAAGGGACGGCCAACGTCGCCCCATCGGTCAGTCCGAGCCTGACTTCCTGCCGTACGACGCAAGCTTGTGCCATGGCAGGCAGCGCCTGCAAGCCGCCGAACAGCGGCAATCCTTCCACCTGGATTACTTCCACGTCCTTGCGCAGCGTGCCGCATGAGGGTAATGACTCCACCAACACGCTGGCCGCGGTCGGCGTCATGCTGCGATTTCCCTGGCAGTCTTCGCGTACCAGCTTGGTCAGTGCGCCCAGCATCATCGCGTCTGTCTGGCGCTGCGTGGAGGTTATCGGCTTCGCCAATCCGGTGTCTTCCAGAACGCTTGCCCACTCTTCGCGCATGGTCCGGCTTCCATTCAGCACCGTTGGCAGTACTGTT
>DASWTB010000385.1:0-3459 GCA_036402315.1 Pseudoduganella sp. | reverse complement strand
AAATCCCCGATGCGCGACTTTGGCTACGATGTCGCCGACTATTGCGACGTCGACCCGATGTTCGGCACCTTGGCCGACTTCGACCGCATGATCGCCAAGGCCCATGGCCTGGGCCTGAAAATCATGATCGACCAGGTCATGTCGCATACTTCGGAAGACCATCCGTGGTTCAAGGAGAGCCGTTCCTCGCGCGACAATCCGAAAGCCGACTGGTACGTGTGGGCCGATCCGCTGCCGGACGGGAACCCGCCCAACAACTGGCTGTCCGTGTTCGGCGGCTCGTCCTGGCAATGGGATTCGCGCCGCAAGCAGTATTACATGCACAATTTCCTGGTCAGCCAGCCCGACCTGAACTTCCACAACCCTGAGGTGCAACAAGCCCACCTCGATGCGCTGCGCTTCTGGCTGGAGCGCGGTGTCGACGGCGTGCGCATGGATGCCTGCAACTTCCATTTCCACGACCGCCAGCTGCGCAGCAACCCGCCGGCGCTGGTGCGCGACACCTCCACCGTGAGCGACGCCAACCCGTACGGCATGCAGGCGCATATCCACGACAAGAGCCAGCCGGAAAACGTGGCCTTCCTCGAAAAGCTGCGCAAGCTGCTGGACGAGTACGGCGCCGTGGCCATCGGCGAAGTGGGCGCGGACGACTCGCTGGCCGTGATGGCCCAGTACACCGAAGGCGGCAACAAGCTGCACATGGCCTACAGCTTCAACCTGCTGACCGCCGACAGCAGCGCGCGCCATATCCGCAAGCAGGTGGAGGACTTCAAGGCGCGCGTCAAGGATGGCCAGCCTTCCTGGTCGGTCGGCAACCACGATGCCGCGCGCGTGGTGACGCGCTGGAACGGCATGAGCAACCAGGCCGCATTCGCCAAGCTGGTGCTGGCGATGCAGCTCTCGCTCAAGGGCACGCCCTGCCTGTACAAGGGCGACGAACTGGCATTCAGCGAAGCCGACGTGCCCTATGAACTGATCCAGGACCCGTATGGCAAGACCTTCTGGCCCGAGTTCAAGGGGCGTGACGGCTGCCGCACGCCGATCGCCTGGACCGACGGCGAGCATGGCGGCTTCACCAGCGGCACGCCGTGGCTGCCGGTGGCGCCGGAACACAAGGCCATCGCCGCATCGGTGCAGGAAGCCGATCCCGACTCGCCGCTGAACTTCGCGCGCCGCATGATCGCCTGGCGCAAGACCATGCCGCAGCTCACGCGCGGGGATATCGAATTCTACGATGCGCCGGAGCCGGTGCTGGCACTGCGGCGCGACCTGGAAGGGGAGCGCAGCGTGATTGCGCTGTTCAACCTGGGCGCCGCGCCGGTGAACTTCGCGCTGCCGCAGGCAAAAGGGGCGCAGAAGATCGAGCAGCCAGGCTTGCCGGGCGAGGTGGTTGAAGGGCAGGTGCAGCTGCCGGGCTATGGCGCGTGGTTCGGCTACGTGGCCTGATCCCGGCAAGGCAGGGTCGGACCGAAGGGTCTGACCCTCGGGTCTGACCCGCTTCGCCGGGTTTTGAGGTATCCTCCCGCCTTCAGGGCGTTATCTAAAACTTAAAAAACGATGAAACAGATAGAGGCAGACCCAAAAGCCAACCGCTCCGCTTTTGCGGACGGCCCGCGCCTGTTGGCGGACATCGGCGCGACGCACGCGCGCCTGGCGCTGCAAACGGCCCCCGGTGAATTCAAGGCAGTGCGCGTGCTGCAGTGCGACGACTTCACCGGCATCGTGCCGCTGCTGCGCAGCTACCTGGCGGACCACGGCGATATCAGCCTCAATCACGGCGCGCTGGCGCTGGCCAACCCGGTGCATGGCGACTACATTCGCATGACCAACCGCGATTGGCAGTTCTCCACCGATGAAGTGCGGCGTGAACTGGGCCTGCATACCCTGCTGGTGGTAAACGACTTCACCGCGCTGGCGATGGCCATCCCCGGCTTCAAGGCGGAAGACCTGATGCAGGTCGGCGGCGGTTCGCAGGCGCCGAACTCGGTGATCGGCGTGCTCGGCCCCGGCACTGGCCTGGGCTGCTCCGGCGTGATCCCGACCACGGACGGTTTCGTGACCCTTGGTTCCGAAGGCGGCCACACCAACTTTGCACCGGCCGACGAGCGCGAATACGCGATCCTGCAATACGCCTGGCAGACCTGGCCGCACGTATCGAACGAACGCCTGATTTCCGGCCCCGGCATGGAAATCATCTACCGCGCACTGGCGCGCCGCAACGGCCTGAATGTGCGCGACCTGACCTCGCAGCAGATCATCGCCGGCGCGCTGAAAGATAGGAACGCCCTGTGCATCGAAGTGCTGGAATGCTTCTGCGCCATGCTGGGCGGCGCCGCAGCCAACCTGGCGGTCACGCTGGGTTCCTTCGGCGGCATCTTCATCGGCGGCGGCATCGTTCCGCGCATGGGCGAATGGTTCAAGGAATCGCCGTTCCGCAGCCGTTTTGAAGCCAAGGGCCGTTTCTCGTCCTACTTGGCGGAGATCCCGACCTATGTGATTACTACGCCGTATCCGGCCTTCTACGGTGTTGCCTCGATCCTGTCCGAACACCTGCGCGGGCGCACCGGCGCCAACACGCTGATGGAGCGCGTGCAGACGCTCAAGTCCGAGCTGACGCCGGCCGAACAGCGCGTGGCGCAACTGGTGATCGAGCAACCGCGCCTGGTGCTGAACGAACCGATTGCCGACATTGCGCGGCTGGCGGAAGTATCCCAGCCGACCGTGATCCGCTTCTGCCGCTCGCTCGGGTTCCAGGGACTGGCGGATTTCAAGCTGAAGTTTGCCTCCAGCCTGACTGGCGCCATTCCTGTGCGTCACAGCCAGGTGCGCGTCTCCGACAGCACGCACGACCTGAGCGCCAAAGTGATCGACAACACCGTCTCCGCGATCCTGAAATTCCGCGACCAGATGGATGTGCATTCGCTGGATCGCGCAATCGAGCTGCTGTCCAAGGCCAAAAAGGTCGAGTTCTACGCCATGGGCAATTCGCGCGTGGTGGCGCTGGATGGCCAGCACAAGTTCTTCCGCTTCCGCATCCCGACTGCCGCCTACGGCGACTCGCACCTGTTCAAGCTGGCCTCCGAGCTGTTGAAGCCGGGCGACGTGGTGATTGCGATCTCCAATTCCGGCAAGCTGCCGGAGCTGATGGAAGCGGTGGAATCGGCGCGCAATGCCGGCGCCGACGTCATCGCCATCACCAGCAGCCAGTCGCCACTGGCCAAGAAAGCCACGGTCTGCCTGGCGGTCGACCACACGGAAGACAGCAGCGCCTTCCTGTCGATGATCTCGCGCATCCTGCAACTGCTGCTGATCGACATCCTGTCGGTTGGCATCTCGCTGGACGAGCAGAACGCCGAACTGGTGCTCGAGCACAAAGCCAACGGCGTGGTGCAGGAAAGCCGCCGCCTGCAAATCTCCCACCTGGATAACTGATTAAAAGTCGGGGTCAGCTCCGGCAAT
>DASWTB010000384.1:0-33563 GCA_036402315.1 Pseudoduganella sp. | reverse complement strand
GACTGGTCGGCCCTGCCGCAGGACGGCCGTTTCACGGTACTGGCCTCCACCTCCCGGCTGCGCTACGGCGACAACGCGCGCACCAACTGGAAACCGGACCTGCACCTGGCGCTGTGGAACCCCTACCAGGCGCTGGACATCCAGTCGCCGGCCCTGATGACCTACGGCTTTGCCGCGCCCGCGCTGGAAGCCATCAACGCCTGGCTGTCGGGCGAACTTGAAGCCACCGGCCGCTGCCCGGTTCCCGGCTTTGCTTGACGCTTAAGGAGACAAGATGGACGCCGCACGCCACAACCCGTTGAAGTGGATCCCTACGCTGTACCTGGCGCAGGGCCTGCCCTACTTCGCCATTGCCCTCGTCTTCGGCCAGATGATGAAGAGCATGAACATGTCGAACGCGGAGATCAGCCACTGGCTGGCCTTCCTCGGCGGCGCCTGGATCTTCAAGCCCCTGTGGAGCCCCTTCCTGGAACTGGCGCCCAGCAAAAAACTGGTGGTGGTCAGCCTGCAGCTGTTCGGTGGAGTGTGCCTTGGCCTGGTGGCACTGGCGCTGCAATTCCCGTTCTGGCTGAGCGCCAGCGTGGCAGTGCTGTTCCTGGGGTCGATCGCGTCGGCCACACACGATATCTCTTGCGACGGCCTTTACATCTCCAGCCTGTCAAAGAAAGAGCAGGCACAATTCGCCGGCTGGACCGGCACCTTCTTCAACGCAGGCCGCCTGCTGGCGCAAGGCGGCCTGCTGACACTGGCCGGCTACCTGGAAAAGACCCAGGGCGTCACCTCCGCCTGGACCGTCATTTTCGGCATTATCGGCCTCACCATGTGTGCACTGGGCGCGTACAACTTCTGGGCCCTGCCGCTCAGCCCCAACGCACGCATGGACGACCACACCGTGGCCGGCGTCGCGCGCACGCTGAAGGAAGTGATCGTCGACTACTTCCGCAAGCCGGGCATCTGGATCTCGATCCTGTTCATCATCCTGTTCCGCGCCGGCGAAGCCCAGGTACAAACCATCGGCCCGTTGTTCCTGCGCGAAGCACGCGAAGCCGGCGGCCTTGGCCTGAGCACGGCCGAAGTGGGTGCGGTGTATGGCACCAGCGGCACCATCGCCTTCATCATCGGCTCCATCGCCGGCGGTTACTTCACTTCCTGGCTTAGCCTGCGCCGCGCGATCCTGTTCCTGATCCTGGCGGTGAACCTGCCCAACCTGGTGTTCTATTACCTGTCGCACGCGCTGCCGACCGATCTGACGCTGATCGGCATCGCCCTCAGTGTGGAGATGTTCGGCTACGGCTTCGGCTTCGTCGGCGTGATCCTGTACATGATGCAGGTGGTAGCGCCGGGCAAGTACACTACTGCGCACTACGCATTCTCGACCGGTGTGATGCAGCTTGGATTCGTGCTGTTCCGCTGGATCAGCGGCGACATCCAGATGGCGCTGGGCTACAAGAACTTCTTTGTCTGGGTGCTGCTGGCCGCCATTCCGGTGGCGATCCTGTCGCAGTTCATCCCGATGGAATCGCGCGAGCGGGGCCAGGGCGACGCCGTGCCAGAGGCAGCTTGATTGATGGCGTCTGTCTCGCTGCGCAATATCGCCAAGCGCTATGGCGACAACGCCCCGGTGATCCAGGGCATTGACCTGGATATCGCCGACGGCGAGTTCACCGTATTTGTCGGTCCCTCCGGCTGCGGCAAGTCGACGCTGCTGCGCATGATCGCCGGCCTGGAAGAAATCAGCGGCGGCCAGCTGCATATCGGCGGCAAGGTCGCCAACAACGTGCCGCCGGCCCAGCGCGGGCTGGCCATGGTATTCCAGTCCTATGCGCTGTATCCGCATATGACCGTGTACGAGAACATGGCATTCGGCCTGAAGCTGGCCGGCACGCCCGCCACCGAGTTGCGTATGGCGGTCGAACGCGCCGCCGCCACGCTGCAGATCGGCCACCTGCTCGATCGCAAGCCGAAAGAGCTGTCCGGCGGCCAGCGCCAGCGCGTGGCCATTGGCCGCGCCATCGTCCGAAAACCGCAGCTGTTCCTGTTCGACGAACCGCTGTCCAACCTGGATGCCGGCCTGCGCGTGCAAATGCGGCTGGAAATCGGCCGCCTGCATAAGGAACTGGGCACCACCACTATCTATGTGACGCACGACCAGGTGGAGGCGATGACGCTGGGCCAGCGAATCGTGGTGTTCAACGGCGGCCGCATCGAGCAGGCCGGCACGCCGCAGGAACTGTATAACAACCCGGCCAACCTGTTCGTTGCCGGCTTCCTCGGTGCGCCGCGCATGAACTTCATCCCGGCCGAAGTCGTCGCCCAGGGCGCCACCCACATAGCGGTGCAGTTGCCAGGCGGCGCCATCGTCGAAGCGGCAGCCCTGCCCCACGAAGTCGAGCGCGGCAGCCGTGTCACGCTTGGCGTGCGTCCGGAACACCTGCAAGTGCGTGAAGAGGCTTACAATGCGGCCGCTGTAGCGATCAGCCATGTGGAGTACCTTGGCGATCAGTCAATTGTTTACGCGGTCTTGCCCGGCACGACGGAATCGCTGGCAGTAAAACTGGCGCAGGATTTGCCAGTGCCGGCGCCCGGCGCACCTGCCACGCTGTTCCTGCCACCGGAACGCTGCATGCTGTTTGCAGCCGATGGCACGGCTTTCGGCCGGCCATAAGAAATCGTTACAATTGTCTACTCCAGAAAACCGGTCCCATGACAAAATTATGGGAAAATAGACGTTTGCCTCAACCACAAGAAGGATCACATACCATGACCCAACATCGTTTCGCACGTATCGGCCTGCTGCTGGCAGCTATCGGCCTGGGCGCAGTCCCGGCGCTGGTCCAGACCGCCCACGCGCAAGACAAACAGGCTGCAGCCAGCGCTCCACAAGAGACTGTGCGCAAAGATATGGTCAAATTCCTGGACGGTAAAGTCCTGAGCCCCCTGCTGGAAGCGAAGAAATACGGCGAAGTGAACGCCTTGCTGGACCAGGCAGACGCAATGCCGAACAAGACTCCATACGAACAGTACATCATCAACCGCATGCGCCTGGCAACCGCCCTGGGCATGGGCGACAAGGCGAAGCTGATCGAGATGCTGGAATCCATTCTGGCTTCGGGCCGCCTGGAAAAAGACGAAAAGGCCAAGTTCACCCAGGCCCTGGCCGGCTACTACCAGGAACAGAAGAACTATCCAAAGACGATCGAAAACCTGCAGAAGTACGCCGACATGACCGGTGACCCGAAAGCGGCACGCCAGATCATGGCGATCCGCTTCGAATCGGGCGACTACAAGGGCGTGCAGGCCGACCTGCTGAAGAAGCTGAACGACGGCATCAAGGCTAACCAGCCGATGACCCGCGAAGAGCTGCACATGCTTGCCGACGCGTCGCACCGCCTGAAAGACAAAGGCACCTACCTGACCGCACTGGAAGGCCTGGTACGCTGGCATCCACGTGACCGCTACTGGTCGGACATGCTGTATCGCACCCGCGGCAAGGAAAACTACTCCACCCGATTCTCTGCTGACATCATCCGCCTGCAAAAAGTGGCGACCACCAAGATGGAAGAGCAGGACTACGTGGAACTGGCTGAAGTCGACCAGCTTGAGGGCCAGTTCATCGAAGGCAAGGCCGCGCTGGACGCCGGCATCGCCAACGGTGCTGTGACTCCGAACGCCAAGATCAAGAAGCTGAAAGCTGAGCTGGATAAGCAGGCCGCGGACGATATGAAGAATATCGCCTCCACCGAATCTTCGGCCCGCAAAGCCAAGAACGGCACCGGCATGGTCAACCTGGGCTACGCCTTCGTGACCATGGGCCAGTACGACAAAGGCATCCAGCTGATCCAGGACGGTATCGCCAAGGGCGGCCTGAAAAATGCGGAAGACGCCAAGCTGCGCCTGGGCTATTCCTACGCGATGGCCGGCAAGAAGGATGAAGCCATCAAGATTCTGGAAACCGTACAGGGCGCCGACGGCCGTGCCGACCTGGCCCGCTACTGGATCCTGTGGATCAATCGTCCATACCCGGCAACTGCTGGCGACGACGAAAAGCAAGGCTAAGCAGAACGCCAGATCGTCTTAGCCATACAACAAAGCGGGAACGGCTTTTGGGCCCTTCCCGCTTTTTTTCGCCTGTCACCCCCGATTCAATTGAATCACTCTTGCCGATCGCGAAATTCTAGGCTGTAATGGCGGTCCGCACCGTTACTGAAAGAGCAACACCCATGCATGCCCCGCTGTCAGAAAGCGACTTTCACCAGTCCCTGCGCGACCCCCTGCTTAGGTATCACGGCTACGAAGAGAATTTCAAGGACCAGCTCGAAACGTTCGAGCATGTGCAGGAGCGCCTTCAGCAACCGCAGGAGATGATCTCAGCGATCCCCCTGTACAACCTGATGAACACCACCAAGCGCCTGGCGACCGATGCCGGCGCGTTCCTGGTCAATTGCTACAGCGGTGGACACGACATCGCGCAACTGCAAGCTTTCTACGACCGTGCGGTCGAATACTGGGAAACCTACGCCCATTACAACCAGGCCTATAACGACAGCAACGAGCGCGAAGCCCCATGGCCGCACGTAGCGCTGGCCGGCCCCGAATACCATCAGGCGCTGACCATGGTTTGCCTCGGCATCCTGCTCGGCAAGCAGGACGCGCTGCAGCGCCTGGTGCCGCTGATCGACTACCTCAATGAAAAGCGCGATGCGCTGGTCGAGCGCCTGCTCAGTTGCTGCGTCGACGGCCGCGATACGGCGGCCAGCATCTGCCGCCGCAACCTGCCATATTCCAAGGTGCTGCCGATCTTTGCCGCGCAGCCTTCCGAACGGCCAGCGCTGATGGCGCAATACCTCGCCGAGTGGTATGAAGCCAGCCGCCGCGAAAACTATTATGACCTGCATAAATCGGGCTACCAGTTTGTTGGCTACTGGTCGTGGGAGGCAGCCGCCATCACCCTGGTGCTGGGCATCGACGACGCCAGTTATCGCCACCTGCCCTACTACCCGGCGGACATGGTCGCTTTCGCACGCCAGGCCAATGCAGGCAAGATGCCGGCCTATCTGGCGCCAGCCGTCGAAGAAAGCGCCGAACTGCCGCAGCCAGAGACGCTTGAGGGCCTGGCCGAGTATTGGCGGCACAAGAAATTGTCTCCCGCCGACTTCGAACAGCGGCGCCGTTCCTCGCGCATGCGCTATGGCAGCTACGAAGAAAACCTGGTGCTGTTCACCGACAAGGTCTGCTACGACTGCGCCGATCCGGACCAGTTTGACGGGGCGCAGCTGCTGGCATGGGAATCGGTGAACCACCTGCGCAATGGCTACAGCGCGGGCCACGCCATGGAGGACCTCAATACTTTTTTTCCGCTGGCTCTCAGCTTTTGGGAAAGCTACGCGCGCTTCCTAACGCCATTTACACCGCCGGAGGACGACGAGGACGAGGACTGCTACAAGCACTGGCTGGACCTGCAAGACGATGACTACCACACCGGCCTGTCGCTGGTGTGCTTTGCCATCCTTCTAGGCCACCAGGACAAGCTGGCGCGCATCGTGCCCATCCTCGACTACGGCAACCGCCGTCGCGATGCGCTGCTGGAGCACCTGGTAGCGCGCTTCGTGCCCGGCCGCGAAGCGCCACCGAAGAAATGCACGCGCGGCAAACCCTACGCGCAAACACTCCCCATCTTCGCCGCCGTTCCCGAAAAGCGCCCCGCCATGATGGCCGACTATATGAAGGCCTGGTACGACATGAGCGAGAACGAACCCTACTTCGGTACCAACCGCAAAGGATTCCAGTTCTTCGGCTACTGGTCGCTCGAGGCGGCCACCATCAGCGTGGTGCTTGGCATTGACGACACTTCCTACCGCGACGACATCTTTTACCCGCGCGAACTGGCCGACTTCGCCCGCTCGCGCGCAGCATAAACCGGAGAACCACATTGAAAGCCCCATTCCTTGGCGCGCTGCTGGTTTATGCCGAGCGTGATGGCATGTGGGCTGATGATCGCCGCGTAACCTTCACGGTCATGGAACTGAAAGAAAATGGCGATCCTGAGACTGTAGACGCGCCAGCCTTGTCTTTCCGGCAGGTCAGCAAGTTCACCAGCCAACGCAAGTTCTGCGACGTGAACCAGGCATTGGATGCGGAAGCCGCCCGCCTGAAGAAGTAACTTGCAACTTGCAAGTATAGCGATTCAATTGAATCTCTCTTGCTTCAAAAGAACTTCTAAGCTGTAATGGCGGTCCGTATGGTTATCGAAAACACAATCTCATGCTGGACCGCCTCACTCAAGAAACGCGCCTGCTGCGACTGACCACGCCGCAGGGCGCCGCACAGCTATTGGTCGAATGCGTGCGCGGCGAGGAGGCAATCGGCAAGCCCTTCGCCTTTGACATTTCAACGCTGTCGACCGACGCCTCGATCCCGCTCAAGTCCCTGCTTGGCCAGCCTGCATTGCTGGAACTGGTAACTGCCGCCGGGCCGGAGGCGCTGCGTCCATTTCACGGCCACATCACCTCCATTGAATTGAGCGCCTCCAACGGCGGCCTTGCGCGCTACGCCGTGCGGCTTGAGCCTTGGACTGCCTTCCTGGCGCAAAACCGCGACAGCCGAGTTTTCCAGGACCTGTCGGTCTGCGACATCCTCGATGCAGTGCTGGGAAGCTGGCAAGGCCAGGGCAAGCTGGTGCCCGAATGGCGTTTCGAACTGGCCGACCGTGCGGCCTATCCAAAGCGCAGCCTGTGCACCCAATACCAGGAAAGCGACTGGGCCTTTGCCGAACGCCTGATGGCGGAAGAAGGCCTGTTCTATTACTTTGAACACCGCAGCGACGGCCACGTGCTGGTCATCGCCGACCACAATGGCGCCTTCCAGCCGAATGTGCAGGCAGCGGTACGCTTTACCCAGCCCGGCGCCGTAATGCGCGAGGACAGCATGGACCGCTGGCGCATGCAGGCCAGCCTGCTGACCAGCGAGGTCGCCCTGCAAAGCTGGGACTACCGCACGCTGGACCAGCGCTCCGCCAATGCCGGCAGCGCGGACAATAGCGGCATTTCGCTGTCCGCACGCGACGTGCCGGGCGCGTACGCCTACACCAGCCGCGAGCACGGCCAGCGCCTGGCCGAACGCCGCCTGCAGGCACTCGACGTCGCCCGCAAGAACATGACCGGCGCCGGCACCGTACGCACCATGGCGCCGGCCACCCGCTTCGCCCTGCAAGGCGAGCCGGTGACGGGCGACAGCGGCGACTTCATCGCCATCCGCGTACTGCACCTGATGCACAACAACCTGGCTGCCCAAATGCGCTCGAATATCCAGCGCGAACTGGGCCAGGCCGCGCTGCAGTTGCTGAACGACGGCGACCTGGCGGAAAGCCGCCACGTAGTAGGCAACGCGATCGCCGAGCGTCCGCTATACCGCAACCGCATCGACGCTATTGAAGCCGCCCTGCCCTACCGCAGCGCAGCGCCGTGGAAGCGCCCCACCGTTCAGGGCCAGCAGACTGCCATCGTGGTCGGCCCTTCCGGCGCGCCGATCCATACTGACCGCGACCATCGAGTGAAAGTCCAGTTCCACTGGCAGCGCGGCGACAGCAGCCATAGCCGCCTGTCGCCAACGCTGCAAGCCGGCGACACCGGCGCCCCGGCCGACGACAGCGCCGGCACCTGGGTGCGCGTCGCCACGCCGCTGGCGCCAATCGCCGGCGCCAACTGGGGCAGCAATGCGCTGCCGCGCGTCGGGCAGGAAGTGCTGGTCGACTTCCTCGAGGGCGATATTGACCGCCCCGTCATCATTGGCGCCCTGTACAACGGCGAAGGCCAGGCCGACGCACAGCACAACAAGATCGGCGCCGGCACTGGCGCCGCCACCGGCAACGCGCCTGTGTGGTTCCCCGGCGAATCCGGCGGCCATGCCCACCCGGCTTCGCTGTCCGGCCTGAAAAGCCAGGCCATGCAAAGCAGCCAGGCCGGCGCCGGCGCATACAGCCAGCTCGTGTTCGACGATTCGCCAGGCCAATCGCGCGTGGCCCTGCAACGGCACGCGAAACCGCACCAAGGCACGGCAGAACTGAACCTGGGCCACCTGCGCCACCAAAGCGACAACCAACGCCTGCATGCGGTGGGCTTTGGCGCGGAGCTGAAGACCGAGCACGCCCTCGCCCTGCGCTCTGGCCAGGGTATGCTGCTCTCCACCCATGCAGCACGCGGCGCCAGCGGGAATGTGCTGGATGCACGGTCCGCTCAAAACCAAGTGGATACTGCTAAGCAGTTGCAAGTCTCCTTGACCGAGCAAGCCAAGACCCATAAGGCCGACTTGCCCAAGCAAAAGGAAGCCGACAAGCTCGCCGTAGCAGCTGGCCTGCAACGCACTGCGGACACCCTGTCGGCGCGCGCCGCCGGTGGCGCGCCCGCCTTCGACGCCCCGCTGCTGCAAGTCGACAGCCCATCCGGCATCGTCGCCGCAACGCCGGCCGATGCTTTACTTGCTTCCGAAACCGCCAGCAGCGTGACCGCCAGCCAGGATATCAACTTCGCCGCACAGGCAAACCTGCTGCATTCATCGGCCGGCGGCATCAGCCTGTTCACCTACGGCAAAGCCAACGCCAAGGAAAAACCGAACCAGGAAACCGGCCTGCACCTTCATGCTGCCAGCGGCAAGTACAGCAGCCAAAGCCAGGAAGCCGAGACCATGCTGACCTCCGATAAAGCGGTCACAGTCGCCAGCATCAACGCCGAAGTGAATATCGCCGCCAAGCAGCATGTGCTGCTGACGACACAAGGCGCCGCGATCCGGATTGAGGGTGGGAACATCACTTTGAATGCTCCGGGTAAGGTCGAATTCAAGGCCAGCATGAAGGAACTGGGAGGCGCCGGCAGCAGTGAAAGCGAACTGCCAAAGTTCTCCCGTACCGATATGAAGTATGGCCAACGGTTCCAGTTGTTGGGCACAGACGGTATCCCGTTGAAAGATGAGGCTTACACGATCTACGTCGGCGACCAACAAGAGATCCGCGGCAAGACCAACGCCCAAGGCTTGACTTCATTGGTCGATACCGAGCACAGCGAATCAACCTACATTATTTTTGACCGAGACCTGCAATGGGTCTGCGAAGAAGATTCTGAACATCATGACCACACACATTGCTAAGCTGTTGACCGTAGCGCTGTTGGCCGCCAGCCCACAGCTATATGCTCAGACGGCGATCACGCCTCAACGCGACATCACGACTATTTCATTAGGCAGTGAAGAAGTGTCGATGCTTTACACGCACATCGACAAGAACAATGCGCACCCGATCGACACGGTGACATTCTTCCGCACCAACCCTAACGGCCCGGCACAACATATTCCTTTCGAGATCAATGACCGGTTCGAGCCAATTCTTCAATTGCGGTCGGGAGCCGATTGCGCGATGACGGGCTTCCGCGCATTCAAGTCCGGGAACCGGATGCGCGTGGTGTATGCGCAAAGGGATGGCAACTGGGCAGACAAGCGCCGAGTTAATTTCAGCGTGATGGATCTCAAGAAAAATACGAACGAAGACCTGGACACTCCCCCGCTTTACTTCCACGAAATCCTTAAAGTCACCACTCAGGGGAGCTACTGTGACGTAAATAAGGCACTCGATACGGAAGCTGGCCTTTACCGAATGGGGAAATAAGCTAGATGGCCACTCCCAAATATGTCTCCGCCCGTAACGGCGAAAACCTGTCTGTAATTTACGTAGCCGAGGATGGGAGCGAGTACCTGCACTCGGGCGGCACGCGCGCCTGGCGCAATAACAATCCTGGCAACTTAAGCAAAGCCGAGAAAAGCGGATTCGCCATCGGTGTCGGCGGCTCATTCGCAGTCTTCCCGAATCATGCCGCCGGCAAGGCCGCACTGAAATTCGTTCTGCTATCCGTCTACAAGGAAAAGCGGCTGGATAAGGTATTCGAAAAATACGCTCCCTCCGCTGACAATAACGATCCCGAGCACTACACCAAGTTAGTGAAGAAGTTTACAGGTCTAGCCAGTGACCGCACCATCGGTGACTTGAACGAAGTCGAACTTGAAAAGTTCATGGCCGCAATTGAGAGGGTCGAAGGATGGAAAGAAGGAAAGATCGAGCAAATCCCACACGCCCAGCAGTTCGCGCTGAAAGGCGTTGACGGCAAGCCTTTGTCGGGCATCAGTTATATCATGAGCTTCTTCACTAGCAGCGGTGAAGAGAAGAAGATCAAAGGCAAAACCGATAAAGACGGTAAAACCGATGTCGCGGTGACCGAAAAACGTTCAACTGTTTCACTGACTTTGCCCCGTCCAGATCCAGGCCAATCACTTAAAGGCACTGGCGCCAAGGGTAAGGGAAATTCAGGCCCGGCTAAAACGGTGGAAGCGGCCTCCGTGAATTCGAAGCCATGGTATGCATTTGTGTTTGGCAATGCCGATGAGTGTTTGACAGAGGCCAAAAAACAATCTTCCCCTAAGGCTGAAGAAAAGAAACCGGAAAAGAAGTCCGCGCCGCCAGCTGATGCCACTCCTAAAGCCAAGAAGGATGCGCCGCCGCCCGAAGCGCCTATGGCCGTGGTTCAGCAAAAAGGTGCCATCAAGGCTTCTTCGACGGTTGATAAAGCCGAGAACAAAGTATCACAGATCGTCAAAGAGCCTGGCGTCTTTGTTACATGGCATTTCGATACCACGCAGGGATCAAACAAGAGCCTGCGCGGCCTTCCTTATTTTATCGCCGTTATAAACGGCAACAAGGCGTCCGCTTTGTATGAAGGCCAGCGCGTTCAGATCCTTGGAACCCCTAACAAGATCAGGCAAAAGGTCCCGCTTGGCAAAGAAGTGGCTCTCTTCCTTGGAAGCGATGCCAAATCAAGGTATCGAACCAAGCCGTTGTTCCGCGTGACAGCAGAAGAAGGATTGACTGACATCGTTGTCAGAATCAACGAGACTGATGGCAAGGACTATGATGCAGCCCTGGAACAGCCCGCGCTGAAGGACGAAAGCGGGACAAAGAAAACGTATCAGGCAGCCATGTATGGCGATACGTGGCTAAGCTTTAGCCACAAGTACACTGCCGATGAAGCGGCAGAAATGACCAAGGACGCCAGTACAGAAGTGCAAAAGGCCGTCATCAGTATCTACAAAGGCGAGCCCCAAGCAGGATCGAACAAAATCACTCTTGACGTTCGAAAGCCGAATGGCACGACCATGAAGATCATTTGGCCGAGCCATGCATTCGACAACTGCAAGAAGAACGTTACCGTCATCACTGGTATGGAATCTGCGAAGAGTGAAGCAATGCCGCGAGTGCACCCGAACACCTATCAGGCGTTCATGCAGGCCGCATTCGAACTGGACGCCCAGGAACTCGAGATCAATTCGGGTTGGCGCCCAATGCTCGGCTCAGTGTTGCATCGCATTGGCGTTGGCCTTGATGTTGGGCGAATCCGAGTGGCGGGAAGCGACCGCCAGTACAATCGCTCAGCAACCGCGGCCGAACACCACTACTCCGCTTTGATGAGCGAGAAGGCGACGCTGACAAAGAAGAAAAATCGAACAGCGGCAGAAGAGGAGCGCCTGAATGCGATTAAAGTTGAAGAGCCCGACGCGGCAAAGAAAGCCTTGGATGCGATCTCCGCCAACGAGCATAGCGATCTGAAGTCCTTCACCAGCAAGCTAAGGGGCAATACTGAAGTGCGTCAGACGTTTGATCCGTGGCAGATGGAAGACAACACCGCAGATAAGGCGGCTCCCGCTCCAAACAGGCTCAAGACAGGCAACGAAACATTACACCGGAACCACCTGCACATTACCGTTTTTGATGAAGAACTAGGACATGGACGTTAAAGCACTGACCCTCACCTTCGCGCTGGCAGGATTGATACCCGTTGCGCAGGCATACACCCTTTTCGGTCCGGATCTGAAGGCCCCTATTTTTCCGCAGAACGGGACCCTGAAAGTCTATAAATCAAAGAACGACGAAAAGCCGCTTGCCGAGTTCAAGGACCTGTTGCACTACGCGATCGGGCCGACCGGCTTTGCTGACACCTGCCTTGGTAAAAGCGAAGATGGCTGGGTACGATGCAACATAAAGGGAAAGGTAGGCTGGGTGCGCCGCAGTGAATTCATTTCGGGAGCACAATTCCAGCCGGAAACCAATTGGCCGATCCGCTATTGGCTGGCCAGCGCTGGCGGAAATATGCCGGGCGAAGAAACCGACGAACTGCTGGACGAGGCAAAGCGCAACCCCTACCTGGTCCCGCAAAAAGAGCTCTCCAATGTGTTCTTCAAAGTCGCGTTTGACAAGGAAGGCTTCGCTATCAGCGCAAAAAACGGCAAGCGGACAGGTGATCGCGTATTCAAGGTTGGCAACGCGATCTATCTTGCGCCTGCTGATGGGGCTAAGCGCGACAAGGCCACGTGGCAGTTCTTGAACTACTTCGAAACGAGCCTGCAGGCCATGTGCCCCTCAGTCTCGAAAGAGAGCTGCTATAGCTCCGCCAACCTTTCGCAGGACTGGCCGGGGATCAATATGCTGCATACCTCGCCTTCCCCCCAATTTGCCTACAACGCCGAACGCGAAGAGAAGAACAAAGTGGAATGGTTCGGCCAGGAACAGGTTGGCTTTGCCCGTTTCTCCGATCCTGTGAAACCGCTGATGTACAAGCGCCCTGACGGTAAGCCGATTTGCATTATGGATTGCAAGTAAATCGCGACGAGAAATGCTTGGCTTCTCGCATTAGTGCCAGAGCTTCTAAAACCATGAAAGGATTTGTCACGCAGTACTTAACGCTTTGGATATTCGTCTGCGCTTCGCTTATTGGCACAGACGCGCGAGCAGGAGTACAAGAAGGTACATGGAAGTTCGAACGCTCAGCCGACTATTTTGGGCGGATCACCTTAGATCAAGCTCCCAAGTTCGAAACTATTACATTTCGAAACGGAGAAGTTAGGTTATCTGAGATTTGCATCGCACGTGTCAATAACGTCGAATACTACTTCCCTGAAGTCTTTCAACCCTTGACCAAACAAGATGTAACGGAAGATCAAGTTGATCATTTCCTGTTGATGAATTTCAGCCTATCGTTATCGAAAGCAAAGAGCGTCTACAAGTTGGCCTCAAAGCCTGAGTATTGCGAAAATTCAATGAAAAAATTTTTCGCGATTGACGACAAGATTCTCTTTGTGGCAGGCGCTACTTTCTATACTTTCGCCAAAGCTCCGGTAAGTATGATTAATCAACTAGAAGCGACTGCGATTGCCGCCTACAAGTTTTCGCGACTTCCACTGGATTATGACCGTTATTACGGAACATGCCGGCCTAAGATAGTGAATTCGAAAGGAAAACCGCAGACTTCCGACAAATGCGCTCCGGACCACTTCCCTTATGTCGCCGACTCGAGGAGCAGCGATCCGATCATGAAAATGGTCGGGAACCACGACTACGTCAAAGGGGGCAGCGAGTATGGGGGTGGATTCTCCCCTCCCTTCAAACAAAAGACAGCGGCTACGTTTCTTGTGTTCCCTCCCATGAAAAAGGTCACCCTGATCCGGGTCGACGATTTCGAAGTTGTTCGTAACGAGATGCGAGAAACAATGACCGGGGTCTACTTATCTATTATGGATGGAAAAGTCGTCGATCAGATTCAGGGTTGTCACTTCAACCGTGATTATGTATGCATCGATGGCCCGCGGATGGTCGCCAGATTGATGGAAAATGGAAAATTCCAAAAAATCGATAACCGCTAAGAATCAACCGATCGGCCGAGAGGGACACTCGAACTTGATGACGAGCCAAATGCTCAAATGTTCAGACTGTTTCCGCAGAAATTATGAACAAGTCATTTCGGAATTCGATACAGGTGGAAGAATTTATTAAATAACGAACATGACTCTTAACGCTAAACCAGAATATATAGCATCAAAAATTGGAGTTCTATTCCTTTTCGCTTATGCCACCAGTTCGTCTGCGGCAGAACTCTCCGGCACTTGGGAATTTCAGAAGGCTGAGGGATTTTATAGTCAATTGAGGAACATGCCGCCTCCAGGCATGCAAACATTGCAGATCGTTGATAATCGGATTAGTTTCGAACCACGATGCATGGGCACATACAAGAAAGAAAGATACTACTACAGCAACGTTTTTCAACTTGCACTTAAAGGCGGAATTGGAGAGAAACAGTTAAATAGCTTTCTCAACAAACAATTCGAATTTTCGCTTCCAACGAACGGCTTTTTCTACCGGTTAACGGGGAATTCTGAAGTATGCAGTGAGAATTTTAAGAACATATTAGTAAGCGGCGATAAGCTCTTGGTCGCCGCTGGTGCCGAAAATTTTTATAGCTATGTTCGCTCAAATGCCGGACAAGAAGACGCAAAAACTTCCCCTGTATTGGGAGGCCTAATTCCTTCACATCTTCCATTTAATACCGAGGCCTTCGAAAATTTCTGTGGAATTCACTTATCGATAAAAGGCAGCAGCCTACGGGGCGCCGATAAATGCTCACCAGTGTTTCATCCTTATTTAGCTAGCAAAAATAGTCCGGATAAGATCTCCCAGCTCGTTGGCAATCACGACTACCAAAAAGGTGGAGCTAGCTTCGCGTTCGATTACTCACCTCCTTTTGAAAATAATCTACACCCCATCTTTAACGTCTTACCGCCAATAAGGGACGTTCTCATCGTTCGCGTGAATGACTTCGAATCCGGACCAAACGAAAATCGCGATGTAATGAGTCCCGTGTATCTTTCGATTAAGAACGGTCTAGTTGTTGATCAGCTGAACGACGGTTGCAGCTTCAATGAAAAGTATGTTTGCATAGATGAGGACAACAAACCAATCTACCAAATTCTGGATACTGGAAAATTCAAGAAAATTAAATAACTTCGAATCGGCAGTAGAATTTGCGGTCGAGGTATGACAGGCCGCCATTCGCCATTTCTTACTTCTTGTAGTTGGCGCTGCAATGACCCAGTGATTTCCTACTCAGGTGATAATACAGAAAGGACATCACGTGAGCATAGTTATGGAAGAAGAAGTAAAGCGTTGTTCGGACGTTGAAGGAGCAATGCGTGCATCGCCACCGCTTTGAGACTTTGCTGCACGCCAGCCGGGTTATTGGCGATTGGATTGGATTCTACAACAACCAGCGCCCCTGGCACAGCCACGCGAACCTGGGTTAAATCAATCTTCCCAGTTTAAAACTATCTTGCAGATTTATTCCACGAATTGGCCGTCCTGCCTATGAAGCAAGTGATTCTTCTCCCCCTGCTCCTTGGTTGCGCGGGCATTGCGGAGGCCACGCAGCATCCGATTTGCCAGCTGATGGCAAAGGAAAAAGGTCCCGTCGCGTTCTTGCTTGACCCGAAGGGCCATATCAGCAATGGCCCGATTGACGTCGGCAGGATCGGATACAGATGGCAAAACTCCGGCCATATCCTTGTCCCTACCGGCTACCAAATGGTCCTTGCCCCGGCCAGATTGAAAGTGCAGAACTGCAAGGAAGATTGTCTCGTTTTGAGGGAACCGACCGCCATTTGCAAGAATGCCCGGACATATCGCGTGGATTTTGTAAAGACCGACAAGAGCGGACCTTCAAACAAATCCTGGCTGCCATGGAAGTTGGACGACAGTACAGGAGTTTTTCTCGTTGAGGATCCTGACTCGGATTACGACATCACGGTCAAATACAAGTTTGATCCGCGAGTCGTCGGCGAACTGTACGATCCTACGAACAATCCCGCGCCATGAATCGCTCGCCGACCAGTCGCAAACTCAAGTCGACGCTGGAATTCATCATTGCGACCTGCTTTGCCAGCACGGCCTTCGCTTACGAATTCGAGAACGGGGTCCCGTTGACGCTCGGTTTTCAATGGGGCGAAACGATCATCAAGGACGTCCGTATTCAGCTGATCGGCCACGACGTCGAGGTGGCGATCTCGTTGGAAAATAGCTCAAGGCAGCCGCAGCTCGCCGGCTTTTACGCGGCTACGCCGCTGTTTGGAAACCTCGGTGAAGGCGAACAAAATTCAGTCAAGACCTTTGCGGAGCTGAAGGCGTTCCATGATGGCAATCCAGTTCGCGTATCAAGGCACCATCGCGGCTTTTTCCTGGGCCAGGACATCACCCATCTTCTCCGCAAAGCGGGCATTGATCCGGTCCCAACGAACAATGGCGACTGGAGAAAAGAGGAAAAGCTGCCCAAGCTTCAAAACCTGCGAATCCAGAACTGGCAAGGCCAGGCTTCATTCGGATGGACTGCACGACTCGCACCTCAATCAACGTCACTGGAAACAATCAAGTACACGGCTCTGCCAAAGTTTGCATTGGAAACGATCGACGGCGACTCCTTCGCACAACTGGTGCAACGGCACTGCGGTTCACCTGACAAGCTGAGGGACATGATCCATCGCGCAGCGCCCGACGATACACAAGTATTCGTGGAGGTCTTCGAGTTCCCGCTTCCATTCATGGCGTGGCAGGATACCCGCGTGGCTATCGGCAAGCCAGCGAAGAAACTGCCAGGTGGTCGCCGCCTTGCAGTGATGGCATGCGGGTTTGATGGCGCCCTGGCAGTTCCGTCGGACGGCGTAATTCACGGTGCCAGCTATTCCATCTCCATCCTGGTGGTCTCGCTCCTGTCAGATGATTGAAATGTTACGGGCCGCAATTGCAGCCGTCTTGTTTGTCACGGTCATCGCCAATGCCGACGCGCAGGCGCAAATGGCGAGTTTGCGCTATAAGGTGGGTAACGTCGATTTCACTGAAGATTCGAGTCTTATCCAGATTCACGGCAAGCCACAGGTGGACATCGATATGCTGCCAGGGGGGCACACGTGGCCGCTCCTGCAGCTCGATGAATCCGGGCGCATTTATGCCGGGCGCGCCGTCATTGATCCCGCAACCGGCGAACATATTGCTCCACCCGCGACGGATACGCCCGACACGGTGCTGTTCCCCAACGGCCTTGCGGTAACGCCGACAAGCAAAGGCTATGAAATACGCCATCGCGACGCACGATGTAACTTGCCTTACGAGAGACTCGGCGCGCCACGCGGCAGGTCTCCGCTTGAGGCACTGCAAGTCGCGAACATCAAGCTGGCGGCATCGCAAGGCAAAGTCCTGGCGCTCGTCACGAGCTTTTTAAGCGATGGTCAGAGCACGAGGTATCACGTGCGTTCTATCGATCCGCGAACCTGTAAGGTGAGCCTGGCTGCCAAGCTTGGCGATCCGGATTTGCTCGTTGAACTGGGCCGCTCAGCGCATGGCGGCTGGTGGATCACCGGTTCCATCGAACAGACTCTCCTGACTTCAAAAGACGGGAAGAAATGGAAGAAGGCGAAACTGCCGCAGGGATTGTCGTCTTTGGTGAGCAGCTACGTCGTGGATAGCAAACAGATCTGGCTGGCCGGTATCCTCGATATCTCCGACGACTATCCCAATCTGCTGATCTACTCTGCTGACGGTGGTGCTACCTGGACCAACCTGAAGAGGGATGATGCGCTACTCGCGAAAGTGCCGGCCGGGTGGCTGGAAGGCCAGAAACGCAAGGTAGCCAAATAGGCCGGCGCGCGGCAGCGCCAGCCGTCAACGGCCATCATGCGCCCGTCGCTGTTTTCTCAAGCTTGCTGCGGCTGTACACGCGGCATTCGTTTTTCTTCCAACGGCCTTCGCAGACGCGGATGCGGCAACGGGCGGCGTCCTGCTTGCCCTGCTTCTTGCACTGGTCGAGCGCCTTCGACAAAGGCAGGCGGGCGTTGGCCGATGTGTCGTACTTGGCGTGGGCAACCAGCGCTGCCAGGAGCTGAACGTCATTCTCCTCTTCAGCGGAAGGCGCGCCGCCTTCATGTTCGACTTCCTTGGCTGGCTTTTCCTTGACCGGCTTGCGGATCGTCTTGGCCGCTACAGGCTTGGCCGCGGCTGGCGTACCGCTTTCCAGCATCTGCTTCAAGGACTCCTTCGGCTTGGCTGCAACCGGTGGCGGCGCTTCGTCGATGATGGCGGCGACTTGCGGCGTCGATGCGGTCAATGCGGCCAGCGGCGAAGCGTCTGCTGGCGGCACGGCTTCTGCAGCGGCAGGCACTGCTGCCGGCGCCGGTACCGCCACTGGCGCGGTTGCAGGCGCAGGCGCCGGTGCCGCAGCCAGGGTTTCAGCCGTTGGCTCGCTTTCGCCGAACGACATGAACGCCACGGCGACAGCGACCACCAGCACGCTCACGCCGCCGGCAATCCACAAGTGCTTGCGGCGCGGCGCTTCCGCAGCCGATAGTTCGACTGCCGCCGGGGCCGCAGGTTGATTCTCAAGAGCATTTTGCTGCTCAGCCGAAAGCAGGCTGGGACGGCCTGCCGGTTTCCGGGTTTCGTTGCTTGATGACAATGGATTACTCCTGGCAAAGGTTATCATTAATATACTTTATCCGAGGAAAAAGGTGCGCACTCTAGGGCGTGCTGCCTAAACAGGGGGTGCGCACGATTGAAAACCGCGCAAAAGCGGATTATCAGAACTTCAAGATATACTTTCCCGCAATAATTTATTGCTAAGGCGACACACGCCCGCGATGTTATCAAATTAGTAATTTAGATTCCAGAGGTCAATTGTGGTGGTCGTCGCCGTCGTGCTGTATTTCCTGCTGGCTTGCGCACTGAGCTGGATGGTCCTGTTCCCTGCCGGGCGGGCCTACGTCTCGCGCCGCCTGGAGCTGGTGGGCAGCCGTTTCCAGCGCAGCGTGCAGAACATCGCGCGCCGCGGCGGTGCACAGGCAGGCGCACTGGGCTCGGAATCGGCAATGGCCGTGCGCCAGGGCGGCAACTTCCTGCGCGAGCACAAATGGGCCGCGCTTGCGGCGCTGGTGATCATGCTGCTGCCTGCGGGAGTGGCGTGGATGGCGAGCAGCCGCACCATGGTGGGTGGTTTCGATGCGCCGGTGCGCGAAGCGAACCAGCAGGTAGCGGACCTTCTGCATGGCGAACAGCTCGTGCCGCCGCCGGCCCTGCCGCCAGTGCTGTTCATGACGCCGGAAGTGGAAGTCGTGCGTCCAAACCTGGTGTCGGCAAGCCGCGACTGGGCCTTGCTGGATAAGGATTATTCGCAGCGCCTGCTGCAGGCGTTCCGCATCATGAAGGAACGCCACGGCTATGACATGGCGCTGCTGGAAGGCTACCGCAGTCCCGAGCGCCAGGATGCGCTGGCGGCGCAAGGCAGTAACGTGACCAACGCCAAGGCATTCCAGAGCTGGCACCAATATGGCCTGGCCGCTGACTGCGCCTTCCTGCGCGACGGCAAGCTGGTGATCTCGGAGCGTGATCCGTGGGCCATGCGCGGTTACCAGTTGTTTGGTGAAGTGGCGGAAAGCCTGGGCCTGACCTGGGGCGGCCGTTGGAAGATGATGGATTTCGGCCACACGGAACTGCGTGTGGACGGCGTGAGAAAGAAATAGGAGTAGGAAATGCCTGGAGCACTGATCCTTTTAGGCGATAAGACGACACATAAGGGCACCGTGGTCGAAGCATCGCAGCAGAGCGATAGCGGCGGCAAGCCGATCGCCTGCATGGGCCACAAGGTTTCCTGCCCGGTGCATGGCGATACCACCATTACCAGTGGCGACCAGACCATGATCGTTGACGGTAAGCCGGTGGCGCGCCATGGCGACAAAACCAGTTGCGGCGCTACGCTGATCGCCAGCCAGCAAAATTCGATTGACGCAGTGTGAGGCAGGCATGCAGAACTGGTTGAAACGCAGCTTGCTGGTGATTGGGATATTCGGCCTTTGCTGGATTGGCGCGGTATGGTACTGGCGCAGCACTACGCGCATGCCCGATACGGGCGACCTGGCGCTGGCCATGCTGGTCATGCCGCTGACGCTCATCATGAGCTTTGTCCTGGCCCGCAAAACGTTTGCCGCGGCGGATGCCCCTGCAGCAGTGCGTGCCGGCGCGCAAGGTCCCGCCGCAACGCCTGGCGCGCCGGAACTGCAGGCTGGCCAGGGTGCGCAGGCAGGCAATGCGAACGGCACGGCGCAGGCGCCGGATGCGGCGGCACCATGGCAGCCGTTCGCTGTCGCAGGCACCGCCCTGCGCATGGCTCACGGCGATTCGCCAGCCGAACTGGCAGCCGCCATCGCGGAAGGCGAAGCGCGGCTCGACCTGGATCCTGAACTCACCGATTTGCAGGGTTTTCCGCTGCTCGCTGGCCGCGTGCCGGACATCGACATGGAAGCGCTGGAGGAATGGCTGTCTACCCTGCAGCCGGCTCCGCGCACGCCATCGCCGCAGCACCTGCGCGCCATGGCCCTGGGCGGCGACATCGCAGCCAGCCTCGCTGCGCGCGCCACTGCGCTTGGCAGCGAAAGCGTGCTGCAAATGCTTCCGCTGCTGCCGGCTGAATGGCCTGCCACCACGCAGGTACTGGCTACTCGCTGGCTGGAGCACTGTGCCACTGAAGCGGGCTGCCCGAAGGATCGCCTGCTGGTCCGCCAGCCTGCGGCGGCAGCCCATGCTTCCGCATCCGCCGCACCGCCAGCCCCGGCGACCGCACTCGCCGCGCTGCGGTCAGTGGCGTCCCAGGCGGCTGCCGCCAATGCTCCAACAATCAACCTGCTGCTTGCCTGCGGCTCCGATATCGATGCCGACGCCATCGAACAGTTGGCCGTCAACGGCAAGCTGTATGGCCCGCGCAATCCGAACGGCCGCATGCCGGCGGAAGGCGCAGCAGGCATCCTGCTGCAGTCGCCGAAGGACGCCGGCGATGAACTGCGCCTCCTCGCATTGCACGCAAAGGAAGACGCAACGCTGCGCGAGCTCGCCGAAGAAGCCCTGGCCCAGGCAAATGGCGAGAAGCCGGCCTATGTTGCAGCCGATACCGACCATCGTGCAGCCCTGATGTCCGACCTGATGCAATGCGTCGAGGCCGCCGCCCCCGGCCTGGACGCCAACACTTCGCTGGCCTGCGTCGGTGCAGCCTGCGGCCACACCGGCGCTGTCGGGACCCTGGCCGCGATTGCGCTGGCCCACGAACAGGCCATGGACAGCGGCAACCTTGCGCTCGCCCTGGCCAACAGCGACCCAACCCAACGTTACGCCTTGCTGGTCGGCCCGCTCCCGGCCCCGGCAAGTAAAGCGCCATCCCTTAGCTAACCTTGCAAGAGTAGAAAAATGATGCACAGAATCCGGGAAATCCTGACCTCGCGCACCGCCTTCCTGATCTACGGCTGGCTTGCCTTCGCGGCATTCCTGCTGGTGGCGGCGGCACTGCTGGAATTGCCATTCACCCTGGCCTTTGCCGTGCTGGCAGCAGCCCTGCTGCTAGGCATAATGGTCTGGTCATGGCGGCGCTATCGCGCTCGCCGCGCCGCCAACCAGCTGGGCAGCATGCTGGAACAGCAGGCCGTCGCAACGCCAGCCAAGGCCGAGCCGGCGCCGCGCCATGAAACGGAAGCCTTGCGCAAGCGCATGCTGGATGCGATCCAGACCATCAAGACTTCCAAGCTGGGACTGCGCTCCGGCAGCGCCGCCCTGTATGAGCTGCCCTGGTACATGATCATCGGTAACCCGGCCGCCGGCAAGAGCACGGCGATCGCCAACTCCGGCCTGCAATTCCCGCTGGCCGGCAGCCGCATTGTGCAAGGCGTGGGCGGTACCCGTAACTGCGACTGGTTCTTCACCACCGACGGCATCCTGCTCGATACCGCCGGCCGCTATGCAGTCAACGACGAAGACCGTGCCGAGTGGTTCGGCTTCCTCGGCCTGCTGAAGAAGTACCGCAAGAAAGCGCCGATCAACGGCATCATTATCGCGGTGAGCATCGCCGAACTGACCGGCAAGCGCCCCGAATTCGCGATCGAGCTGGCCAAAAACCTGCGCCAGCGCGTGCAGGAACTGACCGAAAAGCTGGAAGTGCATGCGCCGGTCTATATCGTCTTCACCAAGGCGGACCTGATCAATGGCTTCACCGACTTCTTCCACGATTCCGAAATCGGTGAGCGCGACCGCGTGTGGGGCGCCACCCTGCCCTACCACAAGAACCAGCCGAACGAAGACCTGCTGCGCCAGTTCGACGCGCGCTTCGACGAGCTGTACGAAGGCTTGAAGCAAATGAGTCTGGCCAATATGGCCCTGCAATGGCGCGAACGCCTGCCGTCCGGCGTGTTCACCTTCCCGCTGGAGTTCAACTCGGTCAAGGCGCCGCTGCGCACCTTCATCGCAACGCTGTTCGAAGAGAATCCGTTCCAGTTCAAGCCTGTGTTCCGCGGCTTCTACTTCACCAGCGCGCTGCAGGAAGGCGAAGGCGTTTCCGCCACCTCGCACCGCGTGGCGCAACGCTTCGACCTCAGCCTGCAACGCGAAGAGCACCACGGCAGCGAACAGCAGCATGGCTACTTCCTGCTCAAGCTGTTCCGCAACGTGATCTTTGCGGACAAGAACCTGGTGGCGCAGTATGCCAGCCCGGCCAAGGTGCGCATGCGTTACGCCGCCTTCTTCGGCGCCGTGGCCCTGACCGGGCTGCTGCTGGGCGGCTGGAGCTGGTCCTACATGGGCAACCGCACCCTGGTGGCCAATGTGCAGGCCGACCTGGACAAGGCCGTCAAGCTGCAGAAGCAGCGTCCTGACCTGGCGGCACGACTGGAGGCGCTGGAAATCCTGCAGGACCGTATCGAACAACTGGACCGCTTCCGCGACAACCGTCCGCTGTCGGTCAGCCTGGGCCTGTACCAGGGCGCCTACCTGGAACGCAAGCTGCGCGAGGAATACTTCGCCGGCGTGCGCGAGGTGATGCTGAAGCCTGTTGGCCAGTCGCTGGAGACCTTCCTCGGCGAAGTCAATGCCAACGCGGAGCGCCTGCAGCCGCTGGCACGCAATCCGGCAGCAACGCCTGCAAGCGCGGCAGCGGCAGGCGGGGCATCGGCAACCGCCACGGCAGCAACGCCGGCGCCGGCCGTAGCACAAACCGGCCCGCAACAGTTCAAGGACGCCTCCCCTGAAAATGTGGAAGATGCCTACAACGCGCTGAAAACTTACCTGATGCTGGGCGATAAATCGCGCGCCGAAGCCAGCCACCTGAACGACCAGTTGACCCGTTTCTGGCGCGTATGGCTGGAATCGAACCGCGGCGCCATGCCGCGCGAGCAGATGATCCGCAGCGCCGAACGCCTGATTGCCTTCTACCTGGCCGAGATCAACGATACCTCCTGGCCGACGGTGGATAACCGCCTGGCCCTGGTCGACCAGACGCGCAACACCCTGCGCAGCGTGGTGAAAGGCATGCCGGCGCGCGAACGCGTGTACGCCGACGTCAAGGCCCGTGCCGCGACCCGCTTCCCTGCCATGACCGTTGCCCGCATCGTGGGCGACCAGGACCGTGAACTGGTGCTGGGCAGCTATTCCATTTCCGGCGCCTTCACCCGTGCCGCATGGGAAGGCTATGTGCGCGACGCCTTCAAGGACGCCGCCAACCACGAACTGCAAAGTGCCGACTGGGTGCTGAAAACCGCGGCCAAGGACGACCTGACGCTGGAAGGCAGCCCTGAACAGATCCAGAAAGCCCTGGTCGACCTGTACAAGAACGACTATGCCAAGGAATGGCAGAAGTTCCTGCAAGGCGTGGCGATCAAGGACCTGAACGGCTTCGAGGCGGCAGCCGCCGCGATGAACCGCCTGGGCGACCCGCAGACTTCGCCGATTTCCAAGCTGGTCACTACCGTGTACCAGGAAACCTCGTGGGACAACCCTTCCCTGCTCGATAGCGGCATGCAGCGCGCCAAGCGCGGCATCGGCGACTGGTTCCGCGAAACCATCCTGCGCCAGAAGCCTTCGCAAGTGAACATCAACCTGCCGGCCAACCCGCAAGGCCAGCCGGGCGCACCGCTGCCTCTTGGCCCCGTCGGCCGCGAGTTCTCCGGCGTGGCGCAACTGGTCGTGACCAAGGATAACAACGCTTCGCTGATGCGCGGCTATATGGACAGCATGGGCAAGCTGCGCGCACGCTTCAACCAGATCCGCAATCAGGGCGACCCTGGCCCTGGCGCTAAGCAGCTGATGCAGCAGACGCTGGATGGCAGCGGTTCGGAACTGGCCGACGCGCTGAAGTATGTCGACGAGCAAATGCTGGTGGGCATGAGCGACCCGCAGAAACAGGCCATCCGTCCATTGCTGGTGCGCCCGCTGATGCAAACCTTCGCAGTCATCGTGCAGCCGACCGAAGCCGAGATCAACAAGGTATGGGCAGCGCAGGTGCTGGAGCCGTTCCGCCGCGACCTGCAAACCAAGTATCCGTTCGCGACCGAATCGAAGCTGGAAGCAAGCAATGCCGAAATCGGCCAGGTGTTCGGTCCGGAAGGCGCAGTGGCGAAGTTCTTCAACACGACCATCGGCCCGCTGGTGGTACGCCGCGGCGATTCGCTGAGCGCCAAAACCTGGGCCAATATGGGCATTACCCTGTCGCCTGCCGTTGCTACCGCCTTCCCGGGCTGGATCGCGCCGCTCAGCGCCAATGGTGTCGCCAACCAGGCCGCCAGCAGCGAAGAGGCGCAAACCCGCTTCGAGCTGCAGACGGTTGCCGTGACCGGCGTCAGCGAATACACCATCGAAATCGATGGCCAGTTGGTACGCTGGAAAGGCCAGCAACAGCCGTGGGTGGCAATGGTTTGGCCTAACCCGCAAGGCGTTCCCGGTGCGCGCATTTCCGCTTTCACGCCGGACGGCAGGAAAGTGATGATCCTGGAAGAAAACGGCCACTTCGGCCTGAAGAAGATGATCGATGCCGCCCAACGCAAGCGTCGTCCGGACGGCAGCTTTGAGCTGAACTGGACCAACGGCGGCGTGACAGTGGCGGCCAACCTGCGCCTGCTGCCTTCCGCACCGGCACCGGTTGCCGCTCCGGTACAGGCCAGCCAGGGCTTCCGCAAACTGCGCCTGCCCGACACCGTGGTCGGCGGCCCGGCGCCGGCTGGCGCCGGCGGCGAGCCTGCAATTGCTGCTGCCGGAGGTGCGCAATGAGTCGCGCTGCTGCTATCGGTTACTTCGGCAAGATTCCGAGCCGGGCTGACTTTGTAAAAGGCGGCAGCGACCCGAAAGTGCTGCAGATGATGGATGACTGGATGGCGCGCTCGATGGACATGCTGAGTACCGACGCGCGCTGGAAGCTGACTTACGATGCCGTGCAGCCGCTGCACTTCGCCCTGTTCGGGCCGCGCCGCCGCGCGGCGATCGCCGGCCATATTGCGGCCAGCAGCGACCAGTCGAGCCGCCGCTTCCCGTTCCTGATGGCGGGCAGCATCGACATCGAAGAGCCCACGTCCTTCGCCGCCAACAGCCCGCTGGTGCTGACGCGGCTGTGGAACCGCCTGGAAAACCTGAGCGGCGGCGTGCTGAACGCGGAGGATGCGGCCGCACCGCTGCAAGCCCTGAACGGCAATACCGTGGAACTGGACACCCGTGCCAGCGCCTACGATGCAGCCTTTGCCGACTTCCTCGAGCTGCAGACCGTCGGCGGCCTGGAGGCCATGCTGGCGCAGGCCGGCTTTACCGGCAGCGTACGGCAGGTGCTGCTGGCACTGGGCATCCTGCTGCAGCCTGTGATGGCAAGCAGCTCGAGCCGGCTGGAAAAGAGCCTGGTGCTGCCGCTGCCTACCGACCCGATGTACCGCTACCTGGTGGCGGCGTTCTGGATGCACGTGGTGACGCCGTTTCTGTCGCGCGCCGACTTCGAGCTGTCGCTGTTCGTCACGCGGCTGGAAGGCAAACCGGTTCTGGTGCTCGGTTTCAGCGGCGCCTCGCCGCAAACCCTGCTGGGCATCATGGACCCGCAAGTCGGCGAAGGCCACCACATCTCCTTCGACGATGTCGAATGGGTCGAGGACCAGGTCAATGAAGACTATGCAATACAGAAGGTATCGGCCTACCTCGCCAATCCCGGACTTTCCCTAAAATCTGCGCACGACTCGCTGCGTACTTCCTTTATTGGAAACTGATATGCGTTACCTTCCCCTCCTCCTGCTGTGCGCCGCCTTCGCGGTGCAGGCACAAGTACCCGGCCAGGTCGTCGCCAGCGGCACCGTGGCCGATGAAGCCAGCAAGGCCGCCGTGCTGGCCAAGCTGCGTGAAGTCTACGGCGCCGACAAGGTGCTGGACCAGATCACCGTGGGCCAGGTCACCACCCCGGCCAACTGGGGCGATTATGTGCAGAAGCTGATTACGCCGGACCTGAAACAGGTCAGCCGCGGCCAGCTCAAGATCGACGGCACCTCCGTCAGCGTGCGCGGCGAGGTTGCCAACGAAGCGCAGCGCCAGCGCATCGCCAGCGACTTTGCCACCCGCCTCAACCCGACCTACACCGTCACCAACGGCTTGCGCGTATCGGCCGCCGACCAGGGCGTGCTGGACCGCACGCTGGCCAACCGCATTGTCGAGTTCGAAAGCGGCCAGGCCGTGCTGACGCCAACCGGCAGGGCCATCCTCGATGAGATGGGCGCAGCCATGCTGAAGCTGAAAGGCCAGAAGGTGGAAATCATCGGCCATACCGACAACGTTGGGCTGCGCACCAGCAACCAGAACCTGTCGCAGGCGCGTGCCGAAGCAGTGCGCAACTACCTGGCCGGCAAGGGCATTCCGGCCGAAACCCTGGTCGCATCCGGCTCCGGCCCGGATCGCCCGATCGCCAGCAACGACACCGTCGAGGGCCGTGCACGCAATCGCCGTATTGAATTCCGCATGGCGCAGTAACCGAGGAGATATCCATGTTTAACGCAGAAACCTTGCTGGCGCCGATTTCGCCGGCACAACCGGCCGGCGCCGACCTGTCCTTCTCCAGCGACTTCGACGCCATCGCGCAGGCGCGCCGTTTTGACGACCCTTCGCTGGAACAGGGCGAATGGGTGACCGAACTGAAAGAGGCCGACTGGGCTTTCGTGGTGAAGCGCTGCGCCACCCTGCTCGGCGAAAAGAGCAAAGACTTGCGCGTGGCGGTCTGGATGGCGGAGGCGGCAGCCAAGCAGCACCGCATGCAGGGCCTGGGCGAATCGTTCCGCCTGCTGGCAGGCCTGATCCGCGAATACTGGAACAACGGCCTGTATCCGGAACCGGACGGCGACGATATGGAACAACGCGTCGGCAACCTGGCCTGGATCCTGGGCCGTACTCCTACCCTGCTGCGCGAAATGCCGCTGACCGAAGGACAGGGCACGGCGTTTTCCGCCATCGATTTCGACATGGCGCGCAAGCAGGCCAGCCTGCCGGAACACGCACGCAACCCTGATTGGCCGAAGCTGGCCGAAATGGAAACCGCACGCTCGCGCAATTCGCCGCGCTTCCGCGAACAGTTCGCGACCGATGCGCGTTACTGCATGGATGCCTTGAAAGAACTGGAACAGGTGTCGGACGAATTCCTGGGCAATGACAGTCCCGGTTTTGCCGCTGCCCGCGATGCCGTGCAGGCAATGATCGATGCGATGCCGTCGCACGCCAGCTTGCCGGCCACGGCCAGCACACCGCTTGGCGTGGCGCCCGCCGGTGAGCAGATCATCATTGCGCAGCCGGTAGCCGGCGTTGCGCCGCAAGCCAGCGGCCCTGTCACCTCGCGCGCCCAGGCCATCACGCAACTGCGCGAGATCGCCAGCTTCTTCCGCCGCACCGAGCCGCACAGCCCTGTCTCCTACTTCGCTGACAAGGCTGCCGACGCCGGTGAACAGGACCTGCACACCTGGCTGCGCAGCGTGGTGAAAGACTCCAACTCGCTGCAGCATATCGAGGAGATGCTGGGCATCCCCCCGTCCAACTGATCAGACTACGCTGTAGCTGAAATTCCCCTGCTGGTCGGCCGCGACTTCAATGCGGCCGATCGCACTTCCCTCCGCCATCTTCGCCAGCACCGCTTCCGCAATCTCAGGCAGCAGCGTGCCATTCAGGATATTGTCCACATTGCGGGCGCCGGAATCGACTTCGGTGCAACGCGCCAGAACGGCTTCGACCAGCGTATCGTCGTAGTGGAAGGTTGCCTTGTGGTTGGCGGCCACGCGCTGGCCAATGCGGTCCAGCTTCAGGGTAATGATGCTGGCCAGGACATCGTCGCCCAGCGGATAGTACGGCACCACTTTCAGGCGGCCCAGGAAGGCCGGCTTGAACGCTTTCACCAGTTGCGGGCGGATCGCCGCTTCCAGTTCTTCCGGCGTCGGCATCTCTTCCGCTTCCTTGTTCAGGCATGCCTGCATCATGGTGGCCGAGCCGACGTTGGAGGTCAGGATGATGATGGTGTTGCGGAAGTCGATTTCGCGGCCTTCCGCGTCATCCATCACGCCCTTGTCGAATACCTGGAAGAAGAGCTCCAGCACGTCCGGGTGGGCTTTTTCCACTTCATCCAGCAATACCACGCTGTACGGGTTGCGGCGCACGGCTTCGGTCAGCACGCCGCCTTCGCCGTAGCCGACGTAGCCAGGAGGCGAACCCTTCAGGCCGGAGACGCTGTGCGCTTCCTGGTATTCGCTCATATTGATGGTGACCATCTTGCGCTCGCCGCCGTACAGCGCATCGGCCAGCGCCAGCGCGGTTTCGGTCTTGCCGATGCCGGATGGGCCGACGAACAGGAATACGCCCTTCGGCTTGTTCGGGTCGTCCAGGTTGGCGCGGGCAGTGCGCACACGCTGCGCCACTGCTTCGATGGCATGCGGCTGGCCGATCACGCGTTCTTCCAGCGCAGGACGCAGTTTCAGCACGGCCTGGATTTCGTCTTTCACCATCTTGCCCAGCGGGATACCGGTCCAGCCGGCGACGATTTCCGCCACCACGTTGCCATCGACCTGCACCGGCACCATTGGGGCTTCGCCTTGCAGCGCGCGCAATTCCTTGAGCAGGGCCTGGATATCGTGCGCCTGGCTCGCTGCGCCACCAGCGTCAACGCCCGCACCGTCTGCATCACCGCCGGCGCCTGCGCGCTGGGCCGATGCCGCTTCGACGCTGGCACGCGCGTCGCCGATCTGGGCAGCGATTGCCTTTTCCTGCTCCCAGCGCGCTTGCAGTGCCGCCAGTTCTTCCTGCGCTGCGGTGCGCAAGTCTGCCAGCTCCTGCAGGCGCTCTTCATGCGCACTGCCGCCTGCCAGTTCGCGCTCCAGCGCGCCCGTTTCCGCCGCCATGCGCTCGAGGCGGCGCTGCAGCGATTCAATCAGCGCCGGCGTGGCGCTCTGGCCCAGCGCGACTTTGGCACAGGCGGTGTCCAGCACGCTGATCGCCTTGTCCGGCAGCTGGCGACCCATGATGTAGCGATGCGACAGGCGCACGGCTTCCGTGATCGCCTCGTCGAAGATGCGTACATTGAAGTGCTTCTCCATCAGCGGCGCCATGCCGCGCAGCATGGCGCAAGCCAGCTCTTCGCTTGGTTCCTCGACCTTGATCACCTGGAAGCGGCGTGCCAGAGCGGCATCCTTTTCAAAGTACTTCTTGTACTCGCCCCAGGTGGTCGCCGCGATGGTACGCAGTTCGCCGCGCGCCAGCGCAGGCTTGAGCAGGTTGGCCGCATCGTTCTGGCCAGCCTGGCCGCCCGCACCGATCATGGTATGCGCCTCGTCGATGAAGAGGATGATCGGGGTCGGGCTCTTGCGCACTTCGTCGATCACGTTCTTCAGGCGGTTCTCGAACTCGCCCTTGACGCTGGCGCCGGCCTGCAGCAGGCCCATGTCCAGCGTGTGGATCGCCACGCCCTTCAGCACGTCCGGTACGTCGCCCTGCGCAATGCGCAAGGCCAGGCCTTCCACCACGGCGGTCTTGCCGACGCCGGCCTCGCCGGTCAGGATCGGGTTGTTCTGGCGGCGGCGCATCAGGATATCGATGGCCTGGCGGATTTCCGCATCGCGGCCGATCACAGGATCCACCTTGCCGGCGCGTGCGCGTTCGGTCAGGTTGGTGGTGAACTGGTCCAGCGCAGGCGTCTTGCCCGCCGGTTGCTGCATCTCGCCGACCGGGTCGCCGCCCAGGCCAGCTTCGCCGCCCGCACCTGCGGCGCGCGTGGCGGCTGCCGCCTCGGCCTCTTCCGAGTTGGCGGTCAGCTTGTCCAGGTGGTGCTTGATATCGTCCGCTTCGAAGCGATGGAACAGGGCCGAGCTGCGGTAAGCAAGCTGCGACAGTTCCGGATCGGTCAGCATGGCCTGCAGCAGGTGGCCGCTGCGGATGAACACTTGCTGGCCGGCCTGCAGGTCGAGCGAGGCGATCAGCCAGGCGTGTTCGAACAGTTTCGGCAGGCGCGCCGAGAACACCGGGGTGCGTGCATTGCCGCTGCGGAAGCGCGCAATCTCGGCCTGCAGGTCGGCTTGCAGGCGGCTGGTGTCGACTTCGAAGTGGCGCGCCAGCGCCACCATATCGCTGCGCGGATTCTCCAGCAGGGCGAGCAGCAGGTGTTCCTGGTCTACTTCATACTGGCCAAGGCCAACGCAGATGCTGGCCGCACGGGTCGCCGCATTGCGGCAAGTGTCATTCAATTTCCCGATCAGGGTTTTCAGGTTGATGCTCATCGAGCGGTCCTCACATTGTTAATCCATGGATGAAGTAGCGAACGTCGGTGCGGTCTTCCTTGGCACCCTCGTCCAGTATAAAACTGTCCCAGCCCAGCCGCGCACCGGCGCCAAGCGAGGCTCCGGAGACATCTTCGGCGCGCAGCACCAGGCAGATCTCGTATTCCAGCGTGACGCCGGTGAACATCGACAGCAGCTTTTCCAGCGCCCGCGCCGCCGTGCCGCCGGGCAGGAAGGCGTCGAAGTCGGCGCGCCGCAGCGGGCCGATGGTCAGGCGCATGCGCAAGTCGCGCTGCCACACGCGCGAACCGATCATGGCGGTGGCGCCCAATTGCGCCTGTTCGCCGCCCAGCACGGTCTGTTGCAGCGCCGGCACCTCGCACCAGCAGCCGACAAACTGCGTCGCCTCGATATCCACCCGGAAGTACTCGCCCAGCACGCGCGCCATGGTCGATGCCGAAGCCGGGCGCTGGCGCAGCGCAGTGGCAAAATATGCCAGCGACTCGTCGCGCACCGCACCGCTGGCCTGGGCTTCCCGACCCGACAGCCTTTGCGTCAGTCCCTTGTTGCCAAGCCCGCCCAGTGCCAGCAGCAAGGGCAGGAAGCGGTCCTTGCCGTCGACCTGGTATTTGAGTTCCAGCCGGTACTTGGTCCACGCCTCATAAAACAGCGACAGCGAACGCGTGGAAAACGCGTCAAGGAACGCGCGCGGCCCCTCGTCCTTCGCATACAACTGGTGCGCCGCAATCGATTCCGTGTAATGCGCCGGCAAGGCGCCCGAGCTGCCCAGGAAACCCATGAAATTGGGCGTCATGCGCAGGTAGCGCAGCTGCTTGCTTTGCAAGGCGTTAGTCAGTGCCGGCGCAGTTGGCAGGATTTCTCGCGGTTCGGGATGCAGCGTCTCCAGCTGGCTGGCCGGGAAGCGCAGCGTCACCGAGTTCTGGAAGCGCATGAAGTTCGCAATCGCGCCCTCCTGCGCCACGCCATTGCGGCGCAGCCATAGCTCCACCATCCGCACCGCCTGGAAGAACTGGAAGCGGAACGGCTCGGCGAACAGGCGCTCGATTACAACAGGCTCAAATCGCCGCTTCGCGGTGTGCATCGCAGCAGCTCCTCCCCAGTCCTCTCGGCCACGACGACCAGTTGCGTAAAGCTGTTGGCATGCACGTACAGCCCCAGGAAGCGTTCAATCACCTGGGCGAAAGCGTGGATGCCGCTGCCGACGAAAGCCTCTTCGTCGATGGTCAACCGCACTTCCATGCCGCGCACCACGCAGGCGAACGGGTTCCCCGCCAGCCAGGCATTGGCCGGCTTGTACTCCACCGCCTGCAGGCCGCGGATCTGGCGTTGGGTGGAGGCGGAGCGCGGCAGGTCATAAAGTCCCAGCATTTCCTGGAATGCCTCCAGGCCGCCGCCGGACAGCGACAAGTGGTTCAGCGACAGGTGCGACACCAGGCGCCAGTGCGCGCCATGCCCGCGTTCGAAGCGCTGGGAAGGCGTCGGCTTGCGCAGGAAGCTGATGCTGCGCACGCTGGAGCCGCCTTCCAGGAACAGGTCGCCGCCGCGCAGGCCATAGGCCAGCGATGCCGGCAGGTCGCGGTTGGTACAGGTCAGCTGCAGGCTCAGGGTGTCGGTTTCCACCTCGGCCGGATCGAAATCGATGTCGACCACGGTGATTTCGGTTTCATAACCGGGGCTCTTATGGGCCATCTGCTCATCGCGCCGCATCACCCAGTAGTGGCCGTGCTTTTCCGGCGTTTCGCCGTGGCGCAGCGAGTAGAACGGGCGGAATTCCACGATCGACTCGCCCTGCGGGGTCTGGCGCACCATGCGCACCGCATCGATGGAATACACCTCGTAGGCATAGGCGCGGCGTGCGTCGGCCAGCACGGGATAGCTGGCGGCGGTATGCGAGATGCGAATCGGTTCGCCGCGCTGGCGGAACAGGTTGACCACCGGCGTGCAGCCCAGCAGCAGGTTGTTGGTCGTCAGCGTAGACAGCATGCGCGCCACATGGGAATCCGGACGCAGGCCGGTCATGGCGATATGCAGCGTCAGTCGCTTGGTACCGAGCGGCAGCAGCGCGCACAGCGCGGCCAGGTCGATATCGAAGAAATTGAACTTCTCGGGGAAGCAGAAATACTCGGTCAGCAGGCGATACGCCTGGTGCGAACGCGCCGAAAAGTCGATCAGCGCATCTTCTTCGTCGAAGCCGGCGGCAGCGACCGGAATGCGCGCCAGCGGCAGCCAGCGGCCGTTGCCGTCGCACTCCACCCATGCCTTGGCGCTGCGCATGAACAGCGCGTCGCGCATGGCGGCGCAGAATGAAGGTTCGCCGTCGATAAAGACGCGCAGGCTGGAAACGCCCATCGCAGGCAGGCCAATCTGCTCGGACAGCGAATCGATCGTGATCGCCAGCCCGGCGCCGGCGCCCGGCGGCAGCTGCACCGCTTCCGGCGATGCCAGGGCGGCCGTGAAGGAGGCCCGGCTCAATGCCAGCGGCGCAACAGTCACCGGGTAGGAGGTACGGAAAGTGCACGCGACGCCGTTGACGGGCCGCGTGTTGAGCACCGTCCCGCGCGCGATCTCGCTGGCCGCCGTCAACTGGGCGGCGGTCGCGGCATAGTCCATGCGTGCGATCGAGCAGGATGGAAACGGGCGCAGGTAGTGCGGATATAGCACTTCGAACAGTGCTTCGGTAAATTCGGGATAATCGTCGTCCAGCCGCTTCGACACGCGCGAATTCAGCAGCGCGAAGGACTGGATCATGCGTTCGATATGCGGGTCTTCGCATACCTCGCCGCCAATCAGCAGGCGGCCAGCAATCTTGGGATAGCGCTCGGCGAATTCGCGTGCATAGCGCCGCAGGAAACCCAGTTCGCGCTCGTAATACGGCAGTAACTCTTCCAAATCATGCTCCCGGCAGCGCGCGGCGTGCCTTGCTAATCGTGTATTGCAGGCTGGATGGTGTCAGGACCGCGTCGAAGTTGACCGGTTCCTGTGCTGCGTGCAGCACCAGCAGCGCCGTAATGGCGAAATTCAGGCGGTCGATGCCGCCCTCTTGCATTTCAAGTGAAGCTCGTACATTGCGC
>DASWTB010000383.1:0-4970 GCA_036402315.1 Pseudoduganella sp. | reverse complement strand
TCCAGCAAACGCTGGGCGTGGCGCGCTCCAACGTCAGCAACAGCCTGAAAGAGCTGCAGTCCTGGAACCTGGTCAAAGTGGTGCACCTGAAAGGCGACCGCCGCGACCACTTCGAAACGTCGACCGATGTGTGGGAGTTGTTCAAGCTGATCGTGGCCGGCCGCCGCCAGCGCGAGATCGATCCGACGGCTGCCGCCCTGGCGGAATGCCTCGCCAATCCGGCGATGGCCGACGAAGACGAGGGCACGCGCGAACGGATCGAGGAAACGCTGAAGTTCATCGAAGTGATGGCAACGCTGTCCGATGAGCTGCTGCGCTACAAGCCGGAAACACTGATGAAGACTTTGGGCGTCAGCGCAAAAATTAGCCGGGCCATTCGCGGCAAGCAGTGAACCGGCAAAAACGGAAGCGGGCAGCAATGCCCGTTTTTTTGAATCCACAATTTCTGTATTTGCAGAAATTACAGTCAACAAAGGACGCGTTACATGCAGGTCCTGGTATGCGGTGCATCGGGGTTCATCGGCAGTGCCGTTGCGGCGAGGCTGGCGGCAGCCGGGCATGAGGTCCTGCGCGGGGTGCGCCATGTGGAGCAGGCGGGCGACCTCGCCATCGACTACAACGTGGACCAGCATCCCGCCGCCTGGCTGGAGCGCTTGCGCGGAGTGGACGCGGTGGTGAACGCCGTCGGCATCGTCAGCGAAACCAGCACGGCCACTTTCGACGCGCTGCACATCCGCGCACCGGCGGCTTTGTTCGCAGCCTGTGTCGCAGCCGGCGTCCGCCGCGTGGTGCAAATCTCGGCACTAGGTGCGGGGCAGGGCAGCACCGCCTACTTCACCAGCAAGCGTGCCGCCGACGAGGCGCTGATGGCGCTGCCGCTGGAATGGATCGTCCTGCGCCCCTCGCTGGTGTTCGGCCGAGAAGGCGGTTCGGCAGCCATGTTCTGCCGCCTGGCCAGCACGCCGGTGATGGCAGCGCCGGCCTTGGGCGAGGCGCGCTTCCAGCCCGTGCACGCCGACGACCTGGCGCAGGCCGTCGTGGCGTTGCTCGACCCAGCATCGCCGGCGCAGCGCGTGCTCGATCTCGCCGGCAGCGATGTCGTCAGCTACCGGGACATGCTGGCGGCCTACCGCAGCGCCATGGGCTTCACGCCGGCGCCGGTGCTGCGGATTCCTGCAGCGGCAATGGCGCTTGCGGCGTGGGCCGCAGGCAAGGTCCACGCAGTGCTGCTGACGCCAGACAACTGGCGCATGCTGTGCGCAGGAAGTGCGTTGGAAGAAGGCGATCAGTCCAGCGCAGTGGCAACGCGCAAACTGCTTGGCTGCCCGCCACGCCCCATCAGCGAATTCATCGCGCCTGCCGAAAGCGAACTGTTTCGCCTGCGCGCGCTCGCCGCCTGGCGCAGCACTTTGCTGCACTGGACCCTGGCATCGGTCTGGCTGGCGACTGCCCTGGTGAGCGCCTTCATCTACCCGCGTGCCGACAGCCTGGCCATGCTGGCCCGCGTCGGCATCGAAGGCGTGCCGGCCATCGCGGCGCTGTACGGCGCGGCAGCACTGGACGCCGCCTTGGGCATCGCCAGCGTTGTGCGCCCGGGCCGCGCGCTCTGGCTGATGCAAGGCACGCTGATCCTCGGCTACAGTGCAGTGATCGCGGCCTGCCTGCCGGAATACCTGTGGCACCCCTTCGGCCCCTTGCTGAAAAACCTGCCGATCCTGGCCATCCTGTTCATTCTGTTTGCGGAGGAAAAAGCGTGGACTACCTGACCCTCAAGACCATCCACATCCTGTCCTCGGTGCTGCTGGTCGGCACCGGCTTCGGCACGGCGTTCTACCTGTTCTTCGCCAACCGCTCGCGATCGGTGGAAGCGATTGCGGTCGTCTCGCGGCTGGTGGTGCGCGCCGACTGGTGGTTCACCACGCCGGCCGTGATCGTGCAACCGCTGTCCGGCGCGTGGATGATCCACCTGGCCGGCTATCCACTGGACGCATTCTGGATCAAGGCCTCGCTGGCGCTATACGCAATGGCCGGCGCCTGCTGGCTGCCGGTGGTATGGCTGCAGATCCGGATGGGCAAGATGGCGCTGGCCGCACATGCCGCCAATACCGGGCTGCCGCCGCAATACTGGCGCTATGCACGGCGCTGGGAAGTGCTTGGCTATCCGGCGTTTATCGCCATGCTTGCCGTGTACTGGCTGATGGTGCACAAGCCGGTTTAAGCCTTACTTGTCCTGCGACTGCGGCTTGCCCTTGTCGATCACTTCGCGGCAGTCGCCCTTGAATCTGGCGTTGTCGTAGTTGGTCCAGCCGTAGCTGTCCACTACCCGCTTGTGCACCTGGAAATCCTTGCTAAGGAAACTCCAGGCCGGCTTGTCGTCCGGGTAGCGGATGTTCGCCACGTCCAGCATGGTGTGGAAGATATTCTCGGTCGCCAGCTTGGCCTTGCGGTTGCGCTGCAAGGCGGCCACCTTGTCCGGGTAGCGTTCCAGATACTGGTCCGAGTACCACATGAAGGCCGGCACATGGAATTCGTAATCTGTATTGTGGCCGTGGAAGGCCAGGCGGCACGCGCCGTCGTACAAGGTCTGTCCATGGTCGGCCACGTACAGCATGGATGCCAGATGGCCGGTGCCTTTCAGGTCGCCGATCACCTGCGCCAGGAACCAGTCGGTGTACAGGATCGAGTTGTCGTAGCTGTTATTCAGCTGCGGCTTGATCTTCACGTCGGTGTACACCGGCTTGACGACGCCAAATAGCGACGGCTGCCACTTGTCGAACTCCTTCGGGTGGCGCTGGCTGTAGTTCCAATGGCTGCCCAGCGAGTGCAGCACGATAAGCTTTTTCGGCGCAGGGTCGGCCAGGGCGCGCTTGAGCGGCTCGAACAGCACATCGTCGTAATTGGAGTGGTTGGTGAAGCCGCCCAGGTTGAGGAACTGGATCACGTCCGCTTCCCTGGCGAACACCGACACCGGCGTATCGTACTGGCCGAACGAGATCTGGTTCGACAGCCACCATGTCTTGAAGCCCGCTTCCTTGTAAGCGGTCAGGAAGGATTTTTCGCTGAAGCCGTCCTTCAGGCTTTGCGTGGCCGGCTTGCGCGAAATGATGACCGGCACCGACAGTCGCGTCGCCGAGACCGACGTGATCACGTCCGACAGTGCCACCAGGTTGCTTTCCTTGGACAGCAAGGGATTGGTCTCGCGCTTGTAACCGTTCAGGCTCCAGCGGTCAAAGCGCGAAGATTCGCCCAGCACCATCACCACGATTTCCGGTTGCGTGCCGCCGTCGACCTGCCGCGCACCGAACTCGAAGCTGGCGCTGCGTTCATTCAATTCCGACAGGTAGCGCCGCTCCTTGTAGAAGTCATAGCCGCGCGCCGCCAGGCCGAACGGCCAGGATTCGATGAAAGCGCCCGGATCGAACGGCAGGCGCGCCCAGTAGGGCAGGGCCGGGCCAGGCAGGCGCAGCTTGTGGGCGCCTGCCACCGCGGCGCGGGCCGAGGCGCTTTCGCTGGCGCTGCTGGCACCGGAGGCGCTCTCGCCCTCGCCCTCGCCGCCGTCATCGCTGCCGGACGCGGCGCTGGCTTCTGGGCGCGGTGCCGGTGCCGGCGCCGCCTCGATGCCGAATTCATAGCCCCAGGCTGCCACCGCTGTCAGCGCGACCAGCGTGCACAGGGCCAACCAGCGCGAGCCGCCATGCCAGTCCAATTCACGCGTCTGGCGCGCAGCGCGGAAGCTCAGCACCCACCACACCGCCACGCCCACCATCACGGCCAGCATGGTCCACACTTTGCGGCCGAGGAATTCCAGCGCCTCCTGCGGGCTGGTTTCGGCCAGGATGCCGAGGTGGTGGGTGGAGATGCCCTGGCCGTAAAATACGAACAGATAGATCTCGGTCGGCAGGGCCAGGAAGGCCGGGATCAGCAGCCAGTGGAAATAGGCGGGGCGCTTGAACAGCGCCCACACGGTCACCCAGGCCACAAATTCGATCCCCAGCAATTGCCAAGGCTGCTCCACCGGTTTGCCCATGAGCAAAGGCACAAAGGGCACCGCGGATAGCGCCAGGTAGCTAAACAGGATGAACAGGTGTGAAGGGCGCGGCAGCATTGCTTACAGGAAAGTACAAAATGATCGCTATTATGCGGCCAATGCAGCGCCGTGGGGCGTCCAAATACTGCCACTTTATTCAGCATTCCGGTTGACTGAGCTGTTAACCAGGTATATACTCGCGAGTTCTCAATTTAGTCTGCGCATCGTATACGCCTCGTTTTGAGTGACGTTGAGCGCACACTGAGAGATACCGTTTTAGCCCCCGGGCAAATGCTGCCCGGGTTGTCAATGCTGTAATTTTGTTGGATTTAAAACGATGCCAACCATCAATCAATTGATTCGCCAACCACGTACCAAGCTGGTCGTGAAGAGCAAATCGCCGGCACTTGAAAACTGCCCGCAAAAGCGTGGCGTGTGCACCCGTGTGTACACCACCACTCCAAAGAAGCCTAACTCGGCACTGCGTAAAGTTGCAAAAGTGCGTCTGACCAACGGTTTCGAAGTGATTTCGTATATCGGCGGTGAAGGCCACAACCTGCAGGAACACTCGGTTGTTCTGCTGCGCGGCGGTCGTGTAAAAGACTTGCCAGGTGTGCGTTACCACATGGTCCGTGGCTCTCTGGATACCCAGGGCGTGAAAGACCGTAAGCAAGCTCGCTCCAAGTACGGTGCGAAGCGCGCTAAAGCCGCTAAGAAGTAATTCTTGCAATTTAAATGAGTTGAGGCGGTCGCGAGACCGAGTAAGTGGAAGGCTATGATGGCCTCCGCGAGTGCCAGCAAAGAGGCACTCAACTGAAGACAAAGGAAATAACATGCCACGTCGTCGTGAAGTACCCAAGCGCGAGATTCTGCCGGATCCAAAATTCGGTAGCACCGAAGTCGCTAAATTCGTTAACGTTCTGATGCTGTCCGGCAAGAAGTC
>DASWTB010000382.1:0-13052 GCA_036402315.1 Pseudoduganella sp. | reverse complement strand
GCCCTTCCACGGGCACAGCGTGGTGTGCTGGCTCGGCTGGAGATAGTCCTGCCTGACCCGCGATGGCGGGAAATAGATGTTGTGCTCGACGATCTCGACTTCGCTGCTATCGGCTTCCGCAATCACGGCGCCATTCCATATTGCCTTCGGCATGCAAACTCCTGTCTTGTTCAACCTTCTACACGGTTGCGGCCCTTGGTCTTGGCGCGGTACAGCGCGGCATCGGCCTGCTTTAGCAGCATCTCGGCATCATCAATATCCATGTGATTGAAGGAGCCGACGCCCAGGCTGGCCGTCACCGCTACCGTGCGCGCCCCGGCGCTGTGCACCTGGGCTTCGATCCGCGACCGCAACGTCTCTGCGAACTTGCGCGCGCCTTCCAGCGGCGTGTTCGGCAACAGGATACACAATTCTTCGCCGCCATAGCGTCCAGCCACGTCAATAACACGCACGTTTTCACGCACCAGCCGGCCGATGGCGGCCAGCACTTCGTCGCCCAGCTGGTGGCCGAACTCATCGTTGACGTGCTTGAAGTGGTCGATATCGAGCATCACTGCCGACAGCGGCGTACGGAAGCGGCGCGTGCGGGCTACTTCAAAGCGCAGCCGGTTCATCAGCGAGCGGCGGTTATGCAAGCCGGTCAGCTCATCGGTGGTGGCCAGTGTTTCCAGCTCTTCCATTGAAGCTTGCAGCGCCTTTTCGTTGGCGCGCAGCTCAAACAGCGCCATGACCTGTCGCGCCAGCTTGCGCAGCATGTCGCGCTGTGAGGTCGACAGCCGGCCGGGCCTGCTGTCCATCACGCACAGGGTACCGATCGCATGCCCGTCACTGGTCATCAGCGGCACACTGCTGTACATGCGCATGTAGGGCGCTTCCGCGGTCAGCGGCATGCCGGCTGTGCGGCTGTCCTTGCTCAGGTCGCAGATCTCGGTCGCCTCATCGCCCAGCACCGCCAGTGAACAATAGCACTGGCTGCGTGGCATGGAGTCCAGCGCCAGTCCGGTGCAGGACTTGACGACGGCACGCTCGGCATCGACTAGCGTGATGAGGGAATATGGGACGTCGCAGACCTTGGCGGCCAGCTCGGCCAAGAAGGTGAACTCGTCGCTAGCAGGCGCCTCGAGGGCGTCGTAGCGGTGCAGCGCGGCCAGGCGGTGGTGGTCGTCGGACTGCCCGGGGTACAGCGTCGTTATGATTTTTTCGGCGGCAGACATGCTCTCTCCCTTGTTACAATACCAAGTGTAACAAGGTTGCAAGCAAGATAATAGTCTTATTTCGATGCCATTATCTGCCGCAGCGCACGTTCGAAGGCTTCAGGCGGCTGTCCGCCGGAAATCAAGTGTTTTTCATTGATGATCACAGCTGGCACCGACTGAATGCCGTTGCGGTGGTAGAAGTGTTCCATATCGCGCACTTCCTGCGCGTAGCGGCCAGATGACAGAACTTGGACCGCTTCCGCCTCGTCCAGGCCAACCTTGCCGGCCAGCTGCACCAGCAGGGTGCGTGAACTGGGATCCTGTCCGCGCGTGAAATAGGCATCAAACAGCGCCTTTTTCAGCTCTTTCTGCTTGCCATGCTCTCCGGCCCAGTGCAGCAGGCGGTGCGCGTCGAAAGTGTTGTAAATCCGGCTACGCATGCCCATGGCGAAGTCGAAACCGACATCGGCGCCGCGCTGGCGGATCATTTCACGGGTTTGTTCTTGCTGGGCGGGGCTGGCGCCGTATTTCTGGCGCAGGTGCTCGGTGATGTCCTGCCCTTCCGGAACCATGTGCGGGTTCAGCTCGAAGGGCTGGAAGTGGATTTGCGCCTGGACGCTGTCGCCAAGCCGGCCCAGCGCCACTTCCAGGCTATTCAGCCCGATCGCACACCAGGGACAGGAGACGTCGGAAACGAAGTCGATGCGGATCGGGGGGGTAGTCATGGTTTTCTAGGCCTTCTTCTTGGCTTTGCTGCCGATGCGGCTTTCTTTGCCAGCAATAAGATTAGCAATATTTTTGGAATGGCGCCAAACCAGCAAACCACTCATCGCCAACACGGCAGCCAGCTGCGGCTCGGCGCCGAACAGCAGGCCGTAGTAGAACGGCGCAAATACGGAAGCAATCAGGGCTGCCAACGAGGAATAGCGGAAGGCGTACGCCACCACCGCCCAGGTCGCCAGCGTTGCCAGGCCCAGCCATACATTCAGCGCCAGCAGCACGCCCAGCGCGGTCGCCACGCCCTTGCCGCCAACGAATTTGAAGAAGACCGGCCACAGGTGGCCAACGAACACGGCCACTGCCACCAGGGCAATCGCCTGGTCCGCCTGGTAGCCCAGGCCCAGTTGCTGCTGGAAGTGGTCCACCAGGAACACGGCCAGCCAACCCTTGAAGGCGTCCCCAATCAGGGTCCAGACCGCCGCGCCCTTGTTACCGCTGCGCAGCACATTGGTCGCGCCGGGATTGCCGGAACCATAGGTGCGCGGATCATCCAGGCCGTAGAACTTGCTCACCACCACAGCGAAGGAAATCGAGCCGAGCAGGTAAGCGCCAATAATCAAAAGCAAAGTAATCATAAATCCCCAGGATTCGTTGTTTTTATATGCGGCAGCGACTATACACCATACCGCAAGGCAAGAGCGGCACGGCATCGATGCAAAACTGGCAAGCCAGTCAATCCGCCAGGGCGCACTGCACCGGCTTGGCTGCCAGCACATCGGTCAGCACTGTTGGCTTGATACCAATCAGGAAGCCACGGCGGCCGCCATTGATATAAATCGTTTCCAGGCCGAGGATGCTTTCTTCCACATACACCGGCATTGCCTTCTTGGTGCCGAACGGAGAGGTGCCGCCCACCATATAGCCGGAATGGCGCTGCGCCACTTCGGGCTTGCAGGGCTCAACGGATTTGCAGCCGATATTGCGGGCCAGGTTCTTGGTCGAGACTTTGCAGTCGCCGTGCATCAGCACAATCAGCGGCTTGGCCGCCTCGTCCTGCATCACCAGTGTCTTCACCACATGGTGTTCATCGACGCCGAGTTCGCGCGAAGAGACGGAGGTGCCGCCATGCTCTTCGTAGTCATAGGGATGTTCGGAAAATGCGACTTTGTGCTTGCGCAGCAATGCTGTCGCCGGGGTTTCGGAAATGTGCTCTTTTTTTGCCATGCCGTGATACGCTAGTGCCAAGAGAGGAGTTTCTCATTATGCAGCAAGAAATTCGCTTTGCCACCTTCAATGTCTGCAACCTTGCCCCGCCACGGGCGAAACTGTACGACAACCTGCTGCCTTTGACGGAGCAGGAATACGAGGCCAAGGCGGAATGGATCGCGCAGCAACTGGACCAGCTTGATGCCGACGTGATCGGCTTCCAGGAAATCTTCTCCCAGGCAGCCTTGCGCGACGTGCTCGCGCGTACCCGCAAATACCGCGACGCCCTGCATGCCGGCTTCGATCCCGATCCCAATGCCGCCCGCCTGACGCCCAATGTGGCGCTGGTGTCGCGCCTGCCTTTGGCGACGGCGCCGGAAGTGTATGCCAATTTTCCCGAAGGGGTGCCGGCCGATTCCGGCCTGCCGGAGGCGGACCGCTTCGCGCGCGCTCCGCTGCACGCTCAAATCGTGTTGCCCAATGAGGTCGTGGTGGACGTGATCGTGGTGCACCTGAAATCGCGCCGCCCCGACTACCGCAGCGGCGATACCTCGGAAGACCCGCTGCACCTGGCCATGGCCAGCCTGCGTTCACTGGTCTGGCGCGGCACGGAAGCCGTGGCGCTGCGGGTCTTGTTAAGCAAGATGATGCGCGAATCGCGCCGGCCCTGCATCGTGCTGGGGGACTTCAACGACACGGCCGACGCCGTAACCACCACCATCGTGCTTGGCAACGGCGGCGGCATGATGCCGGGCGACGAGCGGCGCGGCCGCATGTATGACGCCAACCAGATCCAGCTGCGGCAAGACCATCTGCGCCACGTGGCTTACACCAGCATCCACGAAGGCCACTACTCCACCATCGACCACGTGCTGGTGTCGGAGGAATTCAACCCCGCCTCGCCACGCGCCATCGGCGAGGTGCTCGACGTCAGCTATTTCAACGACCACTTGCGCCAGGAGCGGCCCGAGGTCTCCGACCACGGCCAGGTGCTGGTGCGGCTGCGGCTGCGCTAGGTGGTCACAGTGTGCGCCCGCCTCGACCCTTAACCAGGGTCTGCCGCACTGGCCAGGTGGCCCTGGTATTGGTCGCAGCCGAGCTCGCGCAGCAGCTGAAGCTGGTCTTCGGTTTCGACGCCTTCGGCGATGACGGTCATGTCCAGGCTGCGCGCCATGGCAATGATGGTGCGGATGGCCGTGGCGTCGGTGCCGTGGTCGAAGAACGATTGGGCAATCTTGAGCTTGTCGATCGGGCTATCCTTCAACTGCCCCAGCCGCGAATAGCCGGTGCCGAAGTCGTCGATCGACAGGCGCACGCCCAGCCCGCGCAACTTGCCCAGCACCGCTGGGGTCTGCGCATCGCCCTGCATCAACATGCCTTCAGTTAGCTGAAGTTCCAGCAAGCGCGCCGGCAGCCCGGCCAGGCGCAAGGCCTCCTCGACGCGCTCCAGCAAGTCCTTATGCATGAACTGCGCCGGCGCCAGGTTGACGGACACCACCAGCTCGCGTCCCCCATCCTGCCAGGCGCGCGCATGGCGGCAGGCTTCCTGCAGCACCCAGTTGCCGATAGCCACCACCATCCCCGCCTCGGTCGCGACATCGATGAAGCGCTCGGGCAGCAGCACGCCCAGCTCGGGATGGCGCCAGCGCACCAGCGCTTCCATTCCCACTACCGCGCCGCTGGCAATATCAACCTCCGGCTCGAACACCAGCTCGAACTGCTGCTCGGCCAGCGCGCGCCGCAAACCCTGCTCCAGCCCAGAGCGCTCCACGATGCGGGCGTTCATCTCGCCGCTGAAGAACTGGTAGCCGTTGCGCCCCTCCTGCTTGGCGTGGTACATGGCGATATCCGCCTCTTTCAGCAGCGCATCGATTTCGTCTCCATCCACCGGGAACATGGCAATACCGATCGAGGCCGAGATGTGCGCGATATGCTCGCCCAGCACAAATTCCTGCTCCAGCGCATGCAGCACGGTTTCCGCTGCGTGCGCCGCCCCCTCCGGCCCGATAACATCGGACAGCATGATGATGAATTCATCGCCGCCCTGCCGGCTCACCGTATCCGCCTCGCGCACGCAGTGCACCAGCCGGCTCGCAACCTCCTTCAACAGCCGGTCGCCCACCGAATGCCCCAGCGTATCGTTGACCATCTTGAAACGGTCAAGGTCGACGAACAGCACGGCCAGCATGGCGTGGTTGCGGCGCGCCGCGGCCAGCGCCAGCCGCAGGCGGTCCAGCAGCAGCACCCGGTTTGGCAAATCGGTCAGGAAGTCGTGCTCGGCCAGGTGGCGCGTGTGCTCTTCGGATTTCTTGCGCTCGGTGATATCGGTGACCGTTCCCATATAGTTGCTGACGCGCCCAGCGCTATCGCGGATGGCACTGATGCTGGTCCAGCTGGGAAACAGTGCGCCGTCCCGCTTGCGGCCCCAGGACTCGCCCTCCCAATGATCGGTGGCCTCCACCTGGGCCCACACTTCGCGGTAGAACGATTCCTCGTGTACGCCCGAGCGGTACAGGCTGACCGGCTTGCCCAGCATATCCTGCGGCCCGAAACCGGTAATGTCCGTGAAGGCGCGGTTGAGGGCAATCACCCTCCGGCCGCGGTCGGTCAGCACGATGGCGTCGCGGCTGTTTTCAAACACCTGCGCCGCCAGGTGCAGCGTGCGCTCGGCGCGCTTGCGCTCGGAAATATCGCGCACCACCACGTAATACAGGTTGCTGCCGTCGAGGGAAATCGCGGTCAGCAGCACTTCCGCCCAGAACAGCGAGCCTTCGCAGTCCACGTAATGCCATTCGCCGCGCGCGTTGCCGCACTGCCGCGCTTCCTCGGCCATGCGCGCCTCGGCTTCCGCCGACAATTGGCCCGACGGTTGCGTCATCGGCGAAAAATCGTGCAGGCTGCGCCCCACGAGCCGCCCCGGCCCTTCGCATTTGAACAGGCACACCGCGGCCGGGTTGGCTTCTTCCACCACGCCATCACGCAGCAGGAAAATGGCATCGCTGGATCGCTCGAACATGTGGTGAAAGTTCGCGCCGGCAGCCTGCAGCGCATCGAAGTCCTTGCGGCGTTGCGTAATATCGACTTCCATGAAAAAAATCTGTGCCAGCTCTCCGTCGTGCCACACCGGGATGCAAGTCGAGTAAAGCCAGAGCTCACGCCCGTCCTTGGTTTTGATCTGCCAGTCACCAGATGGCGGGCATTGTCCGTTGCGCCAGACCTCCGCCACCATTGCGTCGTGCTCCGCCTGCCGCTCGCCGCGCGAACACAGCCCGGAGGCCGATTGCCCGGCCGCTGACTCAACCGTAATGCCCAGCATGTTGGCGCACGCCTGGTTGCAGAACTGCATGACGCCATCGCGGTCGAAGCTGCACACCGAAACCGATGGGCTCAATTCAAGCGCCGCGACCACTCTTGCGATCAGGTCGAGCGCGGCGTGGGCGGGCGTCAACGCATGGGGCGAGGTGGGCATGGTCGTACTCATAGTCCCATTTTTGCCACCTAAGGCGGCGCGCCGGTTGCGATGCATCAAAGATGCGTCCGAAGCTGCTGCTCCATCCTCACTTTTTGCATTTCAGGTCGCCGTTTTTGCGCTTTATCGCATTTCCGTGGATGCTGGACTTGTTAAAACCTACAGTGACACCATCGCAACCCGCGCCAGCGGACCACTTTGACGAAGAGAAAACAATGAGCCCACAGCCCGTGCACCTGAAATCCCCGAAACGCTGGCGCCTTCCCTTGATCGGCCTGGTTGTGCTGGGCCTGGCGGGTGGCGGCTGGACCATCATGAAATCGCAGGCCAAGCCGGTCGCAGCGCCGAAGGCTGGGGCCGAGGCCGCCAAGCCGGCGCCGGTGCTGGAACTGGCCAGTGCCGACGTTGCCGCCATCGATGCGCGGCCGCTGTCGGTCGGCCTTCCACTGTCGGGTTCGCTGATCCCTGTCAACCAGGCCACGATCAAATCCAAAGTGTCTGGGCAGGTGCAGGAAGCTGTGCTGCGCGAAGGCGTGTCGGTGCAGGAAGGCCAAGTACTGGCCCGCCTTGACCAGGCCGACCTGAAAGCGCGGCTGGCCCAGCAGCAGGCCATGCTGGAAGAAGCCCAGGCCCGGATGAACATGGCCCAGAAAAACGAATACAACGCGAAAGCGCTGCTGTCGCAAAAATTCATTTCGCAGACCAGCTTCGATACCACGGCCAACGCCGTTGAGCTGGCGCATGCCAATGTCAAATCCGCTTCCGCCATGGTTGAACTGGCCCGCATTGCGCTGAACGACAGTGTGATCCGCGCCCCGATCAGCGGAATTATCTCGAAACGTCATGTGCAGGCGGGCGATAAAGTCGCGCCTGACATGCCTGTCTACACCATCGTCGGCCTGCAGGAGCTGACGCTGGAAGCGCAAGTGCCCACCACCGATATCCCGCGCGTGAAGATCGGCCAGGAAGTCAGCTTCCGCGTCGACGGCTTCGCCAAGCGCGAATTCAGCGGCAAGGTAGCGCGCATCAACCCGACCACGGAAGCCGGCTCGCGCGCCATGCTGGTCTACATCTCCGTGCCGAATGCTGATGGGGTGCTGCGCGGCGGCATGTTCGCCAAGGGCAATATCACCACCGAACGCACCAGGGAAGCGCCGATGGTGCCGCTGGCCGCGCTGCGCGAGGAAGCCGGCAAGCAAGTGGTCTACAAGATCGCCGAAGGCATCGTTGTGTCGCAGCCGGTGAGCCTTGGCCTGCGCAGCGAAGAGGTGGGCCTGGCCGAAGTGACCGCAGGCCTGGACAAGGGCGCCAACGTCATCATCTCCAAGCTCGAAGGCGTCAAGCCGGGAGCAAAGGTAAAGCTGGCCGCTCCGGCAAGCGCTGCCGCCGCCAAGCCGGCCATGCTGGCTGCGGCTAACGGCTAAGGGGCGCCGCCATGTGGATCACTAAAATCTCGATCCGTCAGCCGGTCTTTGCCACCATGGTGATGGTGGCGCTGATGGTGCTGGGCATTTTCTCTTACAGGGGCCTCGGCGTGGAATCCATGCCGAACGTTTCCTTCCCGTTTGCCGCCATTGAAGTGGTGTATCCGGGCGCCTCGCCGGAAGCGGTGGAAAACGACATCACCCGTCCGATCGAAGACATCGTCAACACCGTGTCCGGCGTCAAGACCATCCGCTCCAACTCGTGGGAAGGCAAGGCCGGCGTCTATGTCGAATTCGAACTGTCCACCAATATGGACAAGGCGATGCAGGACATGCGCGACAAGATCGCACTGGTACGCCCCAAGTTCCCGCGCGAAGCGAAGGAACCGTTCATCGCCCGCGCCGAGGGCGAGAACGACCAGCCCATCGTCAGCCTGTCCTTCATGTCGGACAAGCGCAGCCTGCGCGAACTGTCCACCATGACCGACCAGATCCTGGCCAAGCGCTTCCAGGGCGTGCCGGGCGTGGGGCAGGTGCGCGTGACCGGCACCACCAAGCGCCAGATGCTGGTCAGCCTGCGCCCAGCAGACATGCGTGCGCAGGGTGTTGGCGTGGACGAAGTGATGCGCGCCATCCAGAACACCAATGCCAACCTGCCGGCCGGCCGCCTGACGGCCGACGTCACCGAAACCCTGGTGCGGGTGGAAGGCAAGCTGAAGGAAGCGCAGGAATTCAACAAGATCATCGTGGCGCGCCGCGCCAACGGGCCGGTCTACCTGGACCAGGTGGCGGACGTGATCGACGGCGAGGCGGAAGAACAATCGATCTCGCGCGTGAACGGCAAGCGCGCCGTATCGCTGGACATCACCAAGGTGCAGGATGCCAACGTGGTCGAAGTGGGCAACGGCATCCTGAAGGTGGTGGAAAACCTGCGCAAGACGCTGCCGGAAGATATCAAGATCAAGGTGGTGGATTCGCAGTCCGAGCGCGTGCAAGCACAACTGGACAACGTGAAGCGCACCATCATCGAAGGCGCGATCCTGACCATGGTGATCGTGTTCTTCTTCCTGCATTCGTGGCGCTCGACCATCATCACCGGCCTGACCCTGCCGATTTCGGTGCTGGCCTCCTTCATCGCCATGAAGGCCTTCGGCTTCACGCTGAACTTCCTGACGCTGATGGCGCTGTCGCTGTGCATTGGCCTGCTGATCGACGACGCCATCGTGGTGCGTGAAAACATCGTGCGCCACCTCGGCTTCGGCAAGCACCACCGCAAGGCGGCGGAAGACGGCACCAACGAAATCGGCATCGCCGTGATGGCGACCACTTTCGCGATTGTTGCCGTGTTCGTGCCGGTGGCGTTCATGGAAGGCATTATCGGCCGCTTCTTCCTGCAGTTCGGCGTGACGGTGACCGTGGCGGTGCTGGTGTCGCTGTTCGTTTCGTTCACGCTGGACCCGATGCTGTCTTCCGTTTGGCCGGACCCCGCCAGGGACCGCTTCAAATACCTGCCGTGGCTCGGCCGGATCATGGAAAAGGTCGAACATGGCGTGGAGAAGGTGCACAGCCTGTATGGCAAGGTGCTGGGCTTCGCGCTGAAATGGCGCAAGCTGACGCTGGCCTCCGCCTTCGCGCTGTTCGTGGGCAGCCTGATGCTGGTGCCGATGATCGGCGGCGAGATGTTCCCGGAAACCGACCAGGGCCAGGTCTTCCTGCAATTCAAGGTACCGGTGGGCTCCAGCCTGGAGTACAACGACGCCAAGGTGAAGCAGGTGGAAGCGGCGCTCAAGGAATTCCCTGAGATCGACACGGTCGTGGCCAATGTTGGCGACCCGGCCGGCCGTCACATTTCCTTCATGCGCATCAAGCTGACCGACGCCAGGAAGACCCACCGCCAGTCGCAGCAGAAAGTGGAAAGCGCGATCCGCAAGCGCCTGGAGAGCATCCCCGGCATCACCATGTCGGTGGGCCAGAAGCCGATCTTCATCGCCATCCTCGGCACCGACGAAGCCAAGCTGGAACAGACCGCGCAGACGCTGATGGCCAAGATGCGCAAGATCAAAGGCGTGGCCGACATGGAGTACAGCCAGGAAGGCGCCAACCCATCGACCCTGATCAAGATCAACAACGAACTGGCCAGCGACCTGGGACTGACGGTGCAGCAGATCGGCAGCGCCATGCGTCCTTTCGTGGCGGGCGATACAGCCAGCTACTGGCTGGCCGCCGATGGCCAGAACTATGAGGTCAATGTGCAGCTGCCGAAATCGGGCCGCCAGCGCATCGCCGACCTGGCCGACCTGTCGCTCACTTCCAGCAAGATTGGCCCTGACGGCAACCCGCTGATGGTGCCGCTGCGCCAGGTGGTGGACTTCGTACCCGGCTTCAGCCCGCAGGTGCTGAAACGCCAGGCCCTGCAGCGCCGTGTGGCGATCTACGCCGCCACCGAAGGCCGCCCGGCCGGCGACGTCGACGCCGACGTGAAGAAGGCCATGGACTCGATGACGCTGCCGGATGGCGTGCGCTTCGACGTGGCCGGCAACGCGCAGCAGATGGCCGAAACCATGAACGGCGCCGTCACGGCGCTGGGCATCGCGGTGGTGTTCATCTACATTGTGCTGGCTTCGCAGTTCGGCAGTTTCCTGCAGCCGATTGCGATCATGGTAGCGCTGCCGATGTCGCTGATCGGCGTGCTGGTGGCCTTGCTGGCGACCGGCTCCACGCTGAATGTGTTCTCCGTGATCGGCGTGATCATGCTGATGGGGCTGGTGACCAAGAACGCGATCCTGCTGGTCGACTTCACCAACCACGGCCAGCGCGACGGCATGAGCCAGCATGACGCCATCATGGCGGCCGGACAGGTGCGCCTGCGGCCGATCCTGATGACGACACTGGCGATGATCTTCGGCATGCTGCCGATGGCGATCGGGCTGGGCGAAGGCGGCGAGACCCAGGCGCCGATGGGCCGCGCCGTGATTGGCGGCGTGATCACCTCCACCCTCTTGACCCTGGTTGTGGTGCCGGTGGCCTACACCTACCTCGACAGCTTAGGCAAGCGCGCCAAGCGCTGGCTGCGCCGTGGCCATCACGACGATGCAGCCGCCGCCGAACACACCGACGTGGCGGAAGCCGCGTAACAAAGATCGCCTTACCCGTCCCCGCATTGGCGGGGACGATACGGCGGCCGCCAGCTTCGCTCAACAGCCGCCCTGGCCGCCCTTGAACAGCGTCTTCCAGCCCTTCCCTTCGCGCTGCAGCATCTCATACCACCAGGTCTCGTAGCCCCTGTAAGCCAGCACGAGTTCCTGCTGGCCATCGCCGTCGGTGTCGACGTAGGCCAGCAGCCTGTAGGAACCGCCGTCTTCGTATGTCTTCATTTTCTTGAAGTAACGGTGGGTCGCGCCATATTTCCCGCTCCGGTCCATTTCCATCACCAGCAGGAAGGAATGGCCCTGGCCCGACTCGGCATTGGAATACTCGGACGACAGCACCAGGATCGGCGCCGTTTGGCCGGGAGCCGGGACCGTCGAAATCACCAGGCCCGGCTCGTCGCCGGCTGGTGCACGCATCAGCCGCGCAATGCCGGCGGCCGGTACGCCTTGGGCTTTCAGCATCGCTGCGGCCACGTCAAGCGCAGCGCGCTTCTGCCCATCCGTGGCGGCCGCGTCCTGGCCGGCCGGCTGCTCCGTAAGCGGGAAGTTCGCCGCCAGGCCCCGGTTAACCGCTGGCTTGCCGCCGACACGCTTGAAGTCGGATGCCATCGATGAACAGCTTAGTTCCTGCCGGCCACCGGAGAGCACCATCCCATCCACCCCGCCGCGCGCATAGAAATTGTAGGCACGGCCTGGTGATAAGTAGCGATTGGCAAACTTCTGGTCGGCCTTGCGCTGTTCTTCGTCGTCCCCGTTGCTGGCTGAATAGCCTTGCCACATCCCGTCGGTGAATGTGGCCACGGCGTTCATGCTTTGACCCTCGATGGCGAGCAGCAGTTTCACCTCATTCGGTGCACGCGTTACGGTGGGCGCACGCAGCAAGGCCAGGCGCCGCTCCAGCTTCTGCGTCCATTCCACATCGCCTGCGGCGCGCACCTCTTGCAGCACGGCCTCGAAATTGCTTTCATCCAGCGGCGCGAACGCCAGCACGCGTTCGGACTGTGTGCGCAAGGCGGCGGGATTTCCGCCCTGTGCGCTGCGCAATGCTGCGAGTGCCGCATCGCGCGTCGGCAGTTCGGCGCCCGCCAGGTCCGCGCGCATCCAGCCGTTGATGCTCATCGCTCCCGTGAGCGAAACCTTCGCCCAGCCCTCCTGCAGGCAGAACAGGTTGAGCGGCGTAGCAATCGGTGCATAGCCAAGCAGCTCAGCCGTTGCAGACGGTGCCGCGCGAACGGCGGCGGAGCTTGCGATGATGTAGGCCGAAGCGGGGGCCTCGCCATCGGATTGCGCGGCACACTTTGGCGGCGGTAAGTTGCCCTCGACTGCAGACGCGGGCGAGGTGATGAGGAATGCGGTGGTGCTAAGTATGACTGTGGCGAGGGCGTGTCGTTTCATTATTCCGGTGTTGTGATGTCCGTCTCAGTGGTGTCAAAGCCAGCCTCATCGGCTGACTGTTCAGAAGGCGGCCGGTTCTTGGCTTCCAGCTTGCGCTGTGCCTTCTCTTCTGCCTTGCGTTTCTTTTCCAACTCGCGCTGCCGTTTTTCGTACTGGAAATTTGTCTTCGCCATGTTGTGATCCTCCTGGCCTCAAGGTAAGCCGATTGGCGGTACTGCGCAAACGAAATTATCCGCGTGGATGATGTAGCGCATGAATCTGCTTTAGGCGCTCGCGGGCAACGTGGGTGTAGATCTGTGTTGTAGAAATGTCAGAGTGGCCTAAAAGCAACTGTACCACGCGCAGGTCAGCGCCGTGGTTCAGCAGGTGGGTGGCAAACGCATGGCGCAGGGTGTGCGGCGACAGCGGCGCGGTGATGCCTGCTTTCTGTGCGTGCTTTTTCACCACCACCCAGAACATCTGCCGCGTCATCGGTCCGCCGCGGCCGGTGATG